>SVKN01000058.1 GCA_015068445.1 Oscillospiraceae bacterium | reverse complement strand
CTGTGGCGGGCGTGCTTGTGTGCTTGTTCAAGAACCTGCTCCACCTGCTTGTCACCCGCACCGGCGGCGTGGGGGAGCTGTCGAACTTCCTGCTGGGCGCGGTGTTCGTATTCATCGCCGGCGCCTGGTACAAGAGCCATAAGACCCGCAAGGGCGCGTTCGTCGCCGCTGTTCTCGGCGCCTGCGCCATGGCGGTGATCAGCGTGTTCACCAACTATTACATTGTATATCCGGTCTACACGGCTTTTATGCCTATGGAGGGCATCATTGCCGCTTATCAGGCCATCGTCCCGGGGGTCAAGGATCTCTGGCAGGCGCTGCTGCTGTTCAACATGCCCTTCACCTTCGTCAAGGGGATGCTGTGCACGGCGGTCAGCTTCCTGATCTACAAGCGCATCGCCCCGATCCTGAAGGGCACCAAATAAAACACCAAAGGGGAGCCCAGCGCTCCCCTTTTTCAAAAATAGGATGGGAAAGGAGATCAACATGTACGATCTGATCATCAAAAACGGCTTCGTGCTGGACGGCACGGGGGAAAAGGGCTTCCAGGCCGACGTCGCCGTCCGAGACGGCAAAATCGCCCGCATCGCGCCCAATATCGATGAGGACGCCTCCCGCGTCATCGACGCCGCCGGACTCACGGTGACCCCGGGCTTCATCGACTGCCACAGCCATTCCGATTCCGTGGTGCTGCTGGGCACCGACGGCTACAACTTCCTCGAGCAGGGCATCACCACCCAGCTGACCGGACACTGCGGCTCCGGCCCCGTGCCCGCCTATCCCAACCTCTTCGAGGGCGTCCGCCAGACCCACGGCGAGGAGAAGGCGCAGGAGATGTACCGTCTCTGCGATAACTTCGCGTCTTATATGAAGGCCGTCGAGCAGTGTGAGCTGGGCACGAACCTGGCGTTCTACGCCTCTCAGGGCAACATCCGCGGCCGCGTCATGGGCTTCAAAATGGGTGAGCCCAACGATGAGGAGCTGGAGCAGATGAAGGACCTGATGGCCCAGGCCATGGAGGAGGGCTTCCTCGGCTTCTCCACGGGCCTCGTTTACGCCCCGTCCATCTACGCGGGCACTCGCGAGCTGGTGGAGCTGGCGAAGGTCGCCCATGCCTACGGCGGCAACTACACCTCCCACATCCGCGGCGAGGGCCTGCACGTCCTCGACGCCATGAAGGAGGCCATCTACATCGGCGAGCAGTCGGGCATTCCCGTTGTCATCTCTCACCTCAAGGTCAAGGGCCACCAGTACGAGGGCGCGTCCGTCGAGATGCTTAAGCTCATCGAGGACAGCGTGGCGAAGGGGATCACCGTCTGGGCCGACCAGTACCCCTACACTGCCAGCGCCGCGCCCCTGATCTCTCAGATCCCGCCTCAGTTCGCCGAGGGCGGCAACGACAAGCTCGTGGAGCGCATGAAGGACCCCGCCCTGCGGGCCGAGATGGAACGCGCCGTCTTCGAGGATTACGAGACCTTCGAGAGCAACATCTACGGCGCGGGCTACGACGGCATCCTCATCGGCAGCGCCCACATGACGCCGCAGTACGTGGGCAAGTACATCGGCGAGATCGCCCGGGAGGAGGGCAAAAAGCCCTTTGACGTCGTCTGCGACATTCTGATCGCCAACAACGGCGTCGTCTCCGCCATCTACTTCTCCCAGAACGACTCCGACATGCTGCGCATCATCAAGCATCCACGCGTCATGGCGGGCTGCGACGCCTCCGAGCATGCCCACAAGGACCGCGAGCAGGTGGGCGGCGGTCATCCCCGCGGCAGCTCCACCATGGTCCGCCGCATCGAGCTGATCCGCGACAATCATCTGCTGGAGCCCGAAGCCGTCATCCGCAACCTGACGGGACTGGCCGCCGACGTCGCCCATCTGGAGGGCGTCGGTTACCTGAAAGAAGGCATGGCCGCCGACATCTGCGTCATCGACTATGACCATGTCAAAGCAAACTCCGACTACATCCATCCCTTCCGCAAGAACGAGGGCATCGAATACGTGCTCGTCAACGGCAAGATCGCCGTGGAGCACGGCGAGGCGACCGGCGTCAGAAACGGCCGCGTCCTCAAAAGAGCGAAATAGGACCGCAGTGACAAAAAGCGCCCGCGCCGATACAGGCGCGGGCGCTTTCATATTCAGGCTGTCATCGGATCGTGCAAAGCTCACCGCGGAGCTCGAAGCCCACCTTCTGATAGCAGGCATTTGACGCGGCGTAATCGGCGTCGGTGTACAACACGGGGATGAATCCGGCGTCTTTGGCCGTTTTCGTGACATGGTAAACGAGATTCTGCGCGTAATGGTGCCTGCGGTATTCCGGGCGCGTATACACGAGGTTGACTGACGCCAGCTCCTCGTTGGGGCCGTACTTGCAGCTCGCGACGGGCACGCCGTCCGCGTTCTGCCACAGGTACGCGTATCCGGATGCTATGATCGACAAAGCGTCCCTGCGGTACCGCTCGCGGTCCATCACATCGACGCCCGTCGCCGCGTGGAACCGATCGATGAAATCCACCAGCGTCTCAAGGTCGTCTATCGTGCAGCGCCGGGGAGCGCCATCCGCTTTTTTCTCCGGAGAAACAGGCGCCATACAGGCGTAGGCCTGGAGATTCATGGAGACGGACATCGCGCGGCCCTCCGACGCGGAGCGGCGAATGAAGTATGATGCGAGCCCGCGCTTGAGATTGAAGGAGTGCGCCCCGTCCAGCAGGCTGTGGGCGGCAGTCATATCGTAGACCAGCGCCAGCTCACGCTCATCCATGTCGTCCGCCGTCCAGATCCACACGGGATAAGGCTCCCCGGTGTAGCAGAGGATCACGCGCTCGTGATCCGAAAGGATCAGCTCACAATGCCTGTGCAGACAGCGGCGCAGCACACTGAACGCGAACTTGTCGCGCTCCAGCGCCTGATCGTCTCTTTTGTCGGCATACCGATCCATATGTTGCTCCTTATTTCTTCGGCTTCTGCGCCACCAGGCGATAGATCTTCATTCCCTGGGCGGCGAAGCCGCGCTCGTATTCGGTCATGACGTTGTCAAAATCGGTGGCGTGCAGGTCCAGCGACACCTCCTGCAGGGGATAGCCAAACTGGGAGAAGCTGCATAGGGAGAACTCGAACAGGCCCTGGTTGTCGGTCTTCTGCCAGATCTCGCCGCCGGGCTTCAGAAAGCCGTCGTAAACCTTTAAAAAGTTTTCGTGGGTGAGCCGGCGCTTGTGGCGCTTCTTCGGAGGCCAGGGATCGGAAAAGTTGAGGTAGATGCGGTCCACCTCGTCGGGGCCGAAGACGTCGCCCAGCGTCGCGGCGTCGTTGCTGAGGAACAGGACGTTCTTGAGCCCCTCGGCCTGGAGCTTTTCCATGGCCAGCAGCAGCACGTTCTTGTACCGCTCCACGGCCACGAACATCACGTCCGGATGACGTCTGGCGCTCTCCAGCACGAAATCGCCCTTGCCGCAGCCGATCTCCAGATGCAGCTCGCCCTCCATGCCGAACAGCTCGCGCCAGTGGCCTTTGTGTGTTTCGGGCTCGAACACCTGCAGCTCCGCGCACTTCTCCAGCCGCGCGTCCAGATTCCTTTTCCGTCTCATTCTCATCGCTATCACCGCAGTTTCACAGATTTGCTTTTCAATTATAAGGGGAACGGTGAAAGAAATCAAGAGAAACCGCCGCGTTCCTTGCTTTTTCGGGCCGGACATGATACAGTATTATCGAATCTATGCGTACAAGGTGACCCTATGACATTCACCTCCTTTTCATATTTCCTCTTTCTGCCTCTCGTCGCGATCCTCTGGTACAGCCTGCCGGGGCAGAGCCGTAAGTGGATGCTGCTGGCGTCGAGTTATCTGTTCTACGGCTGGACGTCCCCGGCCTTCGCGCTGCTGCTGCTGGCGACGACGCTGCTCTCTTATTGCGCCGCCATCCTGATCGAGCGGGGCGGGGAGCGCAAACGAGCGTATCTGACCCTCGCGTGCCTGATCCACTTCGGCGCCTTGTTCGTTTTCAAGTACCTCAACTTCTTTTTCGGCGCGTTCACCGGCGGCCGCGCGCTGCTGTCCGTCGGTCTGCCCGTGGGCATCTCCTTTTTCACCTTCGCCGTCACAGGCTATCTGTTCGACGTTTACCGCGGCAAGCTGAGCGCCGAGCGCGCGCTCCTCGATTACGCGCTGTTCGTCGCGTTCTTTCCGTGTTTGCTGGCGGGGCCCATCGGCAGGGCGCGGGAGTTCCTGCCCCAGATGAAAAGCGACCCGCGCTTCGGCCTGACCACGGTCAAGACCGGCTTTCTCCGCTTCCTCTACGGCCTGTTTCAAAAGCTCGTCATCGCCGACACCGTGGGCATCGCGGTCAATCTGGCCTATTCCGGCCAACTCCCGCGGGGGATGTGGTTCGTCATTGTGCTGCTGTACCCGCTGGAGATCTATTTCGACTTCGCGGGCTATTCCAATATGGCCATCGGCTCGGCGCTGGCGCTGGGCTTCCGTGTGACCGAAAACTTCAACGCTCCGTATCTGTCGGTCTCCGTGCGCTCCTTCTGGAAGAAATGGCACATCTCGTTGACGTCCTGGTTCCGGGAATACCTCTATTTCCCGCTGGGCGGCAGCCGGGAAGGGAAGACGCGCACCTATATGAACATCCTCATCGTCTTCGCCGTCAGCGGCCTGTGGCACGGCGCAGCCGTCACGTACCTCGTCTGGGGCCTGCTCAACGGTCTACTGCAGGTGTTCGAGCTGCTGCTGGAGCCGAAGCTCGGGCCCATGCGGGACAAAGAGCGTCAGTCGATGATCGGCAAGGCCGTTGCCGCGCTGCTGGGCGCAGGCGTGACGTATGTGCTCATCGCGGTCACCTTCGTCTTTTTCCGGGCCAGCGACGTGGTGCAGGCGCTGGACGTCCTGCGGGCGTCGCTGCTGGAAGCGTCGCTGCATCCCTTTGACCTGCGCATGACGGACCGCCAGCTGCTGGTGATGCTGGTATGTCTGGGCGTCGGGACCATCTTCGACGTCCTCAAGACCATGGGCTGGCAGCCCAGGCACCTGGCGCGCACCGTGACGCCCTATTACCTCGCCGCCGCCGCGCTGATCTTCGCCGCCGCGCTCTTCGGCGTCTACGGCGAGGGCTTCGACATGCAGTCCTTCGTTTACTTCAAGTATTGACGGTGGCGCCTATGAGACGGATCAAACCAAAATATATCAACGAGCTGGCGGCGCTGCTGCTGACGGCGGCGCTGCTGGCGGCGGGGCTCTATCAGGCCGGGATCGCACTGATGCCGGGCCGGGACGACTTCGGCTCCACCTGGGGCGACTTCCTGCAGGAGGACCGCGATTCCATCGACGTTTTGTTCTTCGGCAGCTCCATGGTCTACTGCGACGTCTGCCCCGGCATCATCTACGATGAAAGCGGCCTGACCAGCTACGTCATGGCGGGGCCGGAGCAGACCATGCCCGTCACGCTGGCCTACGTCCGCGAGACGCTCAGGACCCAGTCGCCCGAGGCGATCGTCGTGGAGCTGACGGGACTGTTCTTCGACGAATACACGGGCTTTTCCAAGGTCAACGTCTGCTATATGCCCTTCGGCCTCAACCGCATCCGCGCCGCGCGCGCCTGTGAAAAGGGGCTGATGACCACGGCGCTGTTCCCGCTGTACGACTTCCACTCCGAGGTGTTCCCGGAGCCGGGCGCCGAACCGCCGTACCAGCACCCGGACGCCCGGATGTTGGCGGGCTACACGCCCGTAGACGGCCGGGAGACCATGGGCGAGCCCTGGGAGCGCACGTTCACCACCCAGTTCGGCGACGACGTTTACAGCCGCAGCCGCAGCGCGCTGGAGGAGATCGCCGCGCTGTGCGAGCGGAAGTGCGTCCGCCTGATCTGCTATTTCGCGCCCTGCTACAACCAGGTGCCCGCCCTCTGGCGGGAAAACGTCTTGGGATCGCTGGACGGCGCGCTCGATCTCAGCGACCTCGGTGAAGTCATCGGCGTCGACAAAAGCGCCGACTGGTACGACGTGCTTCACTTCAATCAGAAGGGCGCGGCCCGCTTTTCCGCCTGGTGGGCAAGCTACTTGACGGAGCAGGGCGTGGCCCATACCCATGATTGCGATCAGGCCCTCTGGCAGCAGCGGGCCGACTATTTCCGCGCAGGACGATGAAAGGGGAGGATCACCGGTGAAAAAGATCATGCGTCGGGCAGCTGCCGCGCTGACGGCGCTCCTGCTTCTGACCGGCTGCGCCGGGACCGAGGGCAAGTACTACACCACCCGTCCCCACAGCGAGCGCGAGGGCCTCGAGACCGACGTCCGCGCCGGCGGCGACATCACCAGCTATTACACCCTCAAGGGCGCGCTGCTCAACATGATCAACATGGGCCTCAACGCCGACGTCTTCCGCATCACCAGCTACAACGGCGATCTGGAGGCCGACCTGCTGGCCGTCATCCAGGAGATCACCACAACCGAGCCCATGGGCATCTACGGCGTGTCCTCCATCACCGCCGACCGCACGAGGGTCCTGTCGTATCAGGACGTCTCGGTCCAGATCCTGTACAAGCGCCCGCCCTCCGAGATGCAGGCCGTCGTCAACATCAGCGGCCGCTACGACCTCGAAAACCGTCTGAACGCCATGCTGCGCTCGTTTTCCGGCGCGGCCGCCTATTACATCACAGGCGGCATCGGCGGCAGGCAGGAGCTTGAGCAGATGATCTACGCGGCCTGGATGCGCAGCGGCTCCCGCGCCGTGGGCCTGACGCGCACCAACGTCGAGTTCTTCCCGGAGGAGGTCGACAACTGCATCGTGGAGATTACCGCCGACTATGCCGGCATCCCGGAGGAGCTGCGCAGCATGTCGTCCTTCATCCTCCGCGAAGCCGCCGCCGCGGCCATGGGGTGCCGCGCCGAGGAAAAGCTGGATCGGCTGATGTTCATCAACGACTGGCTGCAGGAAAACGTGGAATACGACCAGAGCGCCCAGCGCGTCGTCAACGAGACCATGGCGGGTCAGCCCAAGACCGATATCTATTCCGCCTTCGGCGTCTTCGACCGTCACGTGGGCGCGCAGTCCGGCCTTGTGCTGGCGGCGTCCGTGCTCTGTGACGCCCTGAGCCTCGAGCACACGGTCCGCACCGGCGTTCTGGGGGAAGACGTCTATTCCTGGATCACCCTGACCATCGACGGCGCGACTTACGTCTACGACGTCACCGCCGTCCAGAACGGCCGCACCGCCTGGCTCTACTCCCTTGACGCGGCGAAAGACATTTTCATCGAATGGTAAACCTTCGGGGCGTCCCGGCGGCGCCCCGAAGGTTTTTCGCAAAAAGCAAAAATAGGGGTTGACAAAACGCCGCTCCTGCGTTATATTATTACTCGTTCCGATGCGGATTTAGCTCATCTGGTAGAGCGCCACCTTGCCAAGGTGGAGGTAGCGAGTTCGAGCCTCGTAATCCGCTCCATGCAAAGGCACCCGACAGGGTGCCTTTTTTGCTGCCCGCAGGTTCGCTGATTTATCCGGATATCAAATAAAGAATACCTGCTATATTTGATTCTTCAATCTTGAATCGCTGTTTATTGACTTTTCCGAACAATCGGTCTATCTTAATAGAAGATTCTATCAAGCAAAGGAGAATGATCGATATGGTAAATCTGGACGCGATGGGCAAGCCCTGCCCCATGCCCGTCATCATGGCAAAGAAGGAGCTCACCAAGGGCGAGCCGTTCACCATCACCGTTGACAACGAGACCGCTGTCGGTAACCTGACCCGTCTGGCCAAGGCCATGGGCTGCTCCCTGGACGTCACCAACGGCGAGGGCAGCTTCACGCTGGCCTTCGGCGCTCCCACCGGCAAGGTCGCTTCTGCCGAGAAGTCCGGCGAGTACGCCGTCTTCATGAACAAGTACACCGTCGGCGCCGGCAACGACGAGCTGGGTCACAACCTGGCGAAGATGATGCTGTACACCCTGACCCAGAGCGACGACAAGCCCGCCTACGTCCTGCTGATGAACGGCGGTGTCAAGCTGGCCTGCGAGGATGAGACCGCCGCGCATCTCAACGCGCTGGTCGATATGGGCTGCAACGTGCTGGTCTGCGGCACCTGCCTGAACTACTTCGGCATCGCCGATCAGTGCAAGGCCGGTATCGTCAGCAACATGTATGACATCCTGACTGCCATGCAGCAGGTGTCCAAGGTCATCACCGCTTAATTTGATTTGACAAAACCACCCGGAGCGTATATAATAAACCTAATCGCATTGATGGGGAGCAGTAAGACGTTTTTGAAGCGCAGAGAGGGCACGGCCGGTGCAAGTGCCCGTGAGAAACCGTCCGAAGGTCGCCCCGGAGCCGCCGGGCTGAAAGCGTGCGATTAGGTCCGGCCGTCTTGCCGCGTTAAGGCATAAAGGGTCTCACGGCCCTTGAGTGCGCGTATATACGCGAATATGGGTGGTACCGCGGATCAGATGATTCGTCCCGTAGCAGTTATTCTGCCGCGGGACTTTTTTTATTCCCGCGAAGCCTTCAATTTGCATAGGAGATGAAGAGATGAGCGAGAGACACGAGCTCCCCAAGACCTACGATCCTCATGCCACGGAAGACGCGCTGTACAAGTTCTGGGAGGACAGCGGCTTCTTCCACGCTGAGGTCGATCACACCAAGAAACCATTTACGATCGTTATTCCGCCTCCCAACGTCACCGGCCAGCTCCACATGGGCCACGCCTTTGACGAGACGCTGCAGGACATCCTGATCCGCACCAAGCGCATGCAGGGCTACAACGCCCTGTGGATGCCCGGCACGGATCACGCCGGCATCGCCACGCAGATCAAGGTCGAGGAGTCCCTGCGCGAGAAGGGCGAGACCCGCTTCGACTACGGCCGCGAGCGCTTCGTCGATCTGTGCTGGCAGTGGAAGGACCGCTACGGCTCCCGCATCCTCAACCAGCTGCGCAAGCTCGGCTCCTCCTGTGACTGGGACCGCCTGCGCTTCACCATGGACGAGGGCTGCTCCCGCGCCGTCAAGGAGGTCTTCGTCAACCTCTACAACAAAAAGCTGATCTACAAGGGCCACCGCATCGTCAACTGGTGCCCCCGCTGCAACACCGCCCTGTCTGACGCCGAGGTCGAGTACGAGGAGCAGAAGGGTCATCTGTGGCACATCAAATATCCCATCGAGAACTCCGACGAGTATCTCGTCATCGCCACCACACGTCCCGAGACCATGATGGGCGACTCCGGCGTCGCCGTCCACCCGGACGACGAGCGCTATCAGCATCTGGTGGGCAAGAACTGCATCCTGCCTCTGATGAACCGCCCGATCCCCATCTTCGCCGACGATTACGTCGAGCGCGAGTTCGGCACCGGCTGCGTCAAGGTCACGCCCTGCCACGACCCCAACGACTTCGCAATGGCAGAGCGCCACGGTCTGGAGCATATTTTCGTCATCGACGCCGAGGGCAAGATCACCGAGGACGGCGGCAAATATTGCGGCATGACCCGCGAGGAGGCCCGCGAGGCCGTCGTGCATGACCTGGAGGAGCAGGGCTACCTGGTCAAGGTCGAGGATTACAATCACAACGTCGGCACCTGCCACCGCTGCCATACCACCGTCGAGCCTCTGGCCTCCACCCAGTGGTTCGTGAAGATGGGCCCGCTGGCCGAGCCCGCCATCGACGTCGTCAGGAAGGGCGACATCAAGTTCGTCCCCGAGCGCTTCTCCAAGACGTATATGAACTGGATGGAGAACGTCCACGACTGGTGCATCTCCCGTCAGCTGTGGTGGGGCCACCGCATCCCGGCCTACTACTGCGAGGACTGTGGCCACATGATGGTCAGCAAGGACGACGTCCACGTCTGTGAGAAGTGCGGCAGCACCCATATCAAGCAGGATGAGGACGTGCTGGACACCTGGTTCAGCTCCGCCCTGTGGCCCTTCTCCACGTTGGGCTGGCCCGACAAGACGCCCGAGCTGGAGTATTTCTATCCCACCGACGTCCTCGTCACGGGCTACGACATCATCTTCTTCTGGGTTGCGCGCATGATCTTCTCCGGCATGGAGCACATGGGCGAGAAGCCCTTCTCCACGGTCTTCCTGCACGGTCTGATCCGCGACAACCTGGGCCGCAAGATGTCCAAGTCCCTGGGCAACGGCGTCGATCCCATCGAGATCATCGACAAATACGGCGCCGACGCGCTGCGCTTCACGCTTGTCACCGGCATCGGCCCCGGCAACGACGCCCGCTTCTACACCGAGCGCGTGGAGGCCAACCGCAACTTCGCCAACAAGATCTGGAACGCCTCCCGCTTCGTACTGATGAACCTGACCGTCGACGACGCCGCGCTGCCCGAGGAGCTGACGCTGGAGGACAGGTGGATCCTCACCCGGTACAACGAGCTGATCCAGGCCGTCACCGAGAATATCGACAAGTACGAGCTGGGCATCGCCGCCGATAAGCTGTACAGCTTCATCTGGGACGATTTCTGCGACTGGTTCATCGAACTGTGCAAGATCAGGCTCAACGACAAGGAGAACATGAAGCAGAACGAGAACGCCCAGCGCGTTCTGGTCCACGTGCTCAGCGGCACCATGCAGCTGCTGCACCCCTTCATGCCCTTCATCACCGAGACCGTCTGGCAGGCGCTGCCCCACGAGGGCCCGTCCATCATGGTCTCCAGGTGGCCTGCGTTCGATCAGAGCAAGGTCTTCGAGCAGGAGGCCCGCGACATGGAGCAGATCATGGAGATCATCCGCGCCATCCGCAACCGCCGCGCCGAGATGAACGTCCCGCCCTCCAAGAAGGCCGAGCTGTTCATCGTCTCCGAGCGCCCCATGTTCTCCGGCGCGGACCTCTATTTCAAGCGCCTGGCTTACGCCTCCGAGGTCGTCGTGCTGAACGACGCGCCTGAGAACGCTTCCTCCATGGTGTCCGTCGTCACCCCGGCCGCCAAGGTCTATATGCCTCTGAGCGATCTGGTCGACGTCGAAAAGGAGCTGCAGAGGCTCAACAAGGAAAAGGACAACGTCATGGCTCAGATCGCCCGCATCGAGGGCAAGCTGAGCAATCAGGGATTCATCAGCAAGGCTCCCGAGGCCGTCGTCGCCGCCGAGAGGCAGCGCCTGGAGGGCTATAAGGAGCATCTGAGCAAGCTTGAGGAGAGCATTCACAACCTGAAATGAAATACGAAGATGCGTTGAGCTATATCCATAACGCGACCCGACAGGGCGGGCACCAGGGCTTCGGCCGCGTGCGCCGCGCCCTGGAGCTGCTGGGCGAGCCGCAGAAGAAGCTCCGCTTCGTCCACGTGGCGGGGACCAACGGCAAGGGCAGCACCTGCACCATGACGGCGCGGGTGCTGCAGCAGGCCGGCTACAGGACCGGTCTGTTCATCTCGCCCTACGTCATCGATTTCCGCGAACGCATCCAGCTCAACGGGGAGATGATCCCCCGGCAGGAGCTGGCTGACGCCGTGGAAGCGCTGATCCCCGTGTTCGACCGGGTCAAACGCGAGATCTCCGAGTGTACCGAGTTCGAGCTGGACGTGGTGCTGGCTCTGTACTGGTTCGCCAAAGTCGGCTGCGATATCGTCGTGCTGGAATGCGGCATCGGCGGGCGTGAGGATAAGACAAACATCATCGATCCACCTGAGGTCGCCGCCGTCTGCACCATCGCCTTCGATCACATGGGCTCGCTGGGCAATACGCTGGCGTCGATCGCCGGGCACAAGGGCGGCATCATCAAGC
The DNA here is from genome assembly GCA_015068445.1 of Oscillospiraceae bacterium. Classification (GTDB taxonomy): domain Bacteria; phylum Bacillota; class Clostridia; order Oscillospirales; family Butyricicoccaceae; genus RGIG1902. The sequence continues at coordinate 2,080 of SVKN01000058.1, read as the reverse complement.
CGGGCAGCTCCGTCGTCCTCTATTGGGACCAGCCGGAGGAGGCCCGCGCGGTGCTGCTGGACTGCTGTGAAAAGGCAGGCGTCACGCCCAACATCCCCGATCCGGCGCTTCTGACCGTCGGGGAGACGACCATCGAGGGCACGGACTTCACCTACAAGGGCAGACCGTACCACGTCCCGCTGGTGGGCCGCCACCAGGTCAACAACGCCATGACGGTCATCGCCATCTGCGAGGAGCTGAGCAAGCGCGGCTTCTGCGTGCCCTATGAGGCCGTCCGCGACGGCATGAACTTAACGCGCTTCGTGGGCCGGTGCGAGGTTTTGCGCCATGACCCGCTGTGCATCATCGACGGCGCGCACAACCCGGACGGCGCCGCGTCGCTCTGCCGCGTCATCGACGAGGTGCTGACGGGCCGCCGCATCACGGCGGTCATGGGCATGCTGGAGGACAAGGACTATCCCGACGTCATCGCCATGGTGGCGCGGAAGGTCAGCCGCTTCATCGCCGTCACGCCCGACAGCTACCGCAGTCTGGACGCGGAAAAGGCCGCAGCGGTCGCCGCGCCGCATTGTGCGGACGTCACCGTGATCGCGGACCCCACCGACGCTATCCGTCACGCCATCGATACCGCCGCGCCGGACGAGGTGATCATCGCCTGCGGCTCCCTGTATCTGATCGGCCAGATCAAGGAAACAGTGCTGGGCGACACGAAACGCTAAATAATTCATCAAAAGAACGATACAATAGCCCCGGACAGATCATTTGTCCGGGGCTTTGCACTGTATAAGCGCGTCAGCGCTCAGCAACAGATCTGTTTTTGTGAGGATATGTGCCTCACAAAAACTCCTTCGCAGCGAGCAAAGCGAGCGCTCGCGCCGATCAACTGAGACGAAGTCGAAGACGATAAGCGCGAGAAAGCTCTGATGAAGACCCAGCGAAGCGGTCTTCATCAGAGGCGCGCCGCGTTTCAGTCGGCGCGCCGAGCCCCGGACAGATCATTTGTCCGGGGCTTTTTCCATGTAAAAATGAGGTGATGATACAATGAAGCTCACAAAAGAGCGAAACGGTCCGCTGCTGATCCTGCGGCCGGAGGGGGAGATCGACCACCACTGCGCCGCCGCGCTGACGCAGGAGCTGACGGAAACGATCGACGAGGAGACCGCGCCGCAGGTGCGGCTTGACATGGGCGGCGTGCCGTTTATGGACAGCGCGGGGCTGATGGTCGTCGTCGCCGCCTGCCGCAGGGCACAGGGCCTCGACGGCGCGTTCGAAGCGGCCAACGTCATGCCGCAGCCGCGCAAGGTCCTGCAGGCCGCGGGGCTCGACAGGAAGATACCGTTCGTGGAGGGATAAGATGAAACAGGAGATCAACAGGTTCACCGTGCGCTTCCCCTCGAAAAGCGCCAACGAGAGCTTTGCACGCTCGGCCGCCGCGGCCTTCTGCGCCCAGCTCGACCCCACGCTGGACGAGCTGGGCGATATCCGCACCGCCGTGTCCGAAGCCGTGACGAACGCCGTGGTCCACGGCTACCGCGACTGCATCGGTACTGTCGTCATGACCGTCCGTCTGCTGGAGGACAGCGTCGTGGAAATCAAGATCGCCGACAAGGGCGTCGGCATCCCGGATATCGAGGCGGCCCGCCAGCCCATGTTCACCACCGGCGGCGCGGAGCGCTCCGGCATGGGCTTCACGATCATGGAGAGCTTCATGGACGAGCTGAAGGTCAAAAGCAGACCGGGGCAGGGGACGACCGTCACGATGAAGAAGCGCCTCAACACGCGCCGGTACAAATGACCCGGGAGGAGCGCGAGCAGCTCGCCGCGCGCCATACGCCCCTTGTCTGGAGCATCGTCAGACGGTACATAGGCCGGGGCGTGGAGACGGACGACCTGTTCCAGCTGGGCTCTCTCGGTCTGCTCAAGGCCATCGACGGTTTTGACGAGAGCTTCGGCGTTCAGTTCTCCACCTACGCCGTGCCGAAGATTGCCGGGGAGATCCGCCGTTTCCTGCGGGACGACGGCACGGTAAAGGTCAGCCGCACCCTGCGAGAGCAGGCTTTCGCGCTGGAAAGGTCGCGTC
>SVKN01000057.1 GCA_015068445.1 Oscillospiraceae bacterium | reverse complement strand
GTGACGCTTCTGGACGTTGATGGCGGCCTTGATCACGGCGCGGGTCTGCATGGCGGCGATCTCGGGATAGGTGACGGCGAGACGGCAGCCGCGGTGGCCCATCATGGGGTTGAACTCATGCAGGCTGTCGATGACGACCTTCAGGTCGATCACGCGCATCTTCATATCGGCGGCCAGGGCGCGGATGTCCTCCTCGGCGGTGGGGACGAACTCGTGCAGAGGGGGATCGAGGAAACGGATGGTGACGGGGTTGCCGTGCATGGCCTCGAACAGGCCCTCGAAGTCGCCCTGCTGCATGGGCTCCAGCTTGGCCAGGGCCTTCTCGCGCAGCTCAACGGTGGGGGCGACGATCATCTCGCGGATGGCGGAGATGCGGTCGGGCTCAAAGAACATATGCTCGGTGCGGCACAGGCCGATGCCCTCCGCGCCGAAGCTGAAGGCCTTCTCGGCGTCGCGGGGCGTATCGGCGTTGGTGCGCACGCCCAGCTGACGGATCTCGTCGGCCCAGCCCATCAGACGGCCGAAGTCGCCGCTGATCGAGGGCTCGACGGTGGGGATGGCCTCGCCGTAGATGTTGCCGGTGGAGCCGTCCAGGGAGATCCAGTCGCCCTGGAAATAGGTGCGCTTGCCCAGCGTGAACTGCTTGTTCTCCTCGTCCATGACGATCTCGCCGCAGCCGGAGACGCAGCAGGTGCCCATGCCGCGGGCCACGACGGCCGCGTGGGAGGTCATGCCGCCGCGGACGGTCAGCACGCCCTGGGCGTGATGCATGCCCTCGATGTCCTCGGGGGACGTCTCGAGACGGACCAGCACGACCTTCTCGCCGCGCTTGGCCCAGGCGGTGGCGTCCTCAGCGGTGAAGACGATGCGGCCGCAGGCGGCGCCGGGAGAGGCGGGCAGAGCGGTGGCCACGGGGGTGGCCTTCTTCAGCGCCTCGGCGTCGAACTGGGGATGCAGCAGGGCGTCCAGGCTGCGGGCGTCGATCATGGCGACGGCCTCGCGCTCGTTGATCATGCCCTCGTCCACCAGGTCGCAGGCGATCTTGACGGCGGCAGCGGCGGTGCGCTTGCCGTTGCGGGTCTGCAGCATGTAGAGCTTCTTGTCCTCGATGGTGAACTCCATATCCTGCATGTCGCGGTAGTGGTTCTCCAGCTTGGCGCAGATGTCGACGAACTGCTCATACGCCTCGGGCATGACCTCAGCCAGCTGGTCGATGGTCTGGGGGGTGCGGACGCCGGCCACGACGTCCTCGCCCTGGGCGTTCATCAGGAACTCGCCGAACAGCTTCTTCTCGCCGGTGGCGGGGTTGCGGGTGAAGGCGACGCCCGTGCCGGAGGTATCGCCGGTGTTGCCGAAGACCATCATCTGCACGTTGACGGCGGTGCCCCAGTCGCCGGGGATGTCGTTCATGCGGCGGTAGTAGATGGCGCGGGGGTTGTCCCAGCTGCGGAAGACGGCCTTGATGGCGCCCATCAGCTGTTCCTTGGGCTCCTGGGGGAAGTCCTTGCCGATCTTGGCCTTGTACTCGGCCTTGAACTTCTCGGCCAGCTCCTTGAGATCGGCGGCGGTCAGCTCTGTGTCCAGGGTGACGCCGCGCTCGTCCTTCATCTCGTCGATCAGCTCTTCAAAATACTTCTTGCCCACTTCCATGACGACGTCGGAGTACATCTGGATGAAGCGGCGATAGGAATCGTAAGCGAAACGGGGATTGTTCGTCTTCTTCGCGAAGGCTTCCACGACGGTGTCGTTGAGGCCGAGGTTGAGGATGGTGTCCATCATACCGGGCATGGACGCGCGGGCGCCGGAGCGGACGGAGACCAGCAGCGGGTTCTCCAGATCGCCGAACTTCTTGCCGGTGATCTCCTCCAGCTTCGTGATATAGGTCATGATCTCGGCCTGGATCTCATCGTTGATCCGCTGGCCGTCGGCATAATACTGGGTGCAGGCCTCCGTGGTGATGGTGAAGCCCTGCGGGACAGGCATGCCGAGGTTGGTCATCTCGGCCAGGTTCGCGCCTTTGCCGCCCAGCAGCTCTCTCATTTTTCCGTTGCCTTCGGAAAAGAGATAGACGAACTTTTTCATTGGAATCTGCTCCTTTTTATTAATGACATCTATAAATACCACTTTAAAGCGCAAAATCGGGCGCAATATGCCGATTTTGGTGCCCTATATTGTAACAGAATCCAAATAGAAAAACACTATAAATATTAACTGAATTTATCTGACTTTTTCGACAGCTTTTAGGCAAGAGCGTCACTGTGCTTCTCGAACCACGCCACGGCGTAGGAACAGGTGGCCTCCGGCCTGCCGCCGCGGGCGCGGATCTCCTCCACGGCGGCCCGCACCAGCTTCGAGGCGATGCCCTGGCCCCGCAGCGACTCGTCCACGAAAGTGTGGTCGATGGTGAAGACGCCGGGGACGGTCTCGGGGAACGTGATCTCGGCGACAGTCTCGCCCGCGTCGTTCTTCATATAGATGCGCTCGTTTTCGGTGATGAACATGGTCATGCCCTCCTGTGATGGTTTTCACCAGTATACCACGGCCCGGGGCCGTCTTGCAATGCGCGCGGGGTTGTGGTAAGATGAGAAAAGAAACGGAAAGGGGGCGCGTGACGTGAAACGGAAGCTGATGTGGCTGGCGGTCGTCGTGCTGATCCTGCTGGCAGTGGTGCCGGAGGCGCACGCCGCGGCGCTCAAGGAAGAGGAAAAAACGACGCTGTACATCGCGGGGCTCGTCATGGGCGGCGTGGTGCTGTACCTGGGCTTCGGTAAACTGTGGCAGTTTTTTACGGAGAAAAAGAACGGCAGGGACGACGAAGAAAAATAGCCGGTCCCTCTTGACTTTCCGGGCGCGTCGGTTGTATAATCCTTATGTTACACGCCGGTGTGGCGGAACTGGCAGACGCCCGGGACTTAAAATCCCGTGAGGTAACACTCGTACCGGTTCGATCCCGGTCACCGGCACCATTCCGAAACGCCGAACAACTTCACACGGGCGATTAGCTCAGCTGGGAGAGCGCCGCGTTCGCAACGCGGAGGTCGTGGGTTCGAATCCCATATCGTCCACCATGAAAAACCCGTGATTTGTCTACCAAATCACGGGTTTTTCAATGAAGTCGCCCCTTGCGGGGCTAATGAAGGAATGAAGACGCGTTGCTAATGAAGAAATGAAAGGGAAAGGACAGACGTTCGGGGCGACTTCGCTTCATTAGGCGCGAAGCGCCGTCTTCATTAACCAGCGAAGCGAGTGTCTTCATTAGGGCGAAGCCCGTCTTCATGAATGAAGCGTCGATGATCCATCGGCGTTCCGGGCGGGGGTGGAACCACGACCCGGAGCGTGCTCATGGGCCGATGTGATCATCGGCCCCTACGACGGCTTGGCTCCCTCCGCGAGGGAGCAGTCAAACGGCAGGGCCGTTTGACTGAGGGAGTTGCGGCGGGATGATCGCGGTTCCGGCACCATGATCTGCGCCGACCGGCCGGGCGAGCGCAGCTCGCCGCTACGACGACCACGACCCGGAGCGTGCTCATGGGCCGATGTGAACATCGGCCCCTACGACGGCTTGGCTCCCTCCGCGAGGGAGCCTTTCCCGCGCCGTCAGGCGGTATCAGATCGTCGGCGAAGCCGACACCGCAATTGTCAATTGTCAATTCATCCTTCCACTGTCCACTGAAAAAGGCCGCCTTTCGGCGGCCTTTTCTCTATTCCGTGAACATCAGATCGGTGTACGTGGGGATGGGCCAGAACTCGTCGCCCAGGAGCGTCTCTAGCTTGTCGGCCACGTCGCGGAGGGACTCCATGGCGGGGGCGACCTTGTCGCGATAGTAGACGGAGCGCGCCTTGAGGTCCTCGAAGGGCGCGGCGCCGGCCTTGTCCAGCAGCTTTTCCAGCTTGCTCAGATGGGCGCGGAACTGGGCGGCGGCGGCCGTGACGTCCTTGAGCATGGCGGACTGGAGCGTCACGTCCAGCGTCAGGCCCGTGTCGCGCAGGCAGTTGAACGTCTCGGAGACGAAGCGCGTGTATTTGATGACGGCGGGCAGGATCTGCCGCTTCGCCATCTCCACCATGGTCCGCGCCTCGATGGAGACGGTGTTGACGTAATTGTCGTGGTAAATGCCGTAGCGCGCCTCCAGCTCCCGGCGGCTCAGCACGCCGAAGCGCTCGAACAGCTCCACGGTCCGCGGGGCGACGGCGGCGTCGAAGGCGTCCACGGAGTTGTCGATATCGGGCAGGCCGCGGCGGTGGGCCTCCTCCACCCAGGCGGGGGCGTAGTTGTTGCCGTTGAAGATGACGCGCTTGTGGGCCTTCATGATATCCCGGATGATCTCGCGGATCTCCGTCTGCACATCATCGCAGGCTTCCAGCCGGTCGGCGATCTTGCTGAGGACGTCGGACATCATCAGATTCGTCACGGTGTTGCAGTCGGCGATGGACATGGAGGAGCCCAGCATGCGGAACTCGAACTTGTTGCCTGTATAGGCCATGGGCGAGGTGCGGTTGCGGTCGGAGATGTCCTGGGGCAGCGTGGGCATGGAGCTGATGCCCACCCTGAGGCTGCCGCCCTCCCGGAAATCCGACTGACCGCCGGTCTCGATCTCGTGGAGGATATCGGTGAGCAGGTCGCCCAGAAAGACGGAGATGATGCAGGGCGGGGCCTCGTGGCCGCCCAGACGGTGGTCGTTGCCCGGCCCGGCGATGGTCATGCGCAGCAGCTCCGCCCAGTCGTCCACGGCCCAGATGAAGGCGCTGAGGAACAACAGGAACCGGGCGTTGCTGGCGGGCGTTTTGCCCTGCCGGAGCAGGCTCTCGCCGCCGTCGATGTTGATGGACCAGTTGTTGTGCTTGCCGGAGCCGTTGACCCGGGCGAATGGCTTCTCGTGGAGCAGACAGACCATGTCGTTGCGCAATGCGACCTTCTTGAGCGTCTCCATGATCAGCTGGTTGTTGTCGCAGGCGATGTTGGCCGTGTTGAAGACGGGGGCCAGCTCGTGCTGGGCCGGGGCGACCTCGTTGTGCTCGGTCTTGGAGGGCACGCCCAGGCTCCACAGCTCCCGGTCCACCTGACGCATGAAGGACCCGACGTTCTCCTTCAGGGAGCCGTAATAGTGATCGTACAGCTCCTGCCCCTTGGCGGGGGCCGCGCCGTAGAGCGTGCGGCCGCAGAGCATCAGATCCTGCCGCTTCCGGCACAGCTCACGGCTGACGAGGAAATACTCCTGCTCCGCCCCGGACATGGCGATGACGCGCCGGGCGTCCTGGTCCCCCATGGCCCGCAGCACGCGGATGGCCTCCCGGGACAGCGCCTCCATGGACCGCAGCAGCGGCGTTTTCTTGTCCAGCGCATCGCCGCTGTAGGAGAAAAAGCAGGTGGGGATGCACAAGGTCCCCTCCTTGACGAAGGCGGGCGACGTGCAGTCCCAGGCGGTGTAGCCCCTGGCCTCGAAGGTGGCGCGGATGCCGCCCGAGGGCAGCGACGACGCGTCGGCCTCGCCGCGGACCAGCTCCTTGCCCGAGAACGACAGGATGATCGAGCCGTCCCGCTGGGGGTTGATGAACGCCTCGTGCTTCTCCGCCGTGTAGCCCGTCATGGGCTGGAACCAGTGGGTGAAGTGGGTCGCGCCCTTGTCCAGCGCCCACCGCTTCATCCCGTTGGCCACGGCGTCGGCGATGGCCGGATCGAGGTCGCGGCCGTCGTTGATCGTCTTGCGGAGCTGCTTGTAGGTGTCGCTGGGCAGATATTTGCGCATGGCGCCGTCGTCGAATACGTTGGAGGCGTAGGTCTCCAGCAGGGAATCGCCGCTCTCGGTCATCTCTCGTCCCTCCGAAAAACAAAAAAGATGGGAATAGAATACCGCGTCAGCGCGCAAAAGTCAATCATTTTGGAAAAAAGACTTGCGTCCGATTTTCCGCGTCAAAATCGAGCGCAGGTCCGCTTTTTATCCCAAAATAATTCCTGAAAATAACTTGTTCTTTGTCAAAGGAATATCCCCGCGCCGGGGGCGCATACTACGTCAAAACGATGAAAAGGGCGTGAGTTCATGCGGAACGCGGACGTTTACGTGTACCGCACCCCGGTGTGGGTGCGGTCGTATGCCTCCTGCGTGGGCAAAAAGGAGAACGAGGGGCCGCTGGGCGGCCGGTTCGACGTCTTCACCGAGGACGACCGCTTCGGGCAGGAGACCTGGGAGCAGGCGGAGCGGCAGATGGTGCTGACGTCCCTGGGCCGGGCGGTGGAGAAGGCACATCTGGACAAGGGCGACGTGGGGTGCGTGCTGGGCGGCGACCTGCTCAATCAGTGCGTCTCCACCAGCTTCGCCGTGCGGGAGCTGGGCAGCCGGTTCTTCGGGCTTTACGGCGCGTGCTCCACCATGGCGGAATCGCTGGTGCTGGGCGCGGCGCTGATCGACGCGGGGCTGGAGGACACGGCGCTGTGCACGGCCTCCTCCCATTTCTGCACGGCGGAGCGCCAGTACCGCTTCCCGCTGGAGTACGGCGGCCAGCGGCCGCCTACGGCCCAGTGGACGGCCACGGCCTCGGGCACGGTGCTGCTGAGCCGGGAGAAAACGGGCCGCGTCGCCGTGACGAAGGGGCTCTGCGGCCGCATCTTCGACCCCGGCGTCACCGACGGGGCCAACATGGGCGCGGCCATGGCCCAGGCGGCCTTCGAGAGCCTGCGCGCCTATTTCGGCTCCACGGGGGAGCGCCCGAGCGACTTCGACCTGATCGTCACGGGCGACCTGGCCTCCGTGGGGCGTGAGCTGGTGCTGGAGCTGGCGAAGGACGACGGGCTCCCGCTGGGGAGCAATTACACCGACTGCGGGCTGCTGCTCTACGACCGGGACCGCCAGGACGTCCACGCAGGCGGGTCGGGCTGCGGCTGCTCGGCGGCGGTGCTGTGCGGGTACCTGCTGCCGGAGCTGGAAAAGGGGACGTTCCGCAAGGTGCTGTTCGCCGGGACCGGGGCGCTGCTGAGCCCGCTGACGACGAATCAGGGGGAGTCGATCCCCGGCATCTGCCACGTCGTCTGTCTGGAGGTGATGTGATGGAATACGCGCGCGCGTTCCTCTGCGGCGGGCTGATCTGCGGCGTGAGCCAGGTGATCATCGACCGCACGCGTCTGACGCCCGCCCGGCTGCTGACGAGCTATGTGGTGCTGGGCGTGATATTGACGGCGGTCGGCGTCTACGAGCCAATCGTCCGCTGGGGCGGCTGTGGTGCAACCACGCCGCTGTTCGGCTTCGGCTACACCATGGCGAAGGGCGTCGAGGAAGCCGTGCGGCAGTACGGCCTCCCCGGCGCGCTGACCGGCGGCCTCACCGCCGCCGCAGGCGGGATCTCCGCCGCCGTGGTCCTGTCGCTGCTCAGCGCCGTCCTGTTCCGGTCAAAGGGAAGGGATTGAGGAGCGGCCCCGCGGCGGGTGACGGCGCCATGATGTGCGCGTACCGGTCAAGGGCAATGGTTACGCGCTAACGCGCGCCCCCTATCGCCTCCGCGGCTATGCCGCTCCGGCACTTCCCATTCCGCGCGAAAGGCCCGGCCGCAGGCCGGGACACGCGTGTTCAGACCGGCGGGGGAAGCGAGGAAGGGCGTCGCCCCTGCGGCGCGATCCGTTCCCCAAACCTGTCATCCTGAGCGGAGCAAAGCGGAGTCGAAGGATCTTGCCCGTACGCCGCGTCAGCGGCGGTATCCAATGCGCCACAGGCCGCAATTGACAATTGTCAACTGTCAATTGTCAATTCGCCCTTCCCTTGTCCCTCCGATCCATACGCAGAAAAGAAACAGGCGTGACCAGCGCGGTCACGCCTGTTTCTTATCCCGGCTCTGCGGGGCAGGAACCGGAGCCTGCACGTTCCTATTCTTCAAACAATCGCGCCAGACCCGCGGCGGCGGGTTCCTCGCCTTCGCGCGCGCCGTAGACCCACCGGACCCCGAGCGCGGAGAGCTTCGATCCTTCGGGGACGATGTAATCGATCCGCTTTTTATCCGCCGAAACGTCAGCCAATCTGCCGATGTCGGAATAAATGACCCAGCCGATCACCGACGTCGTGGGGATCGGCCAGTCGTTGCCGTTTCCCCCGTGCAGGAGTACGTGAATCAGCTCGCCGAGCGTCGCGTCATCCGGCATCTCTATCCTGTAAACGCCGTTATAAACGTCGTCGCCCATGGATAATGATTCGCGGTTATACTTGACTGTCATTCGTTTCACCCCTCCGTTTTCGCGATCTTCACCAGCGCGGTTGTCCGGTAGCCGGTGACGACGCTGATATACCCGGCCAGCGACGCGTCCAGCTCCGGGTCGCCGGTGTCGGCGCGGAGGGCGCGGCCCGGGAGGCCCGCCAGCTTCTCCGGCCCGGCGGCGACGATGATGTTCTCCCGCCCCACGCGGCGGATGATCCGGGGGCTCAGCTGCTGATTGCCGCGGCCGAAGATGTTCCCCTGCCCGCCGATGACCGTGACGATCATCTTGACGGGAATATCCGGGTCCTCGATGAACGACCACAGCTCCTTTTCCGACAGGTCGGCGGCCAGCAGCTGCCCGTCGCGGACAAGATCGACGCCCAGCAGCGTGTCGGGCAGCTCCAGCTCGTCCATCAGCGCTTTCAGCGTGCTGCCGGAGCCGACGATATACGTGACGCCCTCCTCCATGGAGTCGGCCAGATCGGCGCCGATCTCGGCGATGGCGTCGGCCTCGGAGGACCCGGCGGACTTGCCCGCCTGCATGCGCGCGGCGCTGTCGGGGACGGTCATGTAGCCGTACAGCCGCGCGGAGACGCGGCCCTGCCGGAACAGATCCTCGTCGATGTCCATGACCTCGGCCTCCTTGATCCCCGTCACGCGGCCGTCCAGCCAGTCGCGCAGCAGATACCCGGCGCTGGAGGGGTCCAGCGCGTAGACGGCCGAGTGGATCTTGACGCCCGCGGGGACGCCGATGACGGGGACCTTCCCGCCCACGGCGGCGCACAGATCGCGGGCCGTGCCGTCGCCGCCCGCGAAGAGGATCAGCTCCGCGCCGGCCTGCACCATGGCCTCCGCCGCCCGGCGGGTGTCCTCCGGGGTGGTGCGGTCCCCCCGGGGCGCACCCAGCACCTCCGGCTCCACGCCCCGCTGACGCAGCAGCGCTTCGCCCATGTCGCCGCCCCAGCACAGCCAGCGCGCGCCGTCGGCCTTCGCCTTCTCCAGCGCCAGCGCCATGCGCGCCGGGGCCTTCTGCTCCGCGCCCAGCGCCAGCGCCTTTTCGACGATCTCCGCGCCGTCGCTGCCCTTGAAGCCCAGGGGCCCTCCGATGCCGGCCAGCGGGTTGACGATCAGTCCGATAGTCCTCATATCGATCCCTGCCTTTCGCGTTTCTCCCTGCATTCATATCCCTGCGAAGAAGGATCCTCGTCCGCCAGGCGGTCGTTCTCCCTGTCGCCCCGGCGGTCAGTATCCTTTCTCATGGCTCGCCGCCGGATATGGATGCATCGGCGGGGCTGTATTCATTCCTATGTATTGCTGCCTGGTATTACTACTTGTTCCAGACGCCCTTCATCAGCTGTCTTGCGTCCTCAGTCATGGGGATGAGATCCTCCCTGCCCAGGTAGCTGACGCCGAACTTGCGGTTCAGCGCCGCAAAGTGCTGAACGCCGAAGGCCATCTTGCGCAGGTAGGAGAAAGCGCCCACGGCGCCGAGAGAGATATCCTTTGCCTTTTCGCCGTAGAGATACCGGACCTCGGGCAGCTCCAGAAACAGCTCCTCAGCTGTGGCGCCGAACTTTTTCAGATGCGCTGGCACGTTGCCCAGCGCCGTCTGCATTCCTACCGTCTGCCCGACCATGGCAGCCGCCATAGTGGCGCGGCAGAGGCCGACAGCGGTGACATAGGGCGCGCCGTAGGCCAGGGCCTTGAAGGCCTGATCCTCCGTGGAGAAGCCGCCGGTGATGCAGATGGAAGGCACGTATTTCCCCTCGCTCTCCAGCGCGCGGCACACGGGCAGGATCTCCTGCTCGATGCACACGGCAGGGAGGCCGAACTCGTTCATCATCTTGGAGGGGCTGTAGCCCGAGCCGCCGCCGGCGCCGTCGAAGGTGACCATATCCACCTCCAGCGCAGAAGCGATGCGCAGAATGCGCTCCAGATCCGCAGCGTCAAAGCCTGCCGTCTTGAAATAGACGTTCTTCATGCCCAGAGCGCGCAGGGACTCGATGCGCTCCCTCAGGGACTCCTCCGTCCACATGGGCAGGCGGGAATAGGACCAGAACACGGGGGCGCAGCCGCTCTCCACCCGGCGGATCACCTCGGGATCGGCGGGATCGGGCCATACGATGAAGCCGTCCTCCTTCTTGGCCAGGGCCTCCTTCCAGGAGCCCAGACGGTTGGCCGGCTGCGTGCCCTTGGCACTCTGGCCGAACTTGAACTCGATCGCCTCCGCGCCGCACTTCTCAATGGCAAACTCCGCCAGTCCGGCGGCCAGATCCTCCAGATTGCACTGCACTGCGATCTGACCGTAGCCGCGGTAGTGGCTGCGGAAGGCGTCAAGCATATCGTTGAGCATGTCGAAGCGGACGATCTTTCCGTCCTTCTTTTCCAGATTGGGATCCTTTGAGGGACATCCCTCGCCGATGACGCAGATGGTACCGATCATGGCCGCGGCTGCGAAGTAATCCTTCCAGTTGAGCTTGATGATGGCCGGCAGCGTGAAGGGAACGGCCAGCTTCACGGGATTGCGCCTGCCAACGGTGCGCTCAAGGTCCACGTTGAAGATCGTGGCCTCGTCGGCGTTCTCGGGCGCGCCCACCGCGCCGAAGCAGCGGCCGTTGATGTTGAAGATCGACCAGTCGATCGGCAGGTCCTTCTCCCCCGCCACTTGGTTGGCGCCGGTGTTGGTGGGATAAACCATCGCCTTGCCCAATACGGCCGAGAGTCCGATCTCACAGGTGCCGGGACAGTTTTCCATGCACAGTGAGCACATGCCCGAGCATGGTGTCAGCCGATCGGAACGCGTGTGGGTGTCGCTGAAGGCGGAGGCGTTGTTGTTCACGAAAGACATACGGAAACATCCTTTCTTCAATTGATCCGGGTTTTGCTTGATCTTAGTATAGCACGTTGCCGGCGCGGCGGCAAGGCTCCCCGCCACCGCACCGGCAGCTGCGCTTTTTCGTTGCCAAGTGCGCGGCGGTGGTGTAAACTATAGGCAGAATCTGCTTTGGAGAGATGCTTTTATGCGACGCAATCCGTGGATCATCCCGGTCGTCATCGCCCTGGTGCTGGACGTGGGCGGGACGCTGGTCAATTATTTCTACTACCGGGCCAACAACTGGCTGCTGTGGGCCGTGCGGATGCACGGCGGCGAGGTCACCGTGGAGATCGGCTTCGGCCTGCGGGCGGTCCACCTCTTCGCCATGACGCCGGACGATATCACCACCCACAGCCTGGTCCCCTCGCCCCTGGGCTTCCTGCTGACCCTGATGCTGCTGACGGCCTGCGTGCGGGCACTGCTCCTGCTGGCAGGGATGTTTCACGGGAGGAGATAGCATGGAGGTGCGCCTGGAGACGGCAGCGCTCAGCGATAAACCCGCCCTGCACGCGCTGCTGCAGCGATACATCGCCGAGTTCACGGCCTTCGAGCCCGTGGAGCCCGACGAAAACGGGGTCTACCCCTACTATTACTTCGACGCCTATTGGCAGGATCGCGACCGCCACCCCTATTTCATCACCGTGGACGGGGCGCGGGCGGGGTTCGTGCTGATCAACCGGACCCACTACGTGCGCCTGATGCGCCCCAGCCGGTCCATCGCGGAGTTCTACGTCATGCCCGAGTACCGGCGCATGGGCGTGGGCACCGCCGCCGCGCGGCTGCTCACCGAGAGCCTCGGCGGCTGGTGGCAGCTGATGATGCACCCGAAGAACTACCCCTCCCACACCTTCTGGCGCCGCACCTTCGACTACCCCGGCGCCGTGTGCCTGAAGATCCGCCGCGGCCCCAAATGGTACGGCGGCGGCCTCCGCGGCGAGGTCATGACGTTCAAGGCCGTCAGGGAGTAGCGGAAATACTGAAACTGAACGATTCGGAGGTACTCACTATGATCTATCAAAGCACCCGGGACCCGGCGCTGACAGCTTCGGCGGCGGAGGCGATCCTGCGCGGTCCCGCGCCGGACGGCGGGCTGTACGTCCCCTCTTCCCTGCCCGACCTGCGCCCGGCGCTGCCCAAGCTGCTGACCCTCGATTTTCAGGGCATGGCCGCAGCCATCCTGCAGGCGCTGCTGCCCGACTTCACGACGGATGAAATGACCGCGCTGGTCAGAAGTGCCTACACAGGCCGCTTCGAGACCGCCGACGTCACCCCCACGGTCCCCGTGGGCGACGACTATATCCTGGAGCTGTTCCGCGGCCCCACGTCGGCCTTCAAGGACGTGGCGCTGTCGATCCTACCCTACCTGATGACTGCCTCCCAGCAGAAGTGCGGCGTCACGGACCCGGTGCTGATCCTGACGGCCACCAGCGGCGACACGGGCAAGGCCGCCATGGCGGGCTTCCGGGACGTGCCCGGCACGCGGATCATCGTCTTTTACCCCCACGGCGGCGTCAGCGAGGTCCAGCAGGCCCAGATGACCACCCAGGAGGGCGGGAACATCTGCGTCTGCGCCGTCCGCGGCAACTTCGACGACGCCCAGACGGCGGTCAAGGAGATCTTCGCCTCCGACCTGCCCCTGCGGCTGTCCTCGGCCAACTCCATCAACATCGGCCGCCTGGCCCCGCAGGTGGTCTACTACTTCAAGGCCTACGCCGACCTGCTGCGTCTGGGGCGCGTCAAGCTCGGCGACCCCGTCGATTTCGCCGTGCCCACGGGCAACTTCGGCGACATTCTGGCGGGCTACCTGGCCAAGCGCATGGGCCTGCCCGTGGGCACGCTGATCTGCGCCTCCAACCGCAACGACGTGCTGGCGGACTTCCTGCGCACGGGCGTTTACGATAAGAACCGCCCGTTCTACAAGACCGTCTCCCCCTCCATGGACATCCTCGTGTCAAGCAATCTGGAGCGGCTGCTGTACCTGATGAGCGGCGACGCCGCGCTCACCGCCGCGCTGATGGCGCAGCTCAGGACCGAGGGCCGCTACGAGGTGCCCGCCGACCTGCTGGCCCGCCTGCAGGCGGACTTCTTCCCCGGCCGCTGCGACGACGAGCAGACGAAGGCAGCCATCGGCGACGTCTGGCGCGCGCATCACTACCTCTGCGACACCCACACAGCCGTGGCATGGCGCGCGGCGCAGGCATACAAGGCCGCCCGGCCCGGGACCGCGCCCGTGGTGGTGCTGTCCACGGCCTCGCCCTATAAGTTCCCCGCCGCCGTGCTGGAGGGCCTCGGCGGATCATCAAGCGGCGACGGCTTCGACCTCATCGACCGGCTGCACGCGCTGACGCAGGTGCCCGTGCCCGAAAACCTCCGGGGCCTGCGGGACAAGGCCGTGCTTCACAGGGACGTCACGGACATCGCCGACATGCCCGCCTACGTGCTGAAAAAGGCGGGAGAAAAGGAGTGGAACGCATGAATATCGTCTGTCTCGACATGGAGGGCGTGCTGACGCCCGAGATCTGGATCGAGTTCGCCCGCGTCTCCGGCATCCCCGAGCTGCGCCGCACCACCCGGGACGAGCCGGACTACATGAAGCTCATGGGCTGGCGCATGGACCTGCTGCGGGAGCGCGGTCTGGGCATCCGGGAGATACAGGACGTCATCTCGCAGATCGATCCCCTGCCCGGGGCGAAGGAGTTCCTGGACGCGCTGCGCGCCCGGACCCAGGCGATCATCGTCAGCGACACCTTCGAGGAGTTCGCTCAGCCGCTGATGCAGAAGCTGGGCTGGCCCACGCTGTTCTGCAACAGCCTCGACATCGGCCCCGACGGCTTCCTCCGCGGCGTGCGCATGCGCTGCCCCGACTCCAAGCTCACCACCGTCCGCGGCCTGCAGTCCATCGGCTTCGACACCGTCGCCGTGGGCGACAGCTACAACGATCTGGACATGCTCAAGGCGTCGAAAAAGGGCTTCCTGTTCCGCACCACGGACAAGATCAGGCAGGACAACCCCGCCCTGCCCGCGTATGAGGACTACGACGCGCTGCTGCAGGCGATCCTGGCATAACGCACCGGCCCGCGAAAGCGGGCCGGTGCAGCGTGTCGACAAACGCGACACGCTTCGGATGAAGACCGCTTCGCTGGGTCTTCATCCGAGAATACCT
>SVKN01000056.1 GCA_015068445.1 Oscillospiraceae bacterium | reverse complement strand
CTCGGTGTCGCAGGCGGCCGTTGGCCCCCGCCATGGCTTTGAGGTAAACGGCCGCCTGCGACACCGAGTCGGCCCGGAACAGCACCCAGCCCACGAGGATGAAAACGCTCGTCACCAGCCACCCGAGGACGCTTTTCCGCTCTTTTTTGTCGAGATGCAGCAGCCGCTCCGCGCCGATGGCGCAGAAATGGAGCAGCCCCCACAGCAAAAACGTGAAGTTCGCCCCGTGCCACAGCCCCGTCAGCGCCCACACCGCCAGCAGGTTCAGCGCGTTCCGCGCCGGTCCCCGGCGGCTGCCGCCCAGGGGGATGTACACGTAATCCCGGAACCAGCTGCCCAGGGAGATGTGCCACCGCCGCCAGAAATCCGACACCGACGCGCTCAGGTAGGGGTAGTTGAAGTTTTCGAGGAAGTGGAACCCGAACATCCGCCCCAGGCCGATGGCCATGTCGCTGTAGCCGCTGAAATCGAAGAAGATCTGCATGGCGTAGGCCACGGCCCCCAGCCAGCCCATCCCCGCGCTCAGCGCGTTCAGGGAGAACGCCTCGTCGGCCAGCACCGCGAAGTGGTTGGCCAGCAGCACCTTTTTGCTCAGCCCCGCGACGAACCGGGCGAAGCCGTCCAGCACGTCTGTCCAGGTCTCCTTCCGGTGGAGGATCTCCTCCGCCACGGTCTCGTACCGGACGATGGGTCCCGCGATCAGCTGGGGGAAAAAGGCGATGTACAGCCCCACGTTGAGGATGTTCTTCTGCACGCGCCCCCGCCCCCGGCGCACGTCCAGGACGTAGGACATGGCCTGGAACGTGAAAAACGAAACGCCGATGGGCAGCGCGATCTGCGGGAACCGCGCGTCGAGCCCCAGCAGCTGCAGCACGCGCCCCGTGAAGCCCAGGTATTTGAAGATGAACAGGATCGCCAGGTTGCACACGACGTCCAGCGCCGTCACCGCCCGCGCCAGCGCCGGGCGGTCCCGGAAGCGGTCCGCCAGCAGCCCGAACAGCCAGTTCACCGCGATGGACAGCGCCATGACCCGCACGAACCGCGGCTCGCCCCAGGCGTAAAAAAAGAGGCTGGCCAGCAGCAGAAACAGGTTCTGCAGCGGCCGCGACCACTTGAGCCCGTAGTAGACGACAAGCACCGCCGGCAGGAAGAGATATAGGAATGTCGCGCTCGAAAACAGCATGGCGTCGCCCCTTTGCATTCTTGGGTATATCATAGCATATTTGCGTCCGCCGCGCAACGAAGGCTTGCGGCGGCGGGCCCGGACGCGTACAATGGTATCATAACAATAAGGAGGCACGACCATGGCAGAGCCCTTCCGCGCGATCAATTCGACGCTCATTTATATCGAACGGGACGGGAAGTACCTGATGCTCCACCGCACCCGCAAGGAAAACGACATGAACCACGACAAATGGCTGGGCGTGGGCGGCAAGTTCGAGGACGGCGAGTCCCCCGAGGACTGCGCCCTCCGGGAGACGAAAGAAGAGACAGGCCTGACGCTGACGAGCTGGCAGTACCGCGGCATCGTCACCTTCGTCTCCGACCGCTGGGAGACCGAGTATATGCACCTGTTCACCGCCGACCGGTGGACCGGCGCGATCCGCGACTGCGACGAGGGCGAGCTGGCGTGGATCGCAAAGGAAGACCTGCTGGCCCTCCCCCTCTGGGAGGGCGACAAGCTCTTCCTCCGCCTGCTGGACGAAGGCGGGCCCTTCTTCTCCCTCAAGCTCCGCTACGAAGGCGAACACCTCCGGGAGGCCGTCCTCAACGGGAAACGCCTGCAGCCGTGAGCGCCCTTTTTTAGCTTCCCCCTCCGGTCTGAACACGCGTGTCCCGGCCTGTGGCCGGGCCTTTCGCGCGGAATGGGAAGTGGCCCGCGAAGCGGGTCAATAGGGGGCGCGCGTCAGCGCGTAACCATTGCCCTTAATCCGGTCCGCGCAGATCACGGCCTATTCAACGCATCCCTTCCCGGCTTCCGATGACAACGGGTGGGGAACGGATCGCGTCGTAGGGGCTGATGACCACATCGGCCCATGATCACGCCCGCGTTATGTGGTCGTCGTAGGGTCGGCCTGCGGCCGCCCGGCTGCGTACGCGCCCATCCCGGCCCCTGATGGCAGTCGTATCCCGCAACAACTCCTTCCACCGCCTGCGGCGGTCCCCCTCCCTCAGAGAGGGAGGCTTCCGTGCGATGCATCACGCAAAAAAGGCTTCCCCGCCGGGGAAGCCTTTTTATATCATCCAACCTTATTCAAAAAACCCGAACCCCTCCCACACGTTCCGTCCCGTGTAGGTCAGGGCGCTCGCCTCGCCGCGCAGCACCTTCAGCACCGAGCTTGCCAGCGCCTGCTGCTCCAGCTCGCCGGGGTAGACCCGGATGGGCGCGATCCAGCCGCAGCGCGTCCGCACGGCCTCCTCCACGTCCCTGAACCGCAGCAGTCCGCCCGTCAGCAGGATCCCGTCGACCCGGCCGCACAGCACGGCGCTCATCTCGCCGATCATCTTGCACACCTGATAGACCATCGTGTCCCACACCAGCGCAGCGCGCCTGTCGCCCTGCTCCCGCAGCGCGTGGATGGCGTCGGAATCCGCCGTGCCGAACAGGCTGACGAACCCGCCGGCCCGGGAGCACATCAGCCGCACCTCGTCCACCGAGTGCTGCTCGATGTAGTCCAGCAGCGCCAGCACCGGCACGCTGCCGATGCGCGTGGGCGTGAACGCGCCCTCGCCGCCTGCGCCCACGTTGCCGTCCACCATGCGCCCGTGGTCGTGGGCGCTGACCGTGATGCCGCCGTCGATGTGCGCCACGATGAAATTGCAGTCCTCGTACTTCCGCCCGAGACGCTCCGCCTCGGCCTCGGCCACGGCCTTCTGGTTGAGGACGTGGGACTGGGGCGTGCGATAGACGCCCCTGATGCCCGTCAGCCGGGCCAGGTCACCGTATTCGTCCACGTTCGTCGGGTTGAGTGTGTAGGCGGGACGGCCGTATTGCCGCGCGAACCGCCAGGCCAGCATGACGCCCAGCTTCGCCGGGTGCTCGCTGCCGCCCACGGCGGCTTCCGTGTCGTCGTAAAGCTTCTGATCGATCACCGTCACACCGCCCGGCTGGGTGCAGGCGCTGCCGCCGCGGCCCACGAACACGTCGACGGTCGCCGGGTCGACGCCCCACTCGTCCAGCATGTCCGTGATCACGCGATACCGGAAATCCATCTGGTCGTTGACGTGGGGGTATTTCAGCAGCTCCGGCGCGTCGTGGAACACGCTGCGCGTGTGCACCTCCCGCGCATCCTCAAAAACGCTCACCTTCGTCGAAGTCGACCCCGGATTGATGATCAAAAGCCTGTACATACCGCGCCTCCCGCCTTTCAGTCCATCCTATTATAATACGAACCGGCCCCGCGGGCAAGACGGTAAAAAACCGCCCGTCAGATCGGCTGACGGGCGGTCCCGGATCAGATCCTGCCGCGCTCTTCACGGAGGGCTTCGCGTTTCAGGCGCTTGCGGTCGTATTTTTTGCGGTCGGGGGAGACGCGGGTGACGGGGGACAGCGCGCCCCAGGAGCCGCGGCGGGAGGCGTGATAGGCGCGCTGTGCGCTCTTGGATTGCTTCTTCAACGGTACGACCTTCATCGTTTCACAGCTCCTTTCCATTACGAATTGAAATAATGCAAGCAAAATAATACTTTACGTATTCAATATGAACAGCTTCTTCTCAAAAAGCATACCGCGGCGGTGCGGGTTTGTCAAGGGCGCGGCGGCATAATAGAACACATTCTATTTCTGTTCAAAAGCACTTGCGCCGGGGCGGCGGCTGTGGTATGATGAAACCAGAAATCGAACAGGTTCTATAAAGGAGGAAGCGCCATGCCGAAGAGGAGCGGACGGCCGCCGCGGGCGGACCGGGAGGCCAGCAGGCAGCAGATCATCGCCGCCGCCGCGAGGCTGATCCGGGAGCAGGGGGCCGAGCGCGTCACCGTGCGCAGCGTCTGTCAGGAGGCCGACATGGGCACGGGCACGTTTTACTATTACTTCCGGGACAAGGACGACCTGCTGATGGTCTTTCTGCGGGAACTGAACTTTGAGGACTGCGCGCTGGAGACGAGCGCAGGCGATCCCGCCGGACGGCTGTCGGAGCTGTGGATGATGCTGGTCGATCGTCTTGAGACGCTGGGTCTCGACTTTATGAACACGTTCTATTCCACGAAAAACAAGGCGCTGACCGCCTTTCTGGGCGAGACTGACGGCGCGTTCGCGCCCGGGACCGTTCTGGCCCGCTGTGAAGAGGAGCTGGCGCAGGCCCGGCAGAGCGGCGCCCTGCGCCCAGACGCCGACGTCCGCCAGCTGGCACTGGACGCCTGCACCGTCGTCAAGGGCTGCCTCTTCGACTGGTGCCTCACCGACGGCCGCACGGACCTCCGCCGGACCGTCCCCCGCCTCCTCCGCGCCCTCGTGACCCCGTCCCTCCCCGAAAAAAAACCCGCCCCCACCGGCTGGAACGCCGACTGGAGCAGATAACAAACAACCGCCGCCCGTCCGGGCGGCGGTTTTATATCTCTTCCTCCAGCGCCGCCAGGGTTTTGCGGTAGCACCACATGTTGGGGCGGAAGCGGGGATCGTTGAAGATGGGGGAATCGTCGCCGGTGAGGTGCTTGAGGATGGCGGCGGCGACGCCGGCGGAGCGGGAGACGCCAGCGTCGCAGTGGACGATGAGGTCGAGCGCTTGATGGCGGCGGACGAAGTCGGCGATCCGGGCGGCGTCCTCGTCCTGCATCATGTCGAGGGCGGAGGCCTCGCGGCCGTAGACGTCGGGGCCGGGACGGTCGGCGTCCGCGAACCGCAGCCGCAGGATGCTTTTGAGCATGTTCTGCGGCGAGCAGAACACGCGTCCCGCCCGCTCCTCGTAGGGGTCTGAGATCGAGATCATCACCGCCGGGCGGTCGTGGCGCTTATGACAATACGAGACCGCCTGAGCGCGGTTCATGACAGTAACGTGCATCGTGCCGCCTCCTTTCCTGTTGATAGCTCTAATTATACCACGCGCGGCGGGCCCGATTGTGACATTTTCGTTACCGCGCTTGCTTTTTGGGGCGGGGTCTGGTATTCTGTAGTCTCACAGATTCAAAGGAGGCGATCTTCATGAGCATGAAGCAATTCCCCGTCATCGACATGGCGGCGACGGGGGAGAACATCCGCCGCCTGCGCCTGGCGCGCGGGCTGACCGTGCGGGACGTCCAGCGCTGGTTCGGCTTTGAGGAGCCGCAGGCCATTTACAAATGGCAGCGCGGCGAGAGCCTGCCCACGGTGGACAACCTGTACGCCCTCGGCAGCCTCCTGGAGGTGCCGATGGACCGCATCCTCGTCCCCAGGGAACAACTTCACATATACAGCAGCAGCGGGCCGAAGCCCGCTGCTTTTGATTTCTATTCCCTTTATTCCTCCGAAAAATCCAGCAGGAAGCCGCCCTTGTCGGCGGCCTTCCGTATGACCTCGGCCAGATGGCCGTTGTCCAGGATCGCCTGACGGCAGCGGCCCCAGCACAGCTCGGCCACCGCCTCGACCTCCTCGCTCAGGCCCAGGGCCACGCCGTCGGGGTCGGTCCGCAGCGGATCGTTCATCCAGTAGGCCATGTCCTTTTTCCGCAGGACCTTGCCGCCGTAGGCGTCAAAACCGTTTTTCCGGAATCCGGAGACTGACGTTCCTATCATCGATCCTCCCATGCGGCGCAGAGCGGGATATAATCGCCCGTGACGAGGAACAGACGGTATTCGTCGCCTGTTCCGGGCAGGTCCGCCGTGCCGGAAGCATCGGCAGGCAGCACCTTCACGGACGTCATGCGCCCGCCCTCGTACCGCGCGGCGATGAGGACCGCCCCCGCCGGGGCGTTGGTGACGGTATAGTCCACCGCGTCGTCGCCCTCGTCGCCGCTGACGCGGATCGTGGGATCGGGCAGCTTCGGGATCGCACGGAACTCCGTCTGACCGCAGCGGGCGCACATGCGCTTCTCGCTGCCCTCGGCGTGGACCGTGGCCGGGGTGACCTCCGTCCAAGCGCCCCAGCTGTGGCCCAGGGCGGCGGTCTCGGCGTCCCTGTACGTGTCGCCGCATCGTGAACAGGTATGAGTGGTATAGCCCTTCTCCGTGCAGGTGGGCGGGGTGACGGTCTCGGTGTACGCATGGCCCAGGGCGGGCGTCACCGCGGCGGCCGCGTCGATCTCCGTCGTTCCGGCAGCGTCCCGGAACAGCCTGCCGCAGCCCGAGCAGGTCCAGTAGGCGATGTGCCCGGCCGCGGTGCAGGTGGGCGCGGCCGCCTCTGTCTTGACGAGCACATGGACGTGGCTGAGCTTGGGGATCGCCCGGGTCTCGGTCTCGCCGCAGCGGGCGCAGGTGCGCTTTTCGCTGCCCTCGGCGGTCTCGGTGGCCGCGCTGACGACGGTCCACGCGCCCCAGCTATGGCCCAGGGCGGGGACGGACGTGGGGACGCTGTTCAGCACCTTGCCGCAGTGTTCGCAGCGCGTCACCAGCTCGTAATAGCCGCTCGACGTGCACGTGGGCTCCACGCGGTTCTCCTCGTGCGCCTCGCCCGGCGTATGGGTCAGGGCCGGGATGGGGCCCGCCGCCATCTGCGTCTCCAGCACGGGATCGTCGAAGACGGCGGTCCACACGGCCAGACCCTCCTGATCGCAGGAAGCCGGGATGCGGGTCTCGCGGGTCACGACGCCGTTCGCGGTGAAATCGTGGCTCCGGGAGCGGGCGCAGACGGCGTCGGCCGTGCATGAGGCGTGATTGGAGGACCAGGAGTAGCTGATCGTCCAGATGTGGCCCAGCGCCGGGATCGGCGTCATCATCGTCTCGCCGCAGCGGGTGCAGGTGAGCCTGCGCTGACCGTCGGTCTCGCAGCCGGGCGCGGTGACGACGACGCCCTCGTCCCAGTCATGGCCCAGGGCCGGATCACCCTCGATGTAAAGGGTCTGGACGTCGAAGGCGGGATTGGCGAAGGCTTTGCTGACGTAACGGATATATCCGGCGGTCTCGCAGGTCGCCGCCGCGCGTTCGGCGCGATCCAGAGTCGCCCGCTCTGACTCGACGTGGCTGGGATCGTTCCCGCAGACGCGGGAGGCCAGGACGGAGCCGAAGGTCGTTGCCCAGCGGTAGTCCACAGCGCTCCAGTCGTGGCCCGTGGCGTCCAGCGCGGTGAACTCGCGATCCACCTCCGCATGGCACACCGTGCAGTACGTCACCAGATCGCAGAAGCCGTCCTCGGTGCAGGTGGGCGCCTCCTCGTTCTCGCGGACCGGGTCCCCGGGCACGTGGCCCTGGGCGCGCACCGTGTAATACTCGATGCTGAACACGGGCTCGTATCTGCCCCAGTAATCGTTGTAGCTGAACCACTCGCCGCAGATCGGGCACTCGTAATGCTCCATGCAGCCGTCCGCCGTGCAGGTGACGGCGCGTTCGGACCGGAAGACGAGAGTCGCCGCGTCGTGGAGATGGCCGCCCTCGGCCAGAGGCTTCATGGCGAAGCGGACCGTCACGTACATATCCTTGCGCTGCATGGTGAAGCGCTGCGTGCCGCCGATATACAACGAATCGGCCATGATCCAGCCGCTGCCGTAAGCGGTGTCGTTTACGGAGCCCTCGGCGGGCGCGGTGGCCACTGAGATCACCGTGCCGGGGTGGGCGAGGTACGTCTCGTCGTTCAGCTGCACCAGCTCGTCGCCCGTGAGGGTCGCATGGCCGAAGCCGGTCCCCTCGTAGCTCATATGGATCACATAGGCCGTGCTGTCCCGCCACCCGGCGTACAGGGTGACGTTATCGTAAAGGGGCTTCGTGAAATCGAAGAGGTAGGACGACGACGCACCGTCCGCGCCGGCCTTCGTTGTGTACCAGCCCTTGAAGGTCCAGCCGCTCTCATACGGCTCCTCGGGCGGGGTCATGGGCGCGGTCTTCCACTGGACGCGCATGGGCGCGATCGCTTCGCCGTGGCCGTTCATGTTGAAGGTGATCAGGCGCGTGGCCACGTTCTCCCACACGGCCGTGAACGTGGTGTCGTCCTCGATGACGACGGTCTGGCCCGGGGCCTTGTAGCCCGGCTCGCCGGTGACGGCCCAGTATTTGAACTGCTTGCCCTCGGGCGGCGTGAAGCCGCAGCCGGGCGCGGTGAAGGACGTGCGCTGCAGCGCCATTTCGGGGGCCATGGAGCCGCTGCCGCCGCCTGCGTCAAAGGTGATCGTGCAGTGCTTCGTCCACTTGGCCCAGAGCGTCAGGTTCCGCTTGACCGGGGTCGAGAAATCGTACTCCGCCCCGTCGATGTACCAGCCGCCGAAGATATAGCCCGGCGCGGAGGGGTCCTCGGGCCGGACGGCCGTTTCGCCGTACTCGATGCGCTGGACCGGGGGCTTCGTGCCGATGTTCTGATTCTGGAAATACACCGTGAAGACGGGGATGTCCCACTTGGCGTAAAGCTTCAGCGGCCCCGTGATCGGCCGGCTGAAGTCGTAGAGATTATTGTATTCGGGGTCCGTGTACCAGCCCCGGAACACGCCGCCCTCGCGCACGGGCTCCGCCGGGGGGCTGATCGTGTCGTAATAGGACACGGCCATGGGCGGGGGCGTGGGCGAGCCGCCCATGGCGTCGTACTCCACGCGGTAGTAGTTGATGTCCCACTTGGCGTAGAGCGTCATCGCCTCGGTGACGGGCGCGGAGAAATCCCAGCGCTGGGTGAAGGAGGCGTCTTTGTACCAGCCGCCGAAGGTGTAGCCGCTGATCGTGGCGCCGAAGACCGGCTCCTGAACGCATTCGCCGTCGATCACCACCTGATCCGGGATGCTCCAGCCGTATTCGTTCTGCACGAACTTCACCGTGTGGGCCGCGCGGACGTAAAACGGCTCGCTGTCCAGCTCGGGGCAGCCGTCCTGACGGATGATCATGGTGTAGGGCTTGTCGCTGACCCAACCGGAGGAGGCCATGACGCTCATCTCCCGGTACAAGCCGGGCGATGTGACCCAGCTGCCGCCCAGTCTGCTCAGCATATCCTGGACGGAGAACAGCACGCCGCTGTAGACGTTGCCCCCGGTAAAATAGTAAACCTTGCCGGTATAGCCCCAGTTGTCCGTGGGCGGCATCGGGTCCTTGTCGATGGACCAGGTGAAGGGCGCGTCCGCGCCGTCCACGATCAGCACGTCCCGGGGCGCCTGCACGAACTGCGGCATGGTCGCGGGGTAGATGTAAAACGGTTCGCTGACCAGCGTCGTGCCGTCCGCCTGCTCGTAGCCGATCCGGTAGGGCGTTTCGCGGATCATCGACTCGTCGGCCATGACCTCCATGGTCCGCCGGGTGACCGGCGGGTTCCCGGCGCGGTCCTTGAAGAAGGTCTTGACGTCTTCGGTGAACAGTTCTATGTTGTTGCTCCCCTTGAGGGCGTACACCTCCACCGTGTCATTCGCGTCCGGGGTATAGTTGACGGTCCAGCTGATGGGCGCCGTCCCGCCGGCGGGGACGTAGACGGTCTGCGGCTGATAGACGAAGGCGTGGGGCGCGGGCTTGATGTAAAACGGGTCGCTGACGACCTCCGTGCCGGAGACGGGCCGCATGATGATGCGGTAGGGCGTCTCGCTGATCCACGTGTCGTCAACGATGACGTTCATCTCCGGCAGGTTCTTTGCGAACTCCAGCGCCGAGCCGGTGTCGTAGTGAAAGGCGGTGTAGACCCGGATGGAGGTGCCCGCCTCCAGATGGCCGCCCGTGATCCAGTAGACGTCGTCGCCGGCGGGGGCGAAGTTCGCCGACCAGTGGAGCGTCGCCGTCCGCGATTCCTCCACGTAAATGTCCGTGGGCTGCTCGGTGAACGCATAGGTATCCGCCGCCCGGGCGCGGGGGATCAGCGCCAGCGCCAGGACCAGCGCCAGCAGCAGCACCGCATGTCTGGGTCCGTTCGTCCGTTTCATGAAAAACACCTCCCGGATAGTCGATCGTAAATACTTCTTTTAATGTTTTTATTATATACGTGCACAATATGCCTGTAAAGGATTATCTGCTTTTTCACGCACCGCCCGGACATAAAAAAGGCCGCCGTTCAGAGACGGCGGCCTTTTTTGGATTGACCCATATGGAATCGTTTTTTGGCGGACAGTGAGGCCAAAAAACTCCTTAAAAGCGAGCGAAGCGGTCTTCAGCCGAAGCCCGCTTTGCGGGCAAGTGGCCCTCTCGGATGCGGCGGCGCTCCCGGACAGTTCGGCCATTTTTTCCCGGCCGCATCGCCGCCGAAGCGGCTTGACGCAGCCGGAAGGGTTGATCAAAAGATCGGATCACTGGAGCCTCCCGGTGAGGGGAGGGAAAGGGCCGCATGGCGCTTCATGGAGACGTAAGGTCGCATGGCGGGCGCAGGAAAGTGCGCTGATCGGTCTTCGCGTGAGGGCGCGGGACGGTGGGGGAGGCGCTGGACGCGCTTCTTTCATCCTGAATCGCCGTCAGGCGGATCGCTCTGTAGAGTTCCCGAGGGAACACGTGCAGCTTCATCGTTCATCTGCACCTGAACCGGCGTCCCTGTCCGAAAGCGCGGGCCCGCCGCATCCGAGGGGGCCCGGGAGTGTTATTCAGTTAAGATGTTCGCTTGCTGCCCGCCGGGCGGGCAGCAAGGGCGTTACGGCCGTCCGGCGTCCGCCAGGAACCCCTGAAACGCGTCGTCAAACGAGTCGTTGACGTTGAAGGGGGGCCGGAAGTCCACCTGCGCCGTCACGGTGCACAGGTCCAGCGCCGCGGAGGTCTCGTCGGCCTTTTTGTTCAGCCGCGTCAGCTCCCGGCGGATGACGCTGCGGTCGAAGTTGATCGTCGTCACACGCTTGACGTCGCAGCGGTAGCTCACCTGATTGCCGTCGGCGTTGAAGCGGTAGCCCGTGCCGCCGCCGGAGATGATCTGCTCCGACGCGCGCAGCCCGTTCATCTGCCGGAACGTCTGGGCGACGCTCTGGCGGCAGGCGTTGAGGCTCACCTCGCTGTCGATGTCGATGGTCTGGGCGGCCTTGGCCTCCCGGATCGCCGCGTACAGCGCTTCCTTCTGCTCCAGCAGCCACACGAGGAACCGCGCCACGTCGGTGATCCGGTCGTAATAATCGGTTTCCGGCGCGATGAGCACCGTTTCGTTCTGCGCCTCGGCCATCACCTTGCGCCGCAGGTAGGTGTTCTCCACCCGCGTGATGTTGCTCTCCCGTGACAGGATGCGCTGCCCCTCCTCCAGAAAGGCCTGCAGCTTGTTCTGGAATCGGAATGCTTCCTTGAGATTCATGATATCACCTCGTTTTCGTTTCTGCAACGAGTATATCGCGCCGGAAGGGAAAAGTCATTGAACTCGTGGTTCAATGGCGCGCCGGTTTTGATGCTTCACGCCCCGGCAAAGGATCGCGACGGTTTTGATTGTCCCTGCCGCGCCCACCCCTGAAAATCCCCGTTCACGATTGCAAGCCCTCACGCCCTGTGTTATAATTATGTTATAAAAAAATAGCAGGATTCACTGAACATTCAAAAAATGGGTTTAGAGTTTATGAAACGGACGTACACGATGGTTCAGGCCCCGGACAGGATAAGGCTGCCCTTTTTTGCGTATGATCCCATATTGTGCTCCGGATTGCGCACCGCAGCGCCGGGTCGTTCCCGGCGTGACGGCGCGCTGCCTTTTTGTCCCTGACCGGCGGTTTCAACCACACGTTTCAAAAAGGAGGTCATTCCATGAAAAAGAAACGAATCCTTTCCCTGCTCCCGGCCCTGGTCCTGTGCCTGTTGTTTCCCTCCGTCTTCGGTCCCGTGTCGCAGGCGGCCAACGTCATCCTCATCGGCGATGTGGACGGCAGCGGATCTGTGACAAAGGACGATGTGACCTGCCTCTCGCGGTACATCGCGGGCTGGGTGGGCTATGATGACAAGGTGGACATGGAGGCCGCCGACGTGAACCGGGACGGCAAGGTGACCAAGGCGGACGGCACCATCCTGGCCCGGTATATGGCGGGTTGGGACGGCTATGACATGTACATCAACACGCTCTTTGTCAAGAGTCCGCTGACCATCGTGAAGGAGCCGCTGGACGTGGAAATGAACGCCCAATCTGCGGTGCTCTCCATCACGGTCTCCGGCGAGTTCGATTCCATCGTGTACGAGTGGCAGAAGAAGACCGTCAGTGGCTGGCGGGACGTCCCGACCCTGAACAGCGACGACGCCACCTATACCGTCAACAACTCGGCCTTGCAGATCATCTCCAAAAACGGCTCGGGAGGCTTCGGAGAATACCGCTGCGTCGTTTCGGCGTTTTACAAGAAATCTCTTGTGGCGCAGGTCATCAGCCGCACCGCCACGGTAGACCCGCTGCCCGAGCCGCTGAAGGCTTCGCTCTCGACGGCAGACACCCCCGGCACCAATTATTACTACTATTATCATACGTGGCATCACAGCTCAGAGACTGACGAAGAGAGCGGACTGAGAATAGCAGAGCAGGTTCAGACTCGCATTTTGAAAAACTACCAAACAGAGGAGCGCTTTCGGTATATGATCACGCCCCTGAGGCTGTTGTATGATGAATATGATTACGAGGCATCAGGCTATCACTGGTTTTACAGCGAAGACGGCTATTACAAGGCGGGATCCCTTTATGACGACAGCGAAGGGGTCTATCAGGATGATAACGGTAATTGGTGGATAATCCCGGCAGCCAATCTGAACTACTTTACGTGTTCCATCGCGTCCGTGTCAGGAGGAAAAGGGCCCTACACCTACACCTGGTATCTCAGCGACGACCGGTTCGGCAATGATTTCAAACCCCTGATCGAGGGCTACAACTGCACGGGGCAGGGCACGAAGAACATCAAGGTCTGGCCCTTTGAGCCGAATAAGGGGAAGAACGAGCCGTATTTTATGGGCTTCCTCTGCTGCAGGGTCACCGACGCCAAGGGCCGGACAACGAACGCCTGCTATAGCCTGGATAAATATTCGGACAGTTCCGGTGATTTCGTTTTGCGTCTTTATCCTATGGTTTATGCCCTTGATGAGAACAATCATTGGTTTGATAGTCCAACGTATGGCGGACTCTTCTGCTGGACTTATGATCACACCGGCGACATTGGCAAATGGTGGTAAGCCCTTGCCGCGTCCCGATTGAATGAAACGATTTCAGGAAAGGAGAGCCTGAACGATGAGAACGATTACAATAAGAAAGCTCCCGGCGGTTTTGCTGGCCTTGGCTCTTGTGTCGGTCCTGCTCCCCGTGGGGGCGTCCGCCGCCGGCACCCTCGCACTTGAAGCGGGCAAAGTCATGGCCCCGGCGGTACCGGGCACCGTCATACGGGTCCCCGTCAAAGCGACGGCCAACAGCGGATACGGCTCCGGTATTCTGACGGTCGGCTGGGACAAAAATGTACTGGAGCTCAAGGATGTGGAGTACAGCGCCCAGGCCCCAAAGGGCTACTCCGCGGACATCCAGAACACGGGGAAGTATATCATCGACTTCGGTGACGATCTCGCCACGACGAACTATACCGGCACCGGCACCTTCTTCATCCTCGTCTTTGCGGTCAGGGCTGGCGCCGCCAAGGGCGATTATCCCATCAGCCTTTCGGATTTCGATATCAACGACAAGGACATTGACCCCGTGACCGTCACCGGCAAGGCCGGGACAGTCACCCTCACCGACGCCGCGCCCGTTACCCTGACCGGCATCACCATCACAAAGGTCCCCGCCAGGACCGCGTATCTCTTGGGCGAGACCTTCGACAAGGCAGGCATGGAGGTGACGGCCGCCTACAGCGACAACTCCACCGCCAAGGTCACCGGCTATACGGTGAGCCCCGCCGGGGCGCTGAAAACCTCTGATACCAGCGTAACCGTCAGCTACACCGAAAACGGCGTCACCAGGACGGTGAAGCAGATGATCACCGTGAAAAATCAAATCTGGACCTTCGACAAAACTGCGAAGTCCATCACCATCACCTCCGCCGTCAGCGAATCCTGCCCCGTGATCGTGGCGTCCTACGATGACCAGGGCCGGTTCCTGGGGTCGACCTTTGTCACCAAGGCCGGGAAAATGTCTTCCGTGGTGAAGTCCGGGGCCGGTCGTGTCGCGATATTCTGGATCGACACGACTGCCTCCTTTATCCCCAAATGCGCCGCGGAAAAGATTGACCTGTGACATGACCGGGTGATTATCCGGTCCATGACAATGGCGCACATGCGGGGCGGCGTCGGCTGCCCCGTATGTGCGCTCTGCAAAACCGGCGGCGGTGACGTCTGAATGTCCCGCCGCCCGGCCATAACCCCCATATCCTCCGCCGCCGCGCGCTTGCGGACCCGCTCGTGCGGCGGTTCGACCGCCGCTGAGCTAACAATCAAACACGTTCGGATATAGAAAAACCCGAAAATCAACAAAATAGAACACGTTCTAAAATATTTCGGGTACCCAAAATGCGCGAAGAATAGAATAGAACGCGTTCAAAAATAGCCGCCCCGGCCAGATGGCCGGGGCGGCTTTCATAAAAGCGGGGAGCTAAGCCGCTTTTATTTCCGTTCGGCGCCCGGCTTGCCGCGCACCGTGATCTCGACGTTCTCGTCGAACGATCCGGCTGCGTCCGCCAGATGCTCCGGCAGGGAGACGCTCGTCAGACCCGTGCAGTGCCAGAACGCGCCGTAGCCGAAGCTGCAATATCACATCACCAGCGGCGACACGGAGCAGGTTGCGGAAAAGCTGCAGAAAGGGCTTTTGGACTTTGTTGTCCTCGCTGAAGAACCGGATAGGAAAAAGTATGAGTTTATGGCACTCCCCGAAGCGGATCGCTGGGGAATGGTGTTTCTCGCAGACGATCCTCTGGCGGAAAGAGAAAGCTTTACCCCTTCAGATCTCCGTGGACTTCCGCTGTTCTGTTCCGAGCAGGCGTGGCATCAGGAAATAAGGAACTGGGCCGAAAGCGATTTTGATGCTTTTCATCTCGAAGGCTCGTTCCGGTTACTTGGCAAGCAGGGCCTGCACATACAGGTTTTGCAAATTGGCAAGCATGTCCGGAATCGGACCTGCGCCAATTTCTGCACCGGCTCGTTGGGAACACCTCCCAAACCCAGAGATCACACTTCGTGCGAGCTGCGCGTTTTCGCGCTTTCCAATTGATACGCTCACCAAGAATATACGGCAATTGAGCGCCCTTGCTGACTTGACGCATGCAGGCGGCTTTTCTCCCGCCTTTCGATACTCACGCAAGCCAGCAAGACACCAATTCAGC
>SVKN01000055.1 GCA_015068445.1 Oscillospiraceae bacterium | reverse complement strand
TATTACAACCAGCTGGACTACGGCTCGACGCCCTACCCCCACGCCGCGCACCCCAACGCCACCCTGCGCACCGCGGGCTGCGGCGTGTGCTGCATCGCCATGACCGTGGAGGCGCTGACGGATCAGCGCTTCCCGCCCTGGGAGGCCGCGCTGCTCTCCCTGAGCATCGGGGCACGGGTGGCCGGCGGCACCGATATGGTGCGGCTGGGCAAGGCCGCGGCGAAGCAGTTCGGCCTCGTTTACGGCGCGACAAATGATATAAGCGCGCTTATGGACCATCTGGAGAACGGCGTCGCCATCGCCAACGTGGGCGGCGACCGGCCGGGGCACAAGGGGTTGTTCTCCGACGGCGGGCATTACGTCTTCGTCGCCGGGACGGAGGACGGGCGTCTGGCGGTCCGGGACCCGGGGTATTACCCGGGAAAGTACGACAAGCCGGGCCGCGCGGGCAAGGCGGAGGTCCGCGGGAACGACGTGCTGGTGCAGCCGGCGGCGCTGGACGAGGACTGCCGGAACCGCTGGCCGCGGTATTATTTATTTAAGGAGGAGACCGTGACACAAAAGGAGTTTGACCGGATGATGAGCGCGTGGCTCAGCCGCCGGGAGGAGCTGAGCGTCTCGCCCTGGGCCGCAGAGGAGGTCGCCGCCGCCGTCAGGGCGGGCGTCACCGACGGCAGCCGACCCCGGGCGTTCGCCACGAGGGAGGAGGTCGCCGCGATGGTGCGGCGCGGGCAGCAGCAGGACCGTGACAGCGGCGGGAGGAGCGCCGGGACGGGGGCGTGACGCCCTTCCTTGGCTCCCTCCGTGAGGGAGCTGTCAAACGGCAGAGCCGTTTGACTGAGGGAGTTGCGGCGGGATGCACATGTTTCCGGGACGGCTCAAAGCCCGGGGCAACTCCTTCCGTCACGCTCCGCGTGCCACCTCCCTATTCCGCGCGAAAGGCTCTGCCGTAGGCTGAGACACGCGTGTTCAGACGAAGAGGGAGGCTATGTTGACGGGGCCGTGATGCGCGCCGTCAGGCGCTGTCAAATCGTCGGCGAAGCCGACACCGCAACTGTCCGCTGTCCACTGTACACTGAAAAAGCCCCGCCTGTACGGCGGGGCTTTTGCGGTATGAAGACTATTTCAGCGCGCTGACGATGTCGTCGCAGAGGGTGAAATACTGGTCCATGCTCTCCATGTTGAGGGGCATTTCCACGTTCTCGTGGATGGCGTCGAGCCAGGAGCCGCTGGGGCCGGACTCATCCAGGGCGCAGGTGAGCAGGGCCAGGGTGTCGTCCAGGCGGATGTACTCCGCGGGGCGGCGGTAGAGGGCGTAGTGGGCGATCTTCGCGGCCATCTGGCGCTCGTTGGCGTAGAGGTCGTTGGCCGACTGGGCGTTGGGGACGTAGGCGACCTCGGGGTACAGCTGGTTATAGACCGCCTGCACGGCGAAGCGCATGAAATCGTTGTGGAGCTTGGAGGTGCAGTAGTTGTAGCGCTCCAGCTTCGAGGCCGTGGCCTCGTCCACCAGCAGCAGGTACTGATCCTCCACGGGCTCGCGGGCGAGGACCTTGTTGACGATGTCCTCCCGCAGGTCCAGCGGCGTCTGGACGATGACCGTATCGCCGTCCGAGGAGGCGGCGGGCTTGAGGCTCCGGACGGCGGAGCTCAGGCGGAACATGGCGACGGTGATGCACACCAGCAGGATGAACGCCACTACGCGGGACAGCAGGTCGAGCTTTCTTTTCATGATTTATTCCTCCTCATCGATGGGGTCGGCGGCCGGGGACTCCGGCAGCGCCTGCGGCGTCACGTCAACGGCGTCGGGGCGGTGCATGAAGGCCGCGGGGGACTGCTGCTCCTGCTCCTGCTTTTTGCGGTAGACGCGCAGGCCGATATAGGTGACGAGCAGGCTGATCAGGCTCAGCACGCCCGTCAGGAAGAAGATCCAGTAGGGGTAGTTGTCCACCAGCCCCAGCACGGGTCTGATCTCGGCCAGCACGGGGATGATGCCGATCAGCGTCACGGCCGAGAACAACGCCTCCAGGTACCACAGGCCGCTGTTGACCATGCGCAGCTGCACCGTGTTCTGCAGGATCACCGTGCCCAGCATCAGCGAGATCAGGCCGAGGATGTACTCGAAATGCTCCGCCAGCGTGGCCGTGCGCAGCAGACTGCAGATGCCCAGCAGCAGCAGCATGATGCCCACGGCGAAGTGGTTGCCGTACAGCCGCTTGTAGGACTCCGACAGGAAAAAGCGCACCAGCGATGAGATGCCCGCCACGATCAGGCCGCCGCAGAAGACGTAGCACAGCGTCTCGATGCCGATCTGCGGCACGAAGAGGAGCACCGCGCCGATGGTCGCCGTGACAGCCGGGATGATGATCTGCAGGATCACGCTCTCCGAGCGCTTGCGATCGTTTTCGTTCATAACCGACCCTCCCGAAGGGTTATTCGTATTCTCTCTTTATGATAAGAGTTTTTACACACATTGTCAAGAAAGGGACGCCGGATTTGCCGGACGAATCAGCCGCGAAAACACCCGACGCGCACAGCGCGGCGCAGCGGATCGGTTTTTCGGGCGGACATGCGCCGGCCGAAGAAGGCGGATTTGCGTTGAAAGCGCTTTGATGTTCTGGTATAATGAAGCAAGGAGATTTTGTTATGTGATTCGAGCAAAAGGAGGAACTACTATATGGCAAATCAATGGCTGATCGAAGCGGCGGCCATGCAGCAGGAGCTGTCGGCCTGGCGCCGGGCGCTGCATCAGACCCCGGAGACGGGCCTCGTGCTGCCGGGCACGGCGGCGTTTGTCAAACAGAAGCTGGACGAGCTGGGCGTTTCCTACACCACCAACGACAAGACCAGCAACATCGTGGCCACCATCGGCTTCGGCGGCAAGTGCTTCATGCTGCGCTCCGACATGGACGCCCTGCCCTTCGAAGAGCAGAGCGGCGAGCCGTTCGCCTCGAAGAACGGCAACATGCACGCCTGCGGCCATGATCTGCACTGCACCACGCTCCTGGGCGCGGCCAAGCTGCTGAAGGCCCACGAGAGCGAGCTGAAGGGCACGGTCAAGCTGCTGTTCCAGGCCGGCGAGGAGGTCTTTGCCGGCGCGTCCGCCGCCATCGACGAGGGCGTGCTGCAGGATCCCCACGTGGACGCTGCCATGGGCATGCACGTGGCCAGCAATATCCCCTGCGGCATCGTCGCCTGGGGCGACACGGTCATGAGCTCGGCCTACGGCTTCAAGATCAGGCTCACCGGCAAGGGCGCCCACGGCTCCACGCCGGAGCTGGGCGTCGATCCCATCAACACCGCCGTTCACATCCATCTGGCCCTGCAGGAGCTGTTGAGCCGTGAGGTCTCCGCCAATGAGGAGTGCGCGCTGACCATCGGACGTCTGTCCGGCGGCACCGCGGCCAACGTCATCCCCGAGACCGCCGAGATGGAGGGCACCCTCCGCACCTTCAAGCCCGAGGTCCGCGAGCATATGATCCGCCGCATCGGCGAGGTCGCCCGGCTCATCGGCGAGGCGTACCGCACGAAGGCGGAGCTGGAGGTCCTGTACGACGTGCCCATGTGCGTCTGCGAGAAGGAGCTGACCCAGGAGGTCCTGAACTCCGTCAGGAGCCTGGACGCCAACATCCCCGTGCTGAAGCTGTACCACGCCATGGGCAGCGAGGATTTCTCGTTCTTCACCGACAAGGTGCCCTGCACGTTCCTGGCCGTCGGCGCGGGCGTGGAGGACAAGAGCAAGTGGGTCGGCCTGCACAATCCCAAGGTCGTGCTCAATGAAAAGATCCTGCCCCAGGCCGCGGCCATCTACGCCAAGGCGGCCTTCGACTGGCTGGAGAACCACGCGGAATAAATCGCGGCGCGATTCGGCTGAAGACCGCGGGTCTTCAGCCGAGAATACCTCGCGCTTATCGCGCTTCACTTCGTTCCGCTTGGTCGGCGCGAGCGCTCGCCTTGCTCGCTTTTAAGGAGTTTTTTGGCCTCACTGTCCGCCAAAAAACGATTCAATATGGATCGTTTACGCATGCAATGCAAAAAACGATGTCTGCATACTAAAACCCTCCCGGAGTGACCCGGGAGGGTTTTTTATCAAAGGTCGATCCGGCAGACAAGCGCCTTGTCAGTGCGGACGGGGACGCTCCGGTCGGTCTCGATCAGCAGCAGGTCCAGGGGGCGCAGACGGTAGGTGAAGCCGCCGGCCGTCACCTCGCCGCCCGCCGGGAGCATGTAGTAGTTGAAGCCCGGGAGCGCCAGGTCGGTCCCCTCGGCCAGGGTCATGACGCCGCCGCAGCCCTTGCACATCAGGTTGAAGTCGGCGGCCCTGCCGCGGCTCACCGTGGGGACGCCGCCGTCGAAGCGATAGGGCGTGTCCAGCGGCTCCATCACGACGGACGAACCGTCCGGGTGGGTCAGCGTGAAGCCCCCGGTCAGCGGCGTGATGTACCGCGTCACGCCGGGCAGGGGCGTGAAGGTGCTCTCCTCCAGCTGCACGTCGGCGGAGCTGATGCGGAACAGGAAGCGGCGCTGGGCGTAGCTGCCGTCGGGCGGGTACAGCGCCAGCTCGGTGGTCGTCCCGCCGCTCCAGACGCCCACGGTCGCCCCCTCCCGCGGGATCAGGGTGATGGTCATGGTCGGTCCCTCCTTTTCTGCTCCTATTATATAATGAACGGCGCTTGCCGTCACGGGTTTTTTCGGGTATACTGTGGTCAAAGACTTGCGGAGGTGCGTTATGAAGAAGATCTATTTCGTCCGGCACGGGCAGACGGATTACAACCTGATTGGCAGGCTCCAGGGCCACACGGACCAGCCCCTCAACGACACCGGCGTCGGCCAGGCCGAGGCGCTGGCGGAGAAGCTGCGGGTCGTGGGCCTGACCTTCGACCGCGTCATCAGCAGCCCCCTGATCCGCGCCCGGCGCACGGCGGAGATCGTCTCCGGCCGGGACGGCAGCGGCATCGAGATCGACGAGCGGATCATCGAAAAGGACCTCGGCCCCTGGGAGGGCGTCCTGCAGGAGGACATGCCCAAGGAGGCCCGCGCGTTCCTCCGCGACCCCTGGGGCAAGGACGAGACCTTCGGCATGGAGCATATCCGGGACGTTGTCGCCCGCGTCAGCGACTTCGCCGATTGGCTGAAGACGGCCGACGGCGAGTCCATCCTCGTCGCCTCCCACGGCGGCGCCCTGCGCGTCCTCTTCGGCGTCCTCGTCGCCCCCGACAAGTGGGAGCCCGTGCTGGAGAACTGCGCCCTCTATCTGGTCACCGAGCAGGACGGCCGCCTGTCCAGACCCGAAAAGGTGGAGCTGTAAGGGGGCATCGTAGGGGCCGATGACACATCGGCCCATGATCATGCCCGCGTGATGTGGTCTTTGTAGCGGCGAGCTGTGCTCGCCATAACTGGTCCGCGCACATCACGGCACCGTATGGTGGTCGTCGTAGCCGTAGGGGCCGATGACACATCGGCCCATGATCATGCCCGCGTGATGTGGTCTTTGTAGCGGCGAGCTGTGCTCGCCATGATCGGTCGGCGCACATCACGGCACCGGATGGTGGTCATCGTAGCGGCGAGCTGTGCTCGCCATAACTGGCCCGCGCACATCAAGGAACCGGATTGTGGTCTTCGTAGGGAACGGTGCCCACACCGTTCCGCACTGGCCCGCGCACATCACGGTCCCGTCAGCGGTGGAAGGCGTTGCCCCGGGCTTTGAGCCGCTCCGGTAACGAGCGCGTCCCGCTGCAACTCCCTCAGTCAAACGGCCCTGCCGTTTGACAGCTCCCTCGCAGAGGGAGCCAAGGAAGGACGCGGCGCCCATCACGGGTCTCGCGCCCTCGCCATATAACGCAAAAAGCCTCCCAAACGGGAGGCTTTTGCCGGGGATCATAGTGATTGAGGAAAATGAGTTATGATTGTTCTGTTCACAATCAAATGATATCATCGGGCCCGGCAAAAATCAAATACAAATATCGGATAGATTTTAGTTCAGCTATCGGGATCATCTATCAAACGCGGATTTTGTCGCCCCGGGTCGCAGTTTTCTCGCAGGTGCTTGTTGACAATCGGCGGCGGCTGTGGTAAAATAACTGAGCATCGTTGAGGAGAGATGGTCGAGTGGTTTAAGGCACCGGTCTTGAAAACCGGCGATGTGCAAGCATCCGTGGGTTCGAATCCCACTCTCTCCGCCATTTTCTGTGGCGGACACAATCAAACAGCACCCGGAGAAATACCCAAGTGGTGAAGGGGCTCCCCTGCTAAGGGAGTAGGGCGTGAAAGCGTCGCGAGGGTTCAAATCCCTCTTTCTCCGCCAAGGCAAAAGCCTGTCACGAACGTGGCAGGCTTTTGTTTTTTGTGCGGCGGGGGATGGCAGCTTGGCTCCCTCCGTGAGGGAGCTGTCAAACGGCAGGGCCGTTTGACTGAGGGAGTTGCGGTGGGATGCACATGTTTCCGGAGCGGCCCGGAGCCCGGGGCAACTCCTTCCGTCACGCTCCGCGTGCCACCTCCCTATTCCGCGCGAAAGGCTCAGCCGCAGGCTGAGACACGCGTGTTCAGACGGAGAGGGAGGCTATGTTGCCGGGGCCGGGATGTGCGCGGGCGTGGTTATGGCGACCGCAGGTCGCCGCTACAAAGACCACGAAACGGAAGCGTGATCATGGGCCGATGTGTCATCGGCCCCTACAACGATCACTGTCCGGGGCGCGGTCCTGTGCGCCCGACGGGCGCCATCAAATCGTCGGCCGCAGGCCGACACCGCAATTGTCAATGCGCCCTTCACTGTCCACTGTCCACTGTCAACTGTACACTGAAAAAAGCCCCGCTGAGCGGGGCTTTTTCCTATCGTTCATAGACCACGAAGGCGTTGGGGAGGCGGCGGCCGTTGTCCTTGTCGGCGGCGGAGGGCCTGGTGATCTTCCGGCCGTTGTAGTACAGGATGCTGGAGGAGCCGCCGTCCAGGTTGCAGGCCTGATAGGCGCCGTAGCGCGTCATGACGTCGGCCAGATCGCCCATGGTGCAGCCGATGGAATAGCCGGGCTGGCGGCCGTCCACCACGAGGATCAGCACCTGACCGTCGGTGCGCTGGCCGATGGCGGACCGGGGCTGGATACCCCAGCCGGCGGAGCCGGAGATGACGGCCTCGCCGTCCAGCACGAGGACGGGCTTGAACTCCACGGCGTTCTTGAGCTTGGAGCTGTCCTTGTATTTGCCGATCTGCAGCACGTTGTCATAGTCGAAGCCGATGGTCTTGTAGTTGCCGCCCACGTAATCGTTGTACGTCTTACCGTCCTTGATGACGAGGCCGTGGGTGACGCCGCCGGTGCCGTGGCCCTCCTCGTCGGCGAAGCCGCTGGCGTTGACGGCGAGGATCGCGTTCTCGTCCTTTGCGATGGTGGCGATGACCGAGCCGCTCTCGCCCAGGTTGCGCGCCAGGCCGAGGCCCATCTGCGCGGGGTCCTTGACGATGGCCAGACGGCCCACGTAGTCCTCCCCGGTCACCTTGACGATGACGATGCCGTTGAGGGTGTCGATGGCCAGGACCTGGTCGCCGTTCGTCGTGTAAATGCCCGTGGGCTTGTCGCCGATCCCGGCCTGATCGATGCGCAGGTAGCCGTTTTCGTCCACGTCGTCGGATGCGCGGTGGGTGGACATGTAGGCCTCAAAGCTGTCGCGGTCGATCTCGGGGTACAGGTCGAAGAAGTCGTCCCGGAGCTCGCTCCAGACCTCCTTCTCCCCCGCCCCGCTCAGCAGGCCGCTGAGGGACCAGTCGGTGCTGATCTCCTCCTGCCGCTCTTCGATGCTCTGGCGGATCTCCATGACCGTGTCGATGACCTCCTCCGGGATGAAGGAGGTGGCCAGCCACTGGTGGGTCATGGTGCCCATGGCGGTCTCGATGTAGATGTCGCGCCATTTTTTGATGAACGGCACGGGTGAGAACACCACCAGCCAGTAGAGGAACGCGGCCAGAAGGACGCCCGCGCCGATGGCGGCGGGCCATCCGCGGCGGCGGGCGCGGCGTTGTTTCTTCTTTTTCGGTTTTTCGGCCGGGGCGCGGCGGCGTTTGGGCCCCGCGTCGTGCCGGAGGTCCCGCACGGCGGGCTGGGGCTGGGACTGCGGCTGGGGCGCGGCGTCTGCTGATGCCTTGACGGCGGAGGGCGCCTGATCCGAGGCCATGTCATACAGGACGGAGGTGTAAATGTCCTGGATGATGTCGTCCAGCTCCTGCTCGGAGCGGGGAGTAAACTGTGGTTCCTGATCCATGGAAAGTCACCTGATTTTTAGGTCAGTGATGGTGCGGTGAGAGGGCGGGCGAAAGGCTCCCTCTGCGAGGGAGCTGTCAGTCGGCGGCTGCCGACTGACTGAGGGAGTTGCCGCGGGATGATCGCGGAGCCGGGGCCGGGCGGCTATTTCGCGTTTTCGCCTTTGACGCGGGCGTCGCCGACTTTTTTGGTGAGGCGGGCGCGGTCGAACTGCTCCAGCAGGGCGACGGCGAACTTGCGGGAGGTGCCCAGGGCGTCGCGGTATTCGGCCAGGGTGACCGTACCGTTTTTGTCGATGAGGTCCATGGCGGTCTGCAGGGCCTGATCGTAGCACCCGGCCTCCATGTAGATCTGGGCGT
Source organism: Oscillospiraceae bacterium (assembly GCA_015068445.1). GTDB lineage: Bacteria > Bacillota > Clostridia > Oscillospirales > Butyricicoccaceae > RGIG1902. The sequence goes on along the minus strand of SVKN01000055.1, from coordinate 8,004 downwards.
CCAGGCGCACCAGCAGCCGGTCGGCCAGCATGGCGTCAAGGACCTGGGCGGCCTGCTTGTCGCCACCGATGACGTCGTCGGTGGCGGGCGGGGCGTAAGCGGCCTTCTTGTACTGGGCGAGGATGGAGTCCATGAGCTTCTGCAGCTTCTCCCCGGCCTCCACCTTGAAGGACGCGATCGAGATGAGGCCCCGGACCTCTTTGATTGACCCCTTTTCGATGAAGTGGTCCAGCAGCGCGTCCACATCGGCGATGCGCACCTCGGGCAGGATGCGGGAGCGCAGCTCCTCGCGCTTTACGCCGCCCTTGAGGGGGTTCTTTTTATGGAAATCGGTCAGCAGGGCAAGCATTTCCTTGCGGACCTTTTTGACGTATTCCGCGTCGAGATAGATGTCTTTACTGATGGCGACCACCGCGCCGGACTGTGCCAGCGCTTCGGCCTCCTGCCGCGTCTCGTCCACGGTATAGGAGCCGAACCGGGCCACGTCCTCCACGTGGGTCCAGTTGGGGCTGTGGTCGGCGATCAGGCGGCCGACGACGGCCTGACGGTCGCCGCGGAGCTTGATCTCCATGCCCTCCAGCGCGCGCCTGTCGCTGCGGCGGTGCTTGAAGGGGCAGGGGTCGACGATGATGCCGCCGCCCACGGTCTCCAGCGGCGAGTAGAAGCGCACCACGAAGCGGTCGCCGCGCTTGGCGACGATCTGCTCCTCCAACCGAAGCTGGGCAAAGCAGCTCTCGCCGGGCAGCAGCGTATCCCGGTCCATGAGCACGACCTTCGTCAGGATCTCCCGCGCGCCGTGGTACAGGTGCAGGCGGCTGTTGTTCTTGATCTCGCGCCCGGCCTCCTCGAGGCAGTCCAGCCGGACGTCCAGCATCATGGAGGGCGTCATGCTGCCCGGAGCCGCGATGACCTCGCCGCGCTCGATGTCCTCCTTTTTGACGCCCGCCAGATTGACGGCCACGCGCTGGCCGCCGTAAGCCTCCTGCACGTCGTGGGAGTGGACCTGGATGGAGCGGGCGCGGGTCATGATGCCCGAGGGGTACAGCTCGATCTCGTCGCCCTCGTGAAGGGTGCCTTCGATCAGCGTGCCCGTGATCACCGTGCCGTGGCCGCCCAGCGTGAACACGCGGTCGGCGGGCAGGCGGAAGGGGCGGGACAGGTCCTTGCCCTCGGTATTTTTGGCGATGTCGGCCAGCAGCTCCTTCAGCTCGTCCAGCCCCTGGCCCGTGAAGGCGGAGACGCAGACCATGGGCGCGCCCTCCAGGAACGTGCCCTTGACGGCCTCGGCCACGTCCTCCTTGACGAGCTCGGCCCAGTCCTCGTCCACGGTGTCGCACTTGGTGATGACCACCACGCCCTTCGGGATGTCCAGCAGGCGCAGGATCGCAAGATGCTCCCGGGTCTGGGGCATGACGCCCTCGTCGGCGGCGACGATCAGCATGGCGATGTCGATGCCGCCGGCCCCGGCCAGCATGTTTTTGATGAACTTCTCGTGCCCGGGCACGTCCACGATGCCCGCGGTGACGCCGCCGGGCAGCTCCAGATTGGCGAAGCCCAGCTCGATGGTGATGCCGCGCTTCTTCTCCTCGGCCAGACGGTCGGTGTCGATGCCCGTCAGCGCCTTGATGAGGCAGGTCTTGCCGTGGTCCACGTGACCTGCGGTGCCGATGATGACGTGATTCATTTTGCCTCCTCACACAGGGTACGAAATGCGTCGGCGATGGTCTTGTCGTCGCCCTCCAGCAGCGTCCGCACGTCCAGCAGCACGCGGTCGTGGGTGACGCGGCAGATGATGCTGAACCGCCTGCGCAGGTTCTCCTCCAGCGCGGCGGAGCTGATGTTGTCGGCCGTGACGGCCACGGCCCGGGTGTCCAGGAAGACCGAGGGCACGGAGCCGCCGCCCACCTGGCTCTTTTCGTCCACCACGGCGGCGTGGAGCCCCTCGATGGCCGAAAGCCTGCGGCGCAGGCTGCGGGCCGCGCGGTCCAGCTCCTCCAGAGGCCGGCGGATCATGGCGATGGTGGGGACGTTCCCGGCCCGGGTGGGGTCGAGGTAGCAGCGCAGCGTCTCCTCCAGCGCGGCGAAGGTCATTTTATCCACGCGGAACGCGCGGGTCAGCGGATGCTTCTTCATCCGCTCGATCAGCTCTTTTTTGCCCACGATGATGCCGGCCTGGGGGCCGCCCAGCAGCTTGTCGCCGCTGAAGGACACCACGTCCGCGCCGTCGGCCAGCGCCTGCAGCACGCCCGGCTCCTCCAGCACGCCGGCCTCCGTCAGGTCGCACAGGCGGCCGCTGCCCAGATCGTAGATCAGCGGCAGGCCGTGGCGGTCCGCGATCTCACGCAGGGCGGTCAGGGGGACCTCCTCGGTGAAGCCCGTGATCTTGAAGTTGCTGGTGTGCACCTTCAAAATCGCGCCGGTGTTCTCGGTGACGGCGTTTTCATAGTCGTAGGGATGGGTCTTGTTGGTGGTGCCGATCTCCACGAGGGTGCCGCCGCTCTGCTCCATGATGGCGGGCACGCGGAAGGCGCCGCCGATCTCCACCAGCTCGCCGCGGGAGACGACGACTTCCTTCCCCCGGGCCAGGGTGGAGAGGATCAGAAGGACGGCGGCGGCGTTGTTGTTGACCACCATGGCGCCCTCGGCCCCGGTCAGACGGCGCAGCAGGCGCTCGATGTGGCTGTAGCGGGAGCCGCGCTGGCCCTTTTCCACGTCGTATTCCAGGTTGGTGTAGCACCGGGCGGCAGTGTAGGCGGCCCGGGCGGCCGCCTCGCTGAGCACGGCGCGGCCCAGATTGGTGTGCAGCACCACGCCCGTGGCGTTGACCACGGCGTGGAGATGGGGGGCGTAGATCGCCTTCATGGCGTCCGCCACCCGGGCGCACAGCGCGTCGAGGCTCACCTCGCAGTCGCCGCCCGACAGGATCGTCCGGCGCACGTCCTCCACCTGCTCCCGGGCGCAGTCGGTCACCACGTCCCGGCCGTATTCCTCACACAGCGCGTCCAGCGCCGCCACCAGCTCGTCGATCTTCGGCAGCGCGCGCAGCTTCGATTTGTTGTCCATAAGACACCCCTTTTATAGTTGACAGTTGACAGTGGACAGTGAAGGTGTCGGCCTGCGGCCGACGATCTGATACCGCCTTGCGGCGGGAAGGGCATAGATCCTTCGACGCCGCTCCGGAAACGGGATCATCCCGCGGCAACTCCCTCAGTCAGTCGGCTTCTGCCGACTGACAGCTCCCTCGAAGAGGGAGCCAAGCGGCCCGCGCCACTTCCGGCGTTACGATCGTATATATGACCACTATACACTCTTTCCGCGGTCGAAGCAAGCCTTATTCGGGGGCTTTGAGGGATTCGACCATGTTCACGCGGCGGAGGCTGGGGAGCATGGCGGCGCTGACGAGGAGGGAGAAGGTCATGCTGAGGGCGAAGGCCCAGAAGTAGCTCAGGGGGGTGATGACGCGGCCGAACATGACGGCGTCCACCTCGGCGGTGGCGGCGACGAAGGCGTGCAGCACCTTCCCGGCCAGCAGGCCCGCGGCGGAGCCGATGAGGCTCAGCAGGTTCGTCTCCCGCAGGATGTACGACGCCACCTCCGGCTCGAAGAAGCCCAGGACCTTCAGCGTGGCCAGCTCCTTGTGGCGCTCGCCGATGTTGATGTTCGTCAGGTTGTACAGCACCACGAAGGCCAGCGCCCCGGCGCTGAAGATCAGCACCCAGACGATCATGTCGATGGAGTCGAAGGCGTCGCCGAAGCTCTCGGCGGTGTCCTCGGTGAAGGTGGCCGACGTGGCGGAGCTGCATTTCAGCACCTTTTCGGCCAGCGCGTCGCGCTCCTCCTTCGTTTCGCACCCGGCCCTGCACAGCAGCAGGTTCGTCTCGGCCTTCCCGCCGAAGACCGCCTCGTAGACGTCCGGGGCGATGTAGAGGTAGCTCTGGATGTAATTCTCCGTGACGCCCGTGACGGTCAGCGTGTATGCTTCGTCGTCGCCGTCCAGGAACGTAACGGTCTGCCCCGGCTGCACGCCGATGGTCCTGCCGGCCTTTTCGGTGAGGACGACCTTCCCGGGGCCGAAGTCCACGGGGATATGGCCCTTTCTCGTGCGGAAATCAACGTACTCGGCGGCGAAGCGCCCGGCGTCCTCGGGGACGTAGACGTACACCTCGCTGCGCGCGCCGCCGGTGGTGACCTTGCCGCTCTCCCGCCGGGCGGCGATCCAGCCGTCCAGGCCCTCGACGAGCCCCAGCAGCCGCACGTCCGGATCGTCCTTGAGGCCGATCTCCAGATCGAACTTCCACAGCTCATCGAACTGGTTGCGCAGGATGTCGTCGATGGAGTTCTGCAGGCCGAAGCCCGTGACCAGCAGCGCCGTGCAGCCCGTGACGCCGACGACGGTCATGAAGAACCGCTTTTTATACCGCAGCAGGTTCCGGGCCGTCACCTTCCCACGGAAGCTCAGACGTCGCCACAGCGGCGTGATGTTTTCGAGAAAAACGCGCTTGCCCGGCTGCGGGGCCTTGGGCAGGAGCAGCGACGCGGGCGACTCGCTGAGGGACCGGCGGCAGACAAGCGCCGTGGCCCCTAAAATGGCGATCAGCGTCACGCCCGTGGAGACGACCGCGTAGCGGACGTTGAAGGGCGTGTACAGCTTCGGCAGGCGGTACATGATGCCGTAGGCGTTCCAGATGACCGTGGGGAAGATGCGGAAGCCCGCCGTCAGGCCCAGGATCGCGCCCAGAAGCGAGGCGAGCAGCGCGTACAGCAGGTATTTCGCCGAGATCGCGCCGGAGGAATACCCCAGCGCCTTCATGGTGCCGATGACGCCGCGCTCCTCCTCCACCATGCGCGTCATGGTGGTGGAGCAGACCAGGGCCGCGATGAGGAAGAAAAACACGGGGAACACCCGGGCGATGGACGCCACCTTCTCGATGTTGCTGTCGAAGGAGGCCGGGGTCATCATGCCGGAGCGGTCCAGGACGTACCACTTGGGCTCGGCGATGTCATCCAGCTTGCTTTCGGCCTTTTCGATCTCGTAGCGGGCGTCGTCCAGCTTCTGCCGGGCGTCCTCCTCGGCGTCGGCCAGCTCCTTTTTGCCGTCGGCCAGGTCGCGCTTGCCCTGCTCGATGTCCCGCTGGGCCTTGGAGACCTCCCGGTCCAGTGTGACCCGGGCGTCCTGCAGCTCCTTCAGACCGTCGTAATATTCCTTCCAGCCGTCCTCCAGCTCCTTGCGGGCGTCGGCCAGCTCGGCCTCGGCGTCCTCCAGCTCCTGCTTCGCGTCGCGGAGCTCGATCTCCGCGTCGTCCAGCTCCCTGCGGGCGTCCGCCAGCTCCTTCTCGCCGTCCTCCAGCTCCCTGCGGGCGTCCTCCAGCGTCAGCCACGCGTCCAGCAGCGCCCGGTGAGCGTCCTCCAGCTCCTTTTTCCCCTTTTCGTATTCCTCCCGGCCGGACACGAGATCGTCGAAGCCCTCGTCCAGCTGGGCCTGCCCCGCCTCGATGGCGGCGGCCTGCGCGTCGATCTGCGCCTGCCCGCCCCGGAGCATGGGGAGATAATCGGCCAGCGCCGCGGCGGCCATGGGATTGCTGTCCGCCACGTCCAGCAGCTGCCGGGCCGTGGTGACGCCCTGCAGGCCCAGCATGGCGGCCATGCCCGCGGCCGTCTCGTCCAGCTCCTGCTGGGCCGCGGCCAATGCATTGCGGCCGTCCGCCAGCTGCTCCGCCGTCATGTCGAAGACGTTCTCGCCCCGGGCCAGCCTGATCCGGGCCTTTTCCAGCTCCTCCGCGCCTTCGTCGTATTCCTTTTTGCCGTCCTCGTAGTCCCTGAGGCCGTCCTCGTACTTCTCCCGGCCCTCCTGCCAGTCCCTGAGGCCGTCCTCGTATTCCTTCAGGCCGTCCTCATACTCCTTGAGGCCGTCCTCGTATTCCTTTTTGCCGTCCTCGTACTCTTTGAGGCCGTCCTCGTATTCCTTCTGGCCGTCGATCAGCTTCTGATAAGCATCCCGGAGCTCCTGCTCGCCGTCGGCGATCTTCTGGCGGCCCTCGGCGGATTTGTCGGCCAGCTCCTTTTCGCCGTCTGCGATGTCGCGCTCGGCGTCGGCGATCTTCCGCTCTGCCTCGGCGAAGGAGTCGTCGGCCTCCTGCTCCTTTTCATAATAGGTGGCCCAGGCGTCGTCGATCTTCTCCCGGGCCTCGCCGACGACCTTGTCGTGGCGGGCGTATTTCTGCGTCTCCGCCAGGTCCTCCAGCCGGTCGACGACGGGCTGCACCAGCGCGTCGTAATCGTCGCTCATGGATAAAGTCTCATCCGCGCCCGCGACGGTCATGTAAAAGGCCGTGTAGTAATCGGTGTCGAAGCACTCGTTCCAGACGTAGATCACCTCGCTGATGCGCCCGGTGCCCACGGTGGTCTGCTCGCGGACGAGAGACATATAGTAGGGGTTCGCCGCCTCGCCCACCACGGTCAGCGTCCGCGGCAGGAAGCTGTCGGAGGCGTCCTCGTCGTTCTGGGCGGAGAAGGTGATCGTGTCGCCGATCCACACGCCCCGGACCGTGTCCACCACGGCCTCGATCAGGCATTCGTTCTCGTTTTCCGGCAGCCGCCCGGCGGTCAGCGTCAGGGCGTTGACCGCGCTGTCCAGCGGCTCGTTCCGGTCGATCCCGTTGACCGTGACGCCGATGGTCACGCCGTCCGCGCGGTCGAACAGCAGGTCGGCCGACTTGAGCGTCGTCAGCGCGCCGATCCCCTCCACGGACGCGACGGCCCGGAGGTCGCTGTCGTCCAGGCCGATATTCGACAAAAGGCGCACGTCGGCCAGGCGCCCACTGTTGAAATAGCGGGTGCCGGTGAGCAGCATATCGGGGGTGGCGGCCTCCAGCCCGGCCAGAAAGCCGACGCCGAGGGCCGAGATTATGAAGATGGCGGCGAAGCGGCCGAAGGACTCGCGCACCGACCGCAGGACCATCTTCCGGAAGGACTTGTTCACACTACCACTCGATCCTTTCGGCAGGCAGGGGGTTCGGGTTGATCGTTTCGGAGGTGACCATGCCGTTTTTCACGGTGATCACCCGGTCGGCCATGGCGGTGATGGCCTGGTTGTGGGTGATGACGATGACGGTCTTGCCGTGCCTGCGGCAGGTGTCGTGGAGCAGGCCCAGGACGCTCTTGCCCGTCTGGTAGTCCAGCGCGCCCGTGGGCTCGTCGCACAGCAGGATCTTCGGGTTCTTGGCCAGGGCGCGGGCGATGGACACGCGCTGCTGCTCGCCGCCCGACAGCTGGGCGGGGAAGTTTTTCAGCCGGTCGCCCAGTCCCACGCCCCGCAGCGTCTCCTCAGCGTCCAGCGGCTCCCGGCAGATGGCCCCGGCCAGCTCCACGTTCTCCAGCGCCGTCAGGTTCTGCACGAGGTTGTAGAACTGGAACACGAAGCCCACGTCGTACCGCCGGTAGGCCGTCAGCTGGCGCGGCGTCATTCGCGAGATCGCCTGCCCGTCCAGCGTCACCGTCCCGCCGTCGCAGCGGTCCATGCCGCCGAGGATGTTGAGGATCGTCGTCTTCCCCGCGCCCGAGGGCCCCACGATGACGCAGAACTCCCCCTTCTCGATGGAAAACGACACCTCCCGGGCCGCGTAGATCTCCTGATCGCCCATGGTGTATTTCTTGACCACCCGGTCAAAGCTGATGTACGGCATAGGACCCCTCCGCAGGTAAAGTCATAATATAATAGTATAGCATAAAATCGGGCGGTTGTATACGCGCGGAGGGGCGAATTGACAATGGACAATGGATAATTGTCGTGCCTGCGGCGCATTTGATACCGCCGCTGCCGCGGCGTGAAGGGTATAGATCCTTCGACTCCGCTTCGCGACCCTCGGGATGACAACGTGGGGGGAATGATATCGCGTCGTAGGGGCCGATGACACATCGGCCCAGGATCACGCTTCCGTTTCGTGGTCGTCGCATGGGCGAGCTGCGCTCGCCCGGCTGGCCGGCGCCCATCATGGCACCGTCAGC
>SVKN01000054.1 GCA_015068445.1 Oscillospiraceae bacterium | reverse complement strand
CGGATTTAGCTCATCTGGTAGAGCGCCACCTTGCCAAGGTGGAGGTAGCGAGTTCGAGCCTCGTAATCCGCTCCAAAAAATTGGCAGGAGTTCTCGCACGAAACTCCTGTCAATTCATATGGCGCCATAGCCAAGTGGTAAGGCACGGGTCTGCAAAACCCTGACCCCCAGTTCGAATCTGGGTGGCGCCTCCAACTCCCTATCCCGATTTACTGTCATCAGTGAACCGGGATTTTTTACGCAAAAACCCGGAAACCCGCTGCACATATCGTGTTTTTGCCGTTTTCGGGCCGTTGGCGGGGTTCCCCTCCATGTACAGAGCGCTGCTTCCGCGATCATTTATAATAGGTAAGTTATCTAAAGCTGCAACACGGAAACACGGAGGCGAACGATATGAGAGCAACGCTTGGAAAACGGACCCTGTCCCTTCTCCTCGCCGCGGCGATGTGCCTGAGCCTGCTGCCGACGACGGCGCTTTGGCCTGGTGCGCCGCCTACCGGGAGAACGGGCAGATGACCGCGGCGCGGTCGCGGACAGGGCCCTTTGCCGCCGACACGCCCGTCACCTTCGACCTGGGAACCGCAGAGTACAGCTGCGTCAGCGTCTTCGTGCTGGAGGAGGCCGGAAAGCCCCTGTGCGCAAGCGTGCGGGCGGAGGCGGGCGGCAGATAGAACGATAAAGCACCGCGTAAAAGGGCGCGGGCAGCCTGATCGGATGCCCGCGCCTGTTTGTCTTTTAAGAGCCCAAAAAGCCGCCGCGGCGAATGTGCCGCGGCGGCTGAGATATAGCAGAGAGCTTATTTCTGTCAGCGGGTCCAGGCGCTGCACAGCGGGCGGAAGCTCGTCCCGTCCACAAGGAACAGCTTGCAGTCCGAACCGCTGCCCTTCATCGTCAGGCTGCCCGATGCTGCAGGCGAGGAGACCGTCTGGAGCCAGGTCATCCGGCCGCTGTCATAGCGCGCTGCGATCAGCACTGCGCCGCCCGGCGCGGCCGTCACAGAATAGGTGAGGCTGTCACCGCTGACAGTCCCGCTCACGGAGCATATGGGCTTCTCGGTAAACGTGGCGGTATACGTCTTGTCCTCGGTGGCGGCCTGGATCGCGGGCCTCCAGCCCCGGAAGGTATAGGTGAACTTGTCGGTGGGCGCCTTGACGGGCGTCGGGCCGTTGTACGTCGGCATGGTGCCGCGAGCCACGCCGGTGTCGGTCTCGAGGACCGTGCCGTCGTCGTTCTTCCACGTGATCGTATACGTCGGCTTCGGCAGGGCGGGGAAGGTGTATTTGATTTTGAGCTGGCCGTTTACGACCTCGGCCCGGGCGGTCTTCCCGTTGACCTGGGCCGTTGTGTCGGACGTGAACACGTTGCCGCTGCGCGCCGACAGGTAGATGGTGACCTCATAAGCGTACCCCGTCTCGAATACGTCGGTGTCCGGTTTTAACAGCGTGTCCTCATCCGCGTTGCGCCAGAGGATGTCATTGCGGAGATAGACGCCGTTGTTCTGAGACGAGGAATAGTAGTTTGCGCCGGAAGGCAGCGTAGCCGTGAAATCCGGGTGCGCGTCGGCTTCAGGCGCGTCCAATGTGACAGAGACAGAAGGGATCGAGTTTGGCAGGGCGGGGAATAAAACGGAGACGAAGGCCGTGTCCTCTGAGAACGTGCGTGAATAAGCGGTTTCACCGTTCAGCGTCGCGGTGATGTCGTCAGTGAACTCGTAACCGTACGCATGATCCAGAAAGATGTTGACTCGATAGCGGTGTCCGTACTGGAAGACGTCGCCGCCGTCTCGATCCAATGTGACATTAGCATCCTCGTCGAACCAGTTGATTCCGGACGGGGAATAGGGGGCGCCTTCGGGCAGCACCGGGTTATAGTCCGGCCGCACGTCTGCGGCCGGTACGCCCAGCGACAACTCGAGATGGGAGATGGGGATGATCTCAATGGTCGGGAAGGTATAAGACGCTTTGAGCCTGCCGTCGGACAGGAGCTCCACCGCTGCGGCATAGCCGTTGATCGTGGCCGCGGTATTTCTTCTGAACGCATAGCCCTCACGCGGCGTCAGCCAGACCGTGACCGCGTATTGCTTTGAGACGCCGAACCAGTCATAGTCCGGGCTCAGTGCGGCGTCCGATGTGAGGCATTTCCATTGGATGTCGTTGCGGAGGTAGCTGCCGTTATGATTCTCATCGGTATAGTAGGGGGCGCCGGCGGGGAACTCGGCGTCGAAGTCCGGTCGCGTTCCGGCCGCGGGCGCGTCCAGCGTGACGGAAGCCGAGACGATCGGCTCAAGGAGCGTGGGGAAGGTGTACCTGATCTTGAGTTGGCCGTTTACGACCTCGGCATTGGCGGTCATCCCGTTGACCTGCGCCGCGGCGCCGGGGGCGAATGCGTATCCGCTCCGTGCCGACAGGTAGATGGTGACCTCATAGGCGTGCCCCGTCTCGAATACGTCGGTGTCCGGTTTTAACAGCGTGTCCTCATCTGCGTTGCGCCAGAGGATGTCGTTGCGGATATAGGTGCCGTTCTGAGACGAGGAATAGTAGTTTGCGCCGGAGGGCAGTACGGCCGTGAAATCCGGGTGCGCGCCGGCTTCGGGCTCGTCCAATGTGACAGAGACAGCGGGGATCGGGGTCGGCGCCGGGGAGAAGAGGAAGGAGACGTAGAGCTGCGTCCCGGCCCTGCCCGCCCTGGCAGCGGACCCGTTGATCTGCGCCGTGGTGCCGGCGGTGAACGCATACCCGTCCTGCGCCGACAGGTAGATGACGACCTCATACTCGTGCCCCGTCTGGAATACGCCGGTGTTCGGGTCCAGCGGCGTGAACTCGCTGACAGCGGGTTCATACCAGTCGATGTCATCGCGCAGGCTGTTGTCGGCTGACGGCGTGATGAAGTACCGGACGCCGGAGGGCAACTCCGCCTTGTAGTCCGGGTGCGCTCCGCCCACAGGGCTGTCCAGCGTGATCGAGACGGACGAAACAGGCTGGGCGGCCGAGTCGAACGTATACGTGACCAGGAGCTGATTGCTCAATATTTCCGCCTTTGCGGGATGGTCGTTCACCGTGGCGGTCGTGGAGGACGTGAACCAGAAGGTGTCCATGGGCGTCAGAAGAACGACGACCTGATACGCACGGCCCGACTGGAAGACGCTGACGTCCGGCGTCATGAACGTCCCCATCGTGGCGTCGCCCCAGGTGATGTCGCTGCGGGAATAGGTGTCATTAATTGCGGCGGTGTAATAGAAACTGCCGCCGGGGAACTGCGCCGTGTAATCCGGCTTTTCGCCGACAATGGGGCTGTCCAGCGTGATGGAGACGGAGGCGATGTGCTTTGTCACCTCTGGGAACGTATAGGAGAGGACATACTGATTGGAATAGGGGTCGATATGGTGCTGGGCCGTTTTCCCGTTGATCGTCCCGTCGGCGTTCGTCACGATCGTATAGCCTTCTTCCGCCGTCAGATAGACGTCAACCCTGTACTGATGCCCGAGCTCGAACGTGTCTTTGTTGGGGATCATCCATCTGTTGGCGGTCAGATCCCTCCATTTCACGTCGTTGAGGAGTTCTCCCCCCGTGTAATCGGAGCAGTAGTAGTGCGCTCCGGCAGGGAACTCCGCCGTATAGTCCGGACGCGCCCAGACGAAAGGCGCATCGATCGTAACGGCGACAGACCGGACGTACGGGTCCGTTTCCGCTGCGTGGACTGACGCGGGCAGCAGGAACGCTGCGGCGATAAGCGCAAAAAGGACGCTCACGAGCCTGCGTGTTTTGTGTGTCATCTCTTATCCTTCCTTTCCTTGATGATGCGGCGGGTCTCGGTGGCAGATCGGATCAATCGCGCCGGGATACGCGCAGAGGTCTTCGCCGCCTCCGTCCGGAAAAACGTCCGAGGGGGAGGGCCGTATCCTGCCGCGGGCACTTATAACTTATATTAAATCAATTTAATTATACTCCATCACGGCGGCGTCTGTACAGTGGTACGAGCATATTTTTTTGCGGGATGCTCCCGATGATCATTGCATAAGGCCTTCGCCAAAAGGGGAGGCCCGCCGTTCGGCAGTTTGACGAATAACTAAAACTTGTAAAAGCGATCATGGGGTTGTATAATTTAATAAAACTGACTGGAGATACAGAACGGTCCATTTTACAGGATAGCGAAGACGAAGCTGTTTATGAATCCGAGACGCTTTTCATCTGTGCGCCCGGCAAAGGCAGAGCGGCGCGGATGAAAAGCCGAAAAGAGAAGGAGGAAGAGACGATGATCAGACGACGTGTTGCCGGAGCGGTGCGGATATTCCTGTACGCGCTTCTGCTGGCGGCGCTCCTGGCGCCTCAGCTGTCTTCTCCCGCGTTTGCGGATGAGGGCGAAGGCAAAGAGATCTGCCATTTTTGCGATAAACTCTGGGATGAGGACGAGCTTTGCCCGACCTGCGGGACCTGCCCCGAATGCATCGCAAACAACAACGGTGTGGAGATACACTGCTACGACTGTGACGAATGCGTCACGTCCTTTGACGAGAGCAGGGGCGGATGCGCCGCGAGCGGCCACATCTACTGCGACGACTGCCTGAAAGAGGAGCACCTGCACTGTGTGGACTGCGGAGACTGCTACTGCGATAATCCGGACATGCTCTGTGAGGAATGCGGCAAGTGCAACAGCTGCTGTGAAGACGACGGCGAGGGCAATCAGTACGTCTGCGACGACTGCCACAAGTGCTCCGGCTGCGCCAACCATTGCCCGATCTGCGGCGACTGCCAGTACGAGAGATGCCCCATGGAGCTAGCACACTGCCAGTTCGAGTGCGAACTCTGCCCGTCCTGCGGGGTCATCTGCTTCTACGAGAGCGACTACGATCCCTGCGAATACTGCGGGCTCTGCGAGGCCTGCTGCGAGGAGAACCGGTGCCCCGACTGCGGAATGTGCAGCGAGGATCCCTCCTTTGACACTCACTTCTGCGCCGACTGCGGAGAGTGCCTCGAGACCGTTCCCGAGGTCTGCGACAACTGCGGACTTTGCCTCGAGTGCTGCCTTGCCGAGGCTGAGAACCTCGGCTGCACCTGCGGAGAGTACTGCTTCGAGGACGTGAACGACGAGCACGTATGCGTCAACTGCGGAATATGCTTCGGCATGATCGAGAGCTGCCGCGACTGCGGCCTCTGCATGGACTGCTGCGAGGACGTCAGCAGGATCGAGGGCTGCGACTGCGACCGTCCGGTATGCGTCGAGAGCGACGAGTGGGTCGAGCACTTCAAGAGTACGCATGCCCAGTTCGCGGGCTCCCACAGCGCCAGGCCGGCCAGCAGCTGGAGCTTCGACGAAAGCTTCCACTGGAAGGACTGCCGGTACTGCGACGAGGCCTCGCATATCACCTCCAAGGCCTCGCACAGCTTCAGGAGCGGCCGCTGCACCGTCTGCGGCTTCTCGAACGTCGAGCCCATTGTCATCAGCAAGCAGCCTCAGAACCGCGTCGCGACCGTCAGCGATTGCATGGCTGACAGCGGCGATCCCCTCTGTTCCGAGAACAACAGGGTCAGGTTCTCCGTCGCTGCCGTCGGCAGGAATCTCAGCTATACCTGGTTCAGCCGCACCGGCTCGGCGACTCCGGCCAAGTTCGAGGAGCTCCGCGCCGCCGGAAACGGCGCGTCGAACATCAGCTACAACGACACGGCGAACTCCAACAGCCTCGTGGTAAACGTGACCGATGACGCCTGTCAGGATGAGCTGTACAGCTTCCGCTGCTACATCTCCGACGGCGAGCACGGACTGTGGTCCGACGTCGTGACGCTGACCGTGGAGCACGGCTTCACGATCGTTTCGGAGGATGATTACGAAGACGCCGGCCACTACATGCTGTGCCACGGCGACGGTTGCTCCGAGGTCAAGCTCGTTCCCCACGTCTTCACGCACTGGGAATGGGAAGACGACGCGCACACGATCCGCGTTCAGAACTGCGAGGCATGCAGCTACTCCGTCGAGGTCTACGTTCACGACCATGTCGAATGGGTCAGGACCTTCTTCCGCGGCGAAGCCCTGTTCACTGACGCGAACCACAATTACGAGTTTGATCCCGGCACGGAGCCCGACAACTGGCACGTCAGCGGCAATATCGGCGAGCCGGGCTGCAAGGCCAGCTGCGAGGATCTCTACGGCAACATCTGGACCGCCGACTGGAACTACCATACCGGCTGGTGCTACTGCGACGACTGCTTCTCCAATCCCGTGAAGATCCGCGAGCTTCATCACTTCGGCGCCTGGCAGGGAGCCGACGACCCTGAGGCCGGCATCCTCTACCGCTTCTGCGCCGACTGCGGCTACACCCAGTACGCGACCGACGGGAACGGCAGACCCACGGCCTGGCAGAACGGAATGCACCCTGTCGTATACGTCGACTGCTCCGGTCCCAACAGACTTGTCAGAGCCGGCGACCAGATATTCTTTACGCCCGACAAAATCCCCGGCAGGGTATTTGAAGGCTTTACGATCAAGTATTATACGTTGGTGAGCGGAACAACTTATGCGCCGGTGACGAGAATCCTCGGCAATGTGACGATAGACGATCCCCTCGAGACCTACTGGGATTATTGGGAGGTCGATGACTCTATCCGCGGGTCCGGCAGGATAGAGGTACACCAGCGCTTCAAGAGCACCGCCTGTACGCATCAGGTGACTGAGATCGTAGGCAGGGAAGACGCCCCGTGCGGCAGGAGAGGCTACACCGGTGACAAGGTCTGCGCGTACTGCGGACAGCTCATCGAAAAGGGCGAGCCGACCGAGTACAGGGCGCACGGAAATCTGATAACTGTGACCGAGGATATATTCAGGACCGACGGGGATGGCAACGTCCTGTACGACCGCAGCGGCAAGCCCCTGATGATCGCCAGAGGCCCTCACGCACCGGACTGCGCGACGCAGTCCAACGGCAACGAGGCCGACAAGATCTGCGAGGACTGCGGATTCCGCGCCGTGCGCGGCAAGTCCATCCCCTGGCAGGAGGGACACAGCTTCTACTGGAACGCTGATATACGCTGCACAGATCCCGACCATCCCGCGTCAAATCGCTTCAAATGCTTGAAGTGCGGAGAGTATAAGTTCGCGCCTGAGGATCTGAACGGGCTCGACGCCGACATGATCGAGTACATCCAACAGTGGCACTGGCACGCCGAGGTCATCAATCAAGCCAAAGCCACCTGCACTGCCTACGGCTGCTCGGGCGATGTCTACTGCCCCGACTGCGGACAGACGATCGTCCAGGGCGACATGACCAAGCCCACCGGGCATCGCTGGGATTCCGGCACGGTCGCGGTCTCGGAAAGCGGCAACTCCGCGAGGATCGTCTACACCTGCACGGTGTGCGGCGCTTCCAGATCGGAGATCACGAATATCCCCGTCACGGGCGTCAAGCTGGACAAGACATCGCTCACGCTCACCGCGGGCGATACGGCGGCGCTGACGGCGACGGTCGCTCCCGAAAACGCGACGAACAAGACCGTGACGTGGAAGAGCAGCGACAGCAAGGTCGCCTCCGTTGACACAAACGGCAAGGTGACGGCAGTCGCCGCCGGGACGGCGACGATCACCGTGACCACAGCGGACGGCGGCAAGACCGCGACCTGTACCGTGACGGTCAAGGCCGCGACGGTCCCCGTCACGGGCGTCAAGCTGGACAAGACATCGCTTACGCTCACCGCGGGCGATACGGCGGCGCTGACAGCGACGGTCGCTCCCGAAAATGCGACGAACAAGACCGTGACTTGGAAGAGCAGCGACAGCAAGGTCGCCTCCGTTGACATAAACGGCAAGGTGACGGCAGTCGCCGCCGGAACGGCGACGATCACCGTGACCACAGCGGACGGCGGCAAGACGGCGACCTGCACCGTGACGGTCAAGGCCGCGACGGTCCCCGTCACGGGCGTCAAGCTGGACAAGACATCGCTTACGCTCACGGCGGGCGATACGGCGACGCTGACAGCGACGGTCGCTCCCGAAAATGCGACGAACAAGACCGTGACGTGGAAGAGCAGCGACAGCAAGGTCGCCTCCGTTGACACAAACGGCAAGGTGACGGCAGTCGCCGCCGGGACGGCGACGATCACCGTTACCACAGCGGACGGCGGCAAGACGGCGACCTGTACCGTGACGGTCAAGGCCGCGGAGATATCCGTTGCGGGTAGCCTCAGCGGCAAGACCCTTATTTATACCGCTGAAAACGTCCCGGCAGGATCGAAGCTGATTGTTGCGTGGTACAACGGCGGCAGACTGGTCAATGTGCTGTACGTTTCACCCGCTGAGGGTAGCTCTTCCGGCGATCTCACCGTCGGCTCCGACGCGACGACTTACAAGCTGATGCTTGTGAACGGCGCGTCATACACGCCGCTTTGTCCCGTATGGGTCAGCGGCGGTCAGTAAGCCGGCGGATACATCGAAGGGGATCGGGCAGATCGCCGGCCGGCTGACGACCGACGGTACTGCGGCCTGATCCATACGCACAATTGACGTCATTTCCATGAAACCCCGGTTCACGCGACCCCTGAGCCGGGGTTTTCCCTGTCGGCCGATTGACAAAAACGCTCCGAGGCAATACAATCAAATCAGGATCGGATGTGAAGGATAGACGTCCGACAAAGTAGGAACACCATGAAATCAGACGTGATCAGAGTGACAAACGCGGGGAAGGGGATCGAGGAGGCGCTCAAGGCCGCTTCCGCCTCTGCCTCACGGCGCGGCCCATCGTCACCGACGCCATGCGGAAGCAGCTGATCGGTACTGCGACCAGCGGCAAGAACGAAGCGGCGCAGGGCTTTATGGGCAAGATCCGCGACATCATCGACCGGGCGTTCCTGTCGGATAAGCTGGGGGATCTGCCGGACAGCTATATGCGCGGCGTGGTCGTCACCTCGGACATCGGCGCCGACGACCTCATGACGTATTCCCTCACGGCGAACATGATCAGCTGGTCCATGCGCAAATTACAAGGCCGCCACGGAGAAAGAGCGGGACGACAGCGAGGAAGCGCAGAACGAATGGGACGAGCTGGAAAAGTCGATCGTCGCCAATATCGCGGATGAGGTGAAGATCGCCATCACCGGCAACGACGTCGAGCTGACGGTTTACAAGGATTTCAAAAACTGAGACTCAATTTGAATGATCGGAGGCAGCAACGATGCTGAACATTACAAAGAATCAGACGGGCAGCGCGCTCACCGTTGCCCTGGAAGGGCGTCTGGATACCAACACGGCGCCGCAGCTGGCGGATGAACTCAAGGACGCGCTGGCGGGTGTGACTGCGCTGACGCTCGACATGGAGGCGCTGCAGTACGTCTCCTCCGCCGGGCTGCGCGTGTTGCTCTCGACCCAGAAGACCATGATGAAGCAGGGCGAGATGAAGCTCGTCCACGTGGGCGAGACGGTCATGGAGGTTTTCGAGTTGACCGGTTTTTCGGATATCCTGACCATCGAATAGCCGGGAGGAACGAACGATGAAAAAGCTGTATGTCCTGCTGTCGGTCCTGCTGGCGCTTTCGCTGGCGGCCTGCGGCAGCACGCCGACCCAGCCGGAGGAGCCCTTTGAATGGACCAGGGAGGGCTATTTCGCGGACGAAAACGAAGCTAACCTTCTTTCGATCTACCCTTCTGAGGATGCGGAGCATCCGGGCTGGATGGTCGGTTTCCTGTCGGATACGGACATGCACGGCTGGTATATCCAGCTGGAGGGCAAGACCCTGCACGGCGACATCACTGCGCCTTA
This sequence comes from Oscillospiraceae bacterium, assembly GCA_015068445.1. GTDB lineage: Bacteria > Bacillota > Clostridia > Oscillospirales > Butyricicoccaceae > RGIG1902. The sequence goes on along the minus strand of SVKN01000054.1, from coordinate 6,956 downwards.
CGAGGAAGGCGATCCCTTCGTCGTCACCATCTCCGAGGAGGGGACGGACGGCGTCGTCATGAAGGTCGAGAACGGCGGCGAATACCACTTTATGCCCTACGAGATCCCCGAGGCCGCCTTTGCCGTGTCGGTCAATACCGATGGCTTCGGCCAGATCGCCTATGCCCAGGGCGAGGAGCAGCCCGTGTTTGACGATGAATATCCGACCCAGTCCGCCTATATCGGTCTGGCGGGGCCCGAGGTCTACACCTTCGCGGCGAAGCCGGACGAGGGCTACAGGTTCAGAAAGTGGACCATCGGCGGCAGAGAGTATTCCAAGGAAGCGCAGATCACCCTTGAGATCACTGAGGATACAGACCTCGTGGCCGTCTTCGGCGTCGAGGGAACGAATGACGCTTATGTGGATCTCAGCGCCGTCACGACCTTGGGCGAGCTGCTGGACAAGCCCGAATGCGGCAAGGGCTGGTCGGAGAAGCAATGCGTGTTCGCCTTCGAGCAAGAGGATATGATCTACCGCGCCGTTGCGGAAATGACGCCCGACGCCGCCGAAGCGCTCTTTGCGCTGGAGTGGGAGGATGAGGAGTATGCGGAAAAGGAGCGGGAGCTCTTGTCCCCGCTGAAGATCGTCAGCATCGAGAACCTCACCGAAAGCATCCCGCAGCAGGAGGAGCTGGATCAGCTGATCGGCAAGACCGGCGCCGAGCTGCTGGACGACGGCTGGTACTGCTCCGGCTGGAACCTGGACGAAATGATCTTCTTTATGGACCGCGCTCCCTATGAATACGATATCGTCATGAGCGGGGAGATCCCCAGTCCCGACGACTTTGACGATGAAGATATCCGCCCCCTCGTCATCGAATCCGTGCGCTTTGCAAGGATCTGCGACGCGGCTTATCTGGACGAAGAATAACTGACATGAATCACCTGAAACGGACGCAGACGGAATGTCTGCGTCCATTCGTTGTAAATAGCAAAACCACTCGTTAGACGAGTGGTTCGGGAGAGCTTAAGCGATAAAGAAGACAAAAGAACTCCTTTTGCTTCATAATCGACGTGCGGTCTGGCACCTGCAAGAAGAACAGCAAAAGAAGGACATTCAGCATGGGACTGAATGACAAACATAGTTTATCGCATACGAAGCGGAATTGCAAATATCACGTAATTCGCTCAGCCCGCGGCGAACGCCGCGGGCTTTTTGCGTCTGACAACTTGCGCATTCACCGCCGATTTGCTACAATAACGTATATCCTATTCCGGAGGCGCAGCGCCATGGTGATGGAACTCTTCAAAGCAGCGCTCGGAGCGTTGAGATCGCTCTGGGACGCGATCAACGCCAATTCGGGCATCCTGCAGATCATGCTGACGGTCCTCGGCTTCATGGTCGTCACCCGCAACCAGCTGATCCAGGAGAAGTTCAACGACCGGCTCAACAATATGAAAAAGACGCTGGAGGCCATCAGCACCGACCGCAACCTGTTCATGGAAGCGGCGCTGGACCTCTACCGCGAGGCCAACCGGGGGAATGAGGACTGCTCGGAGTTTGTCGACGGCGGCCACCTCATCTATAAGAACGGCTGGGTGGACTGCAAGGACGAAAACGGCCATTTCTTTCCGCTGGCGGATTTCTGCCCGCCGATCCTGGACGTTTATCCCTCCACGCAGGAGAATATCCCCCGCAACAAGCTCATGCCCGACATGAACGAGAGCTATGCCGACAACTGCAAGTTCCATCTGGGCAAGAACCTCTTCAACGCCCCGCTGTACGCCCTGAACTCCGTCAAGACCGAGCCGGGCAAGCGCCTGGAGCTCGCCGTGACGCTGGGCAGCTACTTCGATTTCTACAACACCTGCGAATACCTGAGCTTCGAGATGGCCTACTGCCGCCGCATCCTCGGCCGCAAGGACCGCACGGCCCGCACGCTGCCCCGCCGCTTCAAGCAACGCGATCTGTTCGACACCTCCAATCGCTTCCCGGGCATCGGCATCAACACCATCATCATCCTTAAAAACATGACCGACGACGTGGACGACGAGGCAAAGGGCAAAAAGGCCAGCTTCTTCCTGCTGCACAAGCGCGGCAACAAGGTGGCCGAGGGCATGGGCAACTACCACGTGGTGCCCGCCGGGTCCTATCAGCCGCTGCTGGACTACATCGAGCGCGAGGACACCGACAGCGACCACTATGCCGAGACCATGAAAAACACGGTCCTGCGCGAGTTCGGCGAGGAATTGCTGGACTACGAGGAGTTCCTGGACCTCAACACCTCCGACCTGCTGCAGCGCCTTGACAAGATCCTCCAGCCCGTCTTCCTGGGCGTTGGCTTCGAGCCTCTCAACACCAAGACCGAGGTGCTGTCCGCCGCCGTTGTCGATCTCGACGACCCCGAGCAGGCCAAGCTGTTCGGCGGGCGGACGAAACGCTCGCAGTACGAGACGCTCTTCGGCGCCAACGGCAGCTACGAGGGCGACGTGATGCTGCGCCCGCTGACCACCTCCATGCTTCGGCAGTACGAGAACGACTCCCGCTCCACCGCCTCCATGAAGGAGATCATGCGCATCCTCAGCCGTAAACACAACGCCGAGCTCTTCGGTGTCGTCGATACCGGCTGGTATCATAACAAACAATGAGACTGCTTCCGCTCACACTGACCCCCTCCTTTCGAGGGGGTCTTTTTTACTAGAAGGGCAGGGAAGTGTGAAATAACACAGATCCAGCGGCAATAATGAGAACTATTATACAGTTCGACCAATTCTGCGAAGAATATTTGTGCACTATTTGAAAGTAAGCGATTGCTAATCAATTATCAATCTGATATGATATAAAGCGAAATACGATCGAGACAAATCATTTTAGCGGTTAAAACTTCATTTAAATATACTAATTCCTTTTTGCGCTTATCCTGCCGAAATGAATAAGAATTCATAATGGTCAGAAAACGACCGTTTCTTTTCCACAAGCGGTTAGCAATAGTTAATTGGTTAGAGAATGCATTTTTAGCGGGTTAAGTGTTGTTTAAGGCAACGGGGTTAGCTTCAGCTAATTATAATGCATAATATACTGTAAATGAATTTATATGTCATATTATGCAACGGAGTTAGCTATGACTAATAATAGCGAGGATATTCGAAAAACGAAACAGATGACAGCCCCCTCGGGCTTGCGTGCCGGCGGACGCCGGAGGAGATAGACGTGACGAAAAAGGAACTGAAAAGACTCAGCCGGGTGGAGCTGATCGAGATGCTGATCCTCCAGACCCGGCGCGTGGAGCGGCTGCAGGCCGAGCTTGACGTGACCAATGCGGAGCTTGCGCGCAGGCAGAAGGCTTACGACGAGTCCGGCGACCTGGCTGAGGCAGCGCTGAAGCTCAGCGGTGTGTTTGAAGCTGCCCAGCGCGCGGCGGAGCTGTATCTGGACGGCGTCCGCCAAAAGGCGGAGGGGGAGGAGCCCAATGGCTAAACGTCCCATCACCGAGGACGATCTGCCCACGCTGCCCGAGCTGCAGCAAGCGCTGGAGGACGCGCGCTACCGCGCGCGGTTCACACGCACGGCGCGCAGCACGGTCAACGTGCTGGTGGTCGTGGCGGCTCTGGCCGTCCTGGCCGCGACGCTGTGGCTTCCGGTCATGCGCATTTACGGCACGTCCATGACGCCCTCCATGGAGAACGGCGATATCGTGATCGCCGTCAAGAGCGGGACCTTCGCCCGGGGCGAGGTCATCGCGTTCATGTTCAACAACAAGACGCTGGTCAAGCGGGTCATCGGCCTGCCCGGCGACTGGATCGATATCGACGAGCGCGGCAATCTTTCGGTCAATGGCGAGCCTGTGGACGAGCCGTATCTCACCGAAAAGGCCAGGGGAGAGTGCGACATCGAGCTGCCCTATCAGGTGCCTGAATCGCGCCTGTTCGTCAAGGGCGACCACCGCAGCGTATCCGTCGACTCCCGCAGCACGGCTGTCGGCTGTGTGGCGGAGGAGCAGATCATGGGTCGCCTGGCCTTTCGCATCTGGCCGATCGATCAAATGGGGAGGATCGAATGAAATCGAATGAGTTCAGAAAAAGGAGGCGGGAACGGAATGAATGATCAGATCGGACGCTGGATCGCGCGGCTGCTGTCCGATAAGGTCGGCCGCGGCCGCTGGCGCCGTCTGACGGCGCTGCTGTCGGTGCTCGTCATCGCCGTGACGGCGTACGGCCTGCGCGTTCCTGCCGATACCATGACGGCCCCGGACAAGACGCTTGTCTGTCCGCTGTCCATCCACGAGCACACGGGCGACTGCTATGACGACGACGGAACGCTGCTCTGCGGCGAGGCCGATTACGTCGTTCACCTGCACAACGAGAACTGCTATGACGAGGAAGACGGGCTGATCTGCCCGCTGCCCGAGATCGAGCCCCACATCCACGACGAGAGCTGCTGGGAAGAGGAGCAGATCGCCGTATGCGGTCTCGCCGAGCGTGAGGAGCATTATCATGACGACGCCTGCTATGCCTATGAACGCGGCGAGCTGATCTGCACCGTCGAAGACGAGGACCATGAACACATCGACGAATGCTACGAATGGGATCAGCGCCTGATCTGCACGAAGCGCGAGGGCGAGGGCCACGAGCGTGACGAGAGCTGCTTCGAGACCCGCTTGGTCATGACTTGCGGCGCGCTGGAGATGCACGACCATATCGGCTGCTATGACGACGACGGGAACCTCACCTGCGGCCGGATCCGTCTGGTGGAGCATATCCACGGCCCAGGCTGCTTCCACATCGAAGAGTCGGCTGAGGAGCCTGCGGAAGATGCCGGGGAGCCCGCGGCCTGGGATATCGTCACCAGCCCCTTCGGCGGCCGGGAGGCGCCTGCTCAGCAGACCCTTGAGGAGCCGGTGGATCCCGAGCCCGTGCGCACGCCCAACGCCGTTCCCATGCTCGCTGCCGCAGGCGGCAGCAGCGCGGAGAGCGTCGAGCTGCTGGTCGGAGAGACGGAGACGCTTGCGCCGACCGATCTCGGAACCGGCAAGAAAACGTCCGACAGCTGGAAGATCGACGATCCCGACGTCGCTGAGATCGTCAGCGGCGCATCATCTTCGTCCTGCACCGTCAGGGCGCTCGCGCCCGGCGAAGCCGTCGTGACGCTGACGCACGGCTACGGGAAAAGGATCCGGTCCGCTATCAGAAGAACGTGATCCCCACAGAAAAGGAGAACGAGTTCTGGGTCTATCTGTCCGTAGACTACCGCCAGCTGTTTGCAGAGTATTTCGCCACCGCGTCCTACGGCGCTACGACCTCGCACAACTACCATGATTCGAAGCTGCTCGGCACCGTCGTCGAAGGCGCCACAGGCAACGAAGGCGTCGGCGTGTCGGGCACACAGGGCGCGACCCTGCATATCACCGACAAGCACGGCAACCCCATCACAGTCACGGCGAACAACGGCCCCTGCTATTTCACCATCGTATCCTCGGATTATAAGCTGATCGCCGAGAACGTTCCGCTTTATTGGTCGCAGGCCCAGAACGTCACGATCTATCTGGAGATCAACAGCGTGAGCCCCAAGAAGTGGATCATCCTCGGCCAGTCGGTCAAGGCAAACGGCCATCAGTATCTGATGCTGTCGCAGGAGGCCGAGCAGCTGATCATGTCTGAGGCGCTGCAGAAGGCTTCTCTCGACTACTTGACGGACACCATGGGCGACTACATCGAGTTCCTCGGCATGAGCACGGTCGAGGGCGACCTGGACAGATCCGACACGGCAAACAACTATTACGACGAAGGGACCGCGACGCTGCACTGGAAGCCTGTCCTGAAGGAAAACCCGACCATCGACAAGGTGGAGACCGGCGAAGAGGTGACCGTCTCCTTCTACGACCACAACAACGGCGACCAGCTCCGCACCATGACGGTCAAAAAGACCGTCTCCTGGGCCATGAACGTGGCCGAGTTGCTGTACAAGGTCCGGCTGGACGTAGAAAAGGCGGGCTTCGACAGCTGCGCCGACAATATGAACAGCGCAGTGAGCGATCCCGAGTCGTACCCGGTCAACGATTCCGCCGTACTGCACTACTTTGATGCCGACAGCGGCAGCAAGACGGCTTCGTTCCCGGTCCCGCACGTCCGTGGACTGCTGTACGATCTGAAGCTCAAAAAGGTCGATCAGGCGGGAGCGCCCCTCGGCGGCGCGGCTTTCACGCTGACAGGGCGCGGCAATGACAAGACGGATTACACCCTGACGGCTGTTTCGGATGAAACGACCGGTGAGATCGTCTTTGAAAACCTGCCCTGGGGCGATTACACCGTTTCCGAGACTAAGGCGCCGCACGGCTACACGATCCCTCTGCCGAGGTCACGGCGAAGAACACCTATCCCTCCATCACCAAGACGGCCGATGACGAAAGCGTCGAGCTGGGTCAGGTCGTCAACTACACCATCACCGGCAGCGTCCCCAACACCAACGGCTTTGATACGTATTCCTATGAGGTCAGCGACTATATGTCCTCTGGCCTGACCTTCAATCCGAGCTCCCTCAAGGTCACGATCGGCACCGCCGTGTTTACTGCCACCGATGCATCTGCCGGCGTCACCATCACTGCCGGCTCGCCCTCCAACGGCTTCACGGTCGATATCGACATGACGAAGTACCAGACCACCCCGGGCATCAACGGTGAAGTGAAGATCGAGTACAACGGCACCGTCAACACGAACGCCGTCACCAAGATCGATGAGAACCACGCCGTTCTGAAATACAGCAACGATCCCACCGACAGCACCACCAAGACCGAGAATCCTCCCGTCATCGTCAAGACCTTCTCCGCCAAGATCGTCATCGACAAGATCAAGGAAGGTGAGGAGGCAACGAAGCTGGGCGAGGCCGTGTTCGTGCTGAAAAACGCTACCATGGTGCGTTGACAGAATATCAGTTTATCAAGATATTCTGTCAACGCACCATGGTAGCGTTTTTCTTTTAA
>SVKN01000053.1 GCA_015068445.1 Oscillospiraceae bacterium | reverse complement strand
GGTCCAGAACATGTTCCACGCGTGATAAAGGTCGTTGGGGCTGACGTAGCCGAAGATGAGCTTGCAGGGCACGCCCTGGCTGCGCAGCATGGCCGCCGCCAGCGACGCGTAATCGAAGCAGATGCCCTTGCCCGTACGCATGGTCTCGTCGGGATCGGGCAGGTAGCCGCTCTTGACGGTGGACGCCTTGTAGTCGTCGTACCGCACTGTGCGGCAGATCTCATCGTACACCGCCGTAACGAGGCCCAGAGCCGTCCCGGCGTTTTTCGCCAGCTCAGCTGATTTCTGAACGGATAATGAAGACGAATTATACTTGCAGTAATCACTCGGCCGGAGGAACGGGGCGAACTGGTCGCTCAGCTTCACCGTCGCGGAGGTGGCATACAGCTCGGCGTACTTGCTGTCGTGGATGTTCTCCATGACGCGGAACTTGTAGGAGCCGTCGCCGCTCTGCAGGGGGAAGATCGACGGCGTGCCGTCGGACCGGATGTCGTAGTTGTACGTCGTCTGGCCCTTGACCACCTGGAACTTGAGCCGCTTGTCGGACTTGGCGGACACGGCCACGTAGCCGTTGGCGGTGCCGGACAGATCGATCTTGCACTTGGCGTTGCCCTTGGCGCCGCTCTCGTTGAAGGAGGCGGTGGCCATGGTGGGCGCGATGTAGGGACAGGTGGGCGTGGCGTTGTCCTCCACGGTCTCCAGCGTTTGGGTCTGCTCCGCGGGCACAGGCTCCTGGCCCGCAGGCGCAGGCTCCGCCTCGCCGCAGGCAGTCAGCAGCAGGAGCCCTGCCAGCAGCAGCGCTATTCGCTTGTTGCGGTGCATCGGAAGCCTTCACCCCCGTTCGTCAGGATCGTCGGAATCACTCGGCCAGACGGCCGCAGACGCTGTCGCAGGGCGTCAGCATCCCGTGGACGACGTAACGGGCGTCGTCGAACAGGTAGGCGCAGGTGGACAGCAGCACATATTTCGCGTTCGGCTGCGGCTCGACGCCGAAATCGACGGCGGACAGCGACCTGGCGCGGGCGATATAGTCATCCAGCTCCGTGCCGGGGGCCAGATAGATGGTGTACGTCTCGGAATAGGCCGAGGTGGTATAGGCGCTCAGCAGGTCGATGCGCCAGTCCCCCTGCTCCGTCAGCAGATACATGACGGGATGGGCGGCGGCGTAGTCGGGATCCTGCCAGTATTTGAGCCCCGCGAACATGTCGTTGGAGCGCATGTTGTGGCCGTAGACCACGGTGTTGTAGTCGGCGAAGCCCATATGATTCAACGCCTCCACAAAGATCGAGCCGGAGGCGCTGTATTTGCCGTCGTAGGTGCGGCGCAGGTACCGGTCGTTGTCATCGGACTGAAGGACGGGGTAGTTGATCACGGTGTCCTCGCACCAGATCCAGCCGACGATATCGGGGTTCTGCGCCCGCAGGCCCTGAAGATCCACGGAGATGGGCGCGCAGAGACGCTTTTCCTCCTCCCGGCGCTGCAGCTCCTCCCGGGGCACGGCCTCGGTGAACGACTCGGCCGTGGCGGCATAAAGCCTGCGGTCGACGCTGTAGCTGTACTTGACGGCGGCCACCGTGGCCGCCGCGAAGACGAACACCAGCAGCGACACGGCCATGAGGATGCGTCTGATCCAGGTGCTCATCTACTTTTTGCCCTCCAGCATCTCCTGCACCAGCCGCTCACGCCGTCTGGCGCGCATGCGCCCGGCCAGCAGGTTGAACATGACGCCGCAGGCCGCGAACACCAGGGCGTAGGCCTTGCCGATGGGGCTGGCGTAGATCGCCATGAGCCCGCCGATGAACGGCAGGTGGAACGTCACCTTGCCGATGACGCTGGTGTAGCCCACCTTGGAGATGTCCTCCTTCTCGTTGGCGTCGCCCTTCGTCGTCAGCTCGCCCACCACGGTCTGATTCTTCATCACCCGGTGGGTCATGACGGAGCTGCCCGTGTGGAAGGCGATGATATCGCCCTCCTGCAGGTCCTCGGGCCGCACGGGCTGGACGTAGATGACGCTGTTCACGGGGATCTCGGGCTCCATGGAGGGGCTGACCACGTTGAACACCTCGTAGCCCATGTACCGCGGGGCGGTCAGGGGCAGAAACGTCAGGATCACAGCCAGCAGAATGGCAGTACCTATAACGTTGCAAAGGGCGGGGAGTGCTTTCCCGCCCTTGCCAGATCGATTATTGCTTGTTTTGCTCATCGTTCTCCTCGTCCTTCTTTTTCCGTTTGAGAAGCAGGAGCATCCACCACAGCCAGATCAGGATGGCGATCAGAGCCGCTGCGGAGGTGCCCGCGTGGACGGGATCCTCGGTGATCCACTTGAGGAAGCGCTCGAGCGGCGTCAGATCGTCGTCGATCGTCTCGCCGTCCGGGTCGTTGGGATTGGCCAGAGGGACGTCGGTATCAAGGATCTCCTCCGGGCCGTTCTCATTGCTGTTGTCGTTGTTGCCCGGCGTGACGACCGTGCCGGGATTGGTGCCGGGATTGGTGCCGGGGTTCGTGTTGGGATTCGTATTGGCGCCGGTATTGCCGGTGTTGTCCGTGCCCGTGTTGTCGATGACGGTCACGCCGCCGTCGGGCGCCACGATCGTCACGCCTGCGCCGGTGCGCACGGGGAGGTACACGAAGGTGAACACGTTGTCCGCCGCGTTCTCACGCAGCGTACCGGTGATGTTGTAATACTGGGGCTGGTAGCCGTCGATGTACAGATACGCCACCACGGGCTTGTCGCCCACGTTGCCGTAATACGTGTCGTCGGGGGCCAGCTGGTTGCCGTAGCGGTCCACGTAGCGCACCGTGTACTGCACGGCGTTGCCCAAGATGCCGTAGGCCACCACGTAGTCCTGGTCCTTCGTGACGACGAAGGACGTCAGGCCGACGGTGTTGTTGTCCTTGCCGGACTCGCGGATGCCGCGGATGTAGTACTTGCCGGCGTCGGACAGCTGCACGGCGTTGCGGTTGAAGGTGACGCGGTCGCCGTAGTTGAGGTTCTCAAAGGTCACCCACTCCTGGCCGGAGAAGGTCCCCTGGCTGCCGGAGTAGAAGCGGACGGTGTAGGTGTAATCGGCGGCCGAGGCCGTGAAGGCCATCAGGCACGCCAGCACGACCGTGATCAGAAGGAGCTTGGCGTATTTTCTCATACTTTGCCCTCCTGCCGGGCCTTGCGCCTGCGGCGAATGCTGTCGATGGCCAGCGCCAGGAAGACGATGCCGCTGACGATCATGGCGATGTAGTACCAGAACAGATCGTTCTGATCACCGGTCTTGACGATGACGTGCGGCGTGCCGGGGACGTACTCGTTCCCCACGCCCGGCGTCAGCTCCACGGCGAAGTTCATGGCCAGGTCGGCCAGGGTGTCCTGATAGTCGTTGCCCTGGGTCTCGCCCTCCAGTGCGACGGTCAGCGTGATGCCAGCCTTGTCGCCCTGGGCGAGGCTCTCCAGGTAGAAGAAGTCCTGCAGGGCGTCGGTGGCCTCGTGCAGACCTTCGCCGGCCGCAGTGATCGTCTCGCCGCCGACCGTATCGCTGGAGTACAGCACGCGCTCCTCGCCGTTCTTGTCGGTGTAGATCAGCTCATAGGTATAGGCGCCGCCGGCCGTGGCCGCGTTGGCGCTGCGGTCCTCGAGAGAATAGAGGACCTTGTTGGACATGTACCAGTCGGTGCTGTTCTCGTTGTCGTTCTGCAGGGTCAGGGAGAAGACGATGTCGTCGCCGGGCTGCAGGCCGCTGACGGCCTCCGTCAGCTCCTGCGAGCGGAAGGTGCTCTCCATCTCCTGTCCCTCGGTGAACCTGACGCGCCAGTTGTCGCCGCCGGTGAAGTGCTCCGCCGAGGCGGGCACGGCCAGACCGAAAGCCAGCACCAGGGCCAGCGTCAGTGTCAATACTCTTTTCTTCATGACGCGCCTCCTCAATTCAGGCTCAGCCGGTCGCCGTTGATGGTGACCTGTCGGCCCCAGGCGCTCCAGATAGCGTCCTCGGCGTTGTGGATCTGAACGGCGTCCACCTCGACCTCCACCTGGAACTCGCACCCGTCGTACTCATAGACGGTGGTGGTGGAGCCGTCCTTGGCGGTGACGGTCTCGCTCTTCCTCTCGATGCTCTTGTCGATGCTCAGGGTATCGGAGAAGGGCACGGAGGTCTCGCCGGAGCGGAGGATCGTATGGTAATACAGCACGGTGCGCTCGGGGGTGGAGGCCTCGCGGTCCACGATCCACTCGTCGCCCGTATTGACCAGGTGCAGGTCGATCAGCTCGGGGTCCATGTCGCGCAGCTTCTCGTCGCCGTCGGCCCAGTACTTATAAATGATGACGCGGACATACTGATCGATGGTGCCGCTGTTGCGCACGGCCAGCTCTTCGGTGTAGCCGTGACCCAGCTGCAGCTTTTCGCTCTCGCCCAGCATATTGCCCAGCAGCACGCCGGTGTTTTCGCTCCAGGTGCCGTCAGCACGGCTGCCGTAGTCGCGCCAGCTGATGCGGCTGCCGTTTTCCAGCAGGCTCACGCCGATGTCGTGCATCTGCACGCGGGAGGTGTAGGTCTCGGAATAATAGGTCAGCGCCGCGCGGGTGCTGCCCACGGTGCCGCCCAGCAGCAGGCAGGCTGCTAAGGCGAACAGCAGCACGGTAAAGGCGGTTGACCGGCTCAGCTTGCTCAACTTCTCTTTCATTCTGCGGTCACCTCCAATCAGCATACAGGTCGCCGTTCTCGGTGGTCTGCGCCGCGATGGACTCATAGACGACGGTGACGTTGAAGTCGTCGCCGTACTCGGCCTTCTCGGGCACGTCGTTGATCTTGATCTGCAGCTCAGGCGTCCTCTGGCCGGGCGGCAGCGGATCGTTGTAATAATACCAGCCGTCGCTGCCGAGGGTCCAGTTGTTGTTCTCGTCCAAATAGGTCAGCGGGTACTTCTCGGGACCGAAGGCGCGCACACGGACGAACACGGTCTCGCCGTCCTCGTTGTTGGTGATGCGCACGTACTTGACCCAGGCCGCGAAGCGCTCCTCAATGTTGGGAGGCGGGGTGCGGTGGTCGCTGAGCTCCACCACGTGGCCGCCCTTAGCCACGGCATAGGTGGTGAAATACGCCCACGCAGAGCCGATGGCGGCGGTCAGAACGAGGCAGACGGCCAACGCCGCCAGCAGGAGATTCATTTTCTTCATCGTTTATCCCCTACCCTTCCTGCTCGATCTTGGTCCAGCCCCAGCTGTCGGCATTGTCGTACTCGAAGTGATTCTCGATGCCGCCGCCGGTCGTCGTGCTGCCGTCCACATCGTTGACGAACGTCACGACCGCGTCCTCATCCAGCGTGATGGTCACGTGCTGGGCCGTGCGGCCCACGGGCTTGTAGCCCGCGCCGGAGTAGACCTCGGTGACCGTGACCTCGGAGCCGATGGGCACGCCCACCAGCAAGCTCTTCTCGCCGGCCTCGGTGAAGCTGGTGGTGACGACGTTGTCAAACACCGTCACGCCGTCCTTGACGGCCTTGACCGAGAAGACGAACACGGCCGGGCCCTCGGGGCGGTAATTCTCCAGCCGCTTGACGATCTCCAGCGGCTTCTCCCTCAGCTCGCGGGCGGGCTTGAGGGTGATCGTCGGCGCGTAGCTCCACTCGTCCAGCTCGGACGCGCGGTAGGGCACGGCGATCAGCTCGGGGTTGAACGTATAGGAATAGCTCTCGGAATGTGCTGTGGTGACGATGGCGTCCTCGCCCTCGGGGGTCTGGGTGCGGCGGACAGGGTTCTCCTCGTCCGCGCCGCGGGCCAGGATCAGGTACAGACCGGCCGACAGCCGATCCCCGGTGATGGTCTCAAAGGTCTCGGCGCCCTCGACCACGGGTCTGTCCAACTCCAGCGCCATCTGAGCGCAGGTCTGGGCCAGCGCGCTCCACGTGCTGCTGTCGGGATTCGCGGGCAGCTGCAGGTTTGCATAGGGCGCGGCGGGCACGAAGGTGAGCGCGTCGCCCGCCGCCTCGGCGTCCGCGATCTTATACAGATCGACGACCACGTGGGCGTTCTGCAGGTCCTCGTAAAAATCCTGACCACCGGCGTTGACGGTCACGGCAACCGTGCGGTCAAGGTCGACCGCCAAAGCCGTGGCGGCAAACAAGAGCAGAATGCCCGCCGCCAACGCGAGAGACGTCAGCGCTCTCTTTTTCATGTTCATGGCAGTCCCTCCTTATTCAATGGGGTTTATGTCGGAGCGATCCGACGCGTCTTCTTCTTTTTCTTCGTTCAACTCAGTTTCCTGACCGGACGTTTCGTCGTTTTTCAGCTCCTCGGCCGCCGCCTCGCGAATGCTCTCCAGCAGCTCCTCCTCGGTCTTGCGCTTGGGTCTGACGCCGTAGTAGATCAGCATGCCCAGCAGGAACAGGAACAAAAGCGGGATGCCCACGGCCGGGATGACCACGTAGGTGGGGATGCGCAGGCCGCCGGCGGTGACGACCACCTCGTCGCGGATGTTCTCGATCCTGTGGCCGCGGACGAGAAGGCGGTGGGTGTTGATGCCGTAGGGCGTGCAGGTGACCAGCGTGCAGTAGTCCTTGTCGTCCAGGATCTCCAGCTCCGTCAGGTCCTGGGGCTCCACGATGCGGATCTGGTCCACCTCGTAGGTGCAGACGTTATTGAGGACGGTGATGGTGAACGTGTCGCCCACCACCAGGCGGTCCAGGTCGGTCAGCAGCCTCGCCGACGGCAGGCCGCGGTGGCCGGACAGGACGGTGTGGGTGCCCTCGCCACCCACGGGGAGGCTGGACCAGTCCACGTGCCCAATGGCGATCTGCAGCACGCGCTCCTCGGTGGTGTGGTACACGGGGAGGCTGACGCCGATGGCGTTGATCTGGATGTAGCCCATGATGCCCGTGCCGGACAGGTCCAGCAGCTTTTCATAGTACTCGCGCTCCAGATCGGTCATGATGAAGCGGCTGTCGCGGGTGAGGATGTGGCGGTTGTACGCCCGCGCGGCCTCCAGCATGGCCTCCATCTCCTCGGTGGAGGTGTTCTCCACGACGTTGGCGTAGGAGGCGATGGCGCGGGACTGATGGTAGCTGTTCCACCAGTCGGACACCGTGGGGTATGCCATGATGCCGATGCCCATCAGCAGGATGATCGACAGGATGATATTCGAAAGGTTAGATTTCTTTTTCTTTTTTGCGGCCTCAAGGACCTTATCCTCGTCCATAATGACTCCAGAAACACAGTGAGTTCGGACAATTCGCTGACTTTGCCGGGTTTTTGATTGTCATCCTGAGCGCAGCGCAGTCGAAGGATCCCGTCCGGGATGCTGTCCGTCCGGGGCCGATCAGCTGCAAGGGCTTGTGCATTCCGCCGCAACTCCCTCAGTCAAACGGCTCTGCCGTTTGCCAGCTCCCTCGGGGAGGGAGCCTTATTCCTTAAAACCCGTTGCTCGCCGCACACCGCGTGAAGGTGTCAGCTTGTGCGGCAAAGTCCCGGGACGGGAAATCTCCTATCCCGGGGCTTTTCAGTTCGTTTTTTTCGTGCTTTTACGCAGGCTCGTAAGGGAGATTAACCCTCGCGGCTCATGCGCTTCTTGGTGATCAGCATGACGCCGGCCACAGCCACCATCAGACCGCCGACCACGTAGAAGATCGTGGTACCGATACCGCCGGTGGAGGGCAGCTCGATGCCGGTGTTGTTCGTGATATCAGCTTCGGCAAAGCTGTTGTCGCCACTGTCATAGACGAGCGCCACCTCTTCGGCCAGCAGATTATAGCCCTTAGGAGCCTGAATCTCTTTAAGAGTATAATCGTCATCGGAGTCAAGGCCCCAAATCTTAATGTTGCCATCGTCAACAGTAACGAAGTCGCTCACGATCGTACCAGCGTCGATTTCGTTGATCTCGCCGTTATTGGCATGAGACTGCGGAGCTGTAGTCTCGGTATCGTCAACGATGCGATAGTTGTTGGCGTCGATCTTCACCAGGTTGACAACGACGCCGTTCTTCTTCAGCTGGAAGACCGCATCGGCCAGATTCTCTTCCTGTTCACCCGCATGCTTATAAATCTCAACGTCATGCGTCGTGGTCTCCGTCTTGTCTTCGGTGCTGCTTGTGCCATCACCGAAAGTAACCTTCGTCTTGTTCTCCTGGTCGACAATAGCAACGCCGTTAGCGTCCACATCAATAGCAGCGGAGTTCACTTCAGCCGTGTACACGATGTACAGCTTCTGATTCTCATTAGCCGTAGCCGCAAACTCGTCAGGAATCACAATGGTAAAGGTGTCGCCGTCGTCGGCATTATTGCCGGTCTTGATTTCCGCATCAGCATACTCAGTGGTAAGACCTTCATCGGTATAAACCTTAATGCTGGTCGGATTCAGGGTCAGGCCCTCGGTCATCGTATCGTGGATCACCACATTGATGGAACGGGGAACGATCGTCGCAGTGGACTTGAACTCGACCGTGTCGCCCACCTGAGCGTCATTCTCTTCACCGTATTCGCCGGTGCTGTCTTCCTTGACTTCCTTCTCGATCGTGTCATCGCTGTTCTTCTCGTTGACGGTTACCGCATTCTCGTCAGGCGTCGTCTCGATCATAGCGCGAGTACCCAGCGTAGAAGCGATAACATAATAGCCGGCTTCAGTCAGGGCGATCGTTCCGGACGTCGCGCCTTCGTCAATTGTAACCTGACCGGCTACGGGGAGTCCATTTTCAGCAGCATACTTCGCAGCCGCGTCAGCTACGATGGAAAGGACGTTCTCGCCATTCCAAGTCGTAGTCGAAGCAACGTCCGACGTCACATAGCCCAGCTCATCGACCGTATAAACAGCCTTGAACTCATCCGTATCGGCAAAGTCTGCCCATGCGGAGTTTACCGTATAACGGTAAGCCGTAGGATCAGTGGGATCGTCGACGCTCAGGTCGAACATCTTGTAAGCGGTGTAGGTCTCGTTTTCACGGGCGCCATTGATCGTGATCGAATAGTCGGCGGGATCAACGGCCATCGCCGTCACGCCCAGGGCCAGGACCATGGCCAGGGACAGACACAGTGCTAACAACTTTTTCATGTGTTTGTTTCCTTTCTTTGTTTGGATTTTGTCGGCGGGACTTTCACCCGCCCTGCCGCGCCGCGAACGGAGCGGCACGAGATTCGGTTGCGTTCGGTCGTGTTTTCACGGGATCGGTCTTGCGATGCTCGTCGGTCCGGCGCGCCGGTCTCTTGCGCCCCATCCCGTGAAGCGGACTCGCCGCCTCCGAACTCGCAAAATCTCTTATTACAGAGGTTTGCGCCTCTTGTAACCCTTTTCGTTCCGGCGGATCGCTCCGCCGCAGGACCTTGGGATCGGTTGCCCTCTCCCCTTGCTGTGCCTTCATTATAGCACACATGCATCAAAAAAAGCATCAATAAATCAACGACTTTTGCGCTTTTTTGTTTTTCCTTTGGTGTTTTTTTGACTCACCGCCGGACCGTTTTGTTCCGCGGCTCCGCAGAGCCGCCTGCCCGGTTCTGGGCCCGGGCGTCCCGGTCGTTTCAGGCGCCGCCTCCCGTCCCTAATCGCTTCGGGACGGACGCGTCAGCTCCCGCCGACCACATCCTTCCGGGCAAGAGGCCCGGCTCTGACACTGTTCAGTTGAACGGGCCCCACCGCCTTTCCGTCTGCACCGCGGCTGCCAGGCGCCTGCGGCGCCCGCCATCGCGGTTCCGTGGATGATCGTCCGTCCGATCACGCGCCCCCCGTCACGGGAAGCCCGGGACCGTATTGTGACTTGTTCGTGATGGTGACGACGCCGTCATGGCCGGTGGCCATGCTGCCGTCGCCGCCTGTATAATCATCGGCCGGATAAAGCCTGCCGTTGATTATTAAAGAAATGGTGTATTCGCTCCGCGCGTCCGCTTCCGCATCGCCTGTTTATTCGATGACGCCCATCTGCTTGAGGGGCCAGACGCGGACGAAGAGCCTGCCGACCACCATGTCGTCGCTGATGCAGCCGACGGCCGAGTTGCGGCTGTCGATGCTGGTGGCGCGGTGGTCGCCCATCAGGAAGAACCTGCCCTCGGGCACCTGATAGGGCAGCGGGATGTTGCAGTCGCCGAAAGCCTTGTCTGTGACGTAAGGTTCGTCCAGGGGGACGTCATTGACCGTGACGTTGCCGTCGCTGTCGATGTTGACCCAGTCGCCGGGGCGGGCGATGACCCGCTTGATGAGGATGTTGTTGTTGTAGTAAAAGGCGATGACGTCGCCCGTGCCGTATTTGACGCCGCGGAGGGCGACGATGATGTCGCCGTCGTTGAGGGTGTCGGCCATGCTCATGCCGCTGACCTGAATGACCGGCATCAGCAGCACGGCGATCAGAACGGCCACGGCTGCAACTACCAGCAGCGAAAAGACCGTGCTGCGGAGGACGCGGCTGTAATTGCTGCGGTATTTCTCCCTGGCCAGCTCCTTCTCCAGCGCGTCGATGGAGGGATACATTACTTCTTTTTCAGCCATGCTGTACCTGCTTTGATCAGATCCTTGGCGATGCCCATGGCGTCGTCTCGGTCAAGGGCGGCGGGAGCCTTCTGCTCCTCCTGCTCCACCCAGGCGGGATTCTTTTTCCCATGCCTGCGGCGGGCGGGCTGCTCGCGCTTCGGCGCGGGAGCGGGCTGCTCCGGCGCGGCGGGCGCTTCGGGCTCCGCATCGGGCGCGGTCTCGACGACCGGCTCGGGGATCGGTTCTGCGACCGGCTCGGGGACCAGGGCCTGCTCAGGCTCCTCGATCTCCTCGGGCTCGGGCAGCTCCACGGGGGGCACCTCGCCGGTCAGGCTGTTCATATATGCCTCGGCCTGCTGCTGTGCCGACTGGAAAATATCGTTGATGTGCCGGGCGATCTCAGTCACGGAGCCGACTTCCTCGGGCTTCACGCCCTTGCCGGCCCGGAGCCTGGCCACCTGCTGACGCAGGGCGGCGATCTCGGCGTCCTTCTGGTCGAGCTTCTTCTTCAGGCGCTCCAGCTGAGCGTCCTTCTCATCCAGCTTATCCTTTAACCGGCGGTCCGTCTCCTGCTGCTGCTCATACTCGCCCCGGAGCTCGTCGCCCAGCTCCTGCTGGCGCGCGACCTCACGGCTCTGAGCCAGAAGCAGCTGCAGCAGATCCTGCCGTCTCAGCTTGCGCAGTTCCTTATCCGTCATGCGATCTCCTCCAAAACCCGGAGCGGATCTCCTCCCGTCAGCGCGGGACCGGCGGCGCCGATTGCGCCGACCCTTCAGAGACCTTGCCCCTTGTTCTGCTTCCATTATAGCACAAACGAATCAAAGGAATCATCAAATGAACGCGGGGAATTGTGAATTTTAAGATTGTTATATTTGATCTGAAGTACCGATCCTGGCGCTTTCACAAAAGAAAGTTTTTACGCACCGTGACGCATATGCAACGGCCGTGTTTTATCACCGATAATGATGTCAAAAAAGTACCTGAAAAGTGAAAACTTTCGGTAAAAAAGGTGGAAACAATAACGGAAAGTACAAAAGAAATATCGTTTCTTACAATCCACCCATTGTTGATTTGAGTTTACTCCTTTGACCGTTACAAAAGCGTCACAAAACGCCCGCGGAGCGGCCCCCGCGGGCGTTTGTCAGATTACGGTTTTGTTACAGATGCGCACGCCTGCGCAGACTCAGCGCGGCGCCCGCGCCGATGGTCAGCAGCAGTCCGAACGCCATCAGCCGACCCGTACCCTGACCGCCCGTCATGGGCAACTCGTAGCCGTTGGTGTTGAGGATCCGCACCTGCAGCACGGTCTTTTCCTCGTCACCTTCGCCGACGGTGACCACTTCCATATCGTGTACGTAACCGGAGGGCGTTCCGGCGATATTCGTGATCGTCAGGAACTTGCCGTCCTCCGGGCACTGGTTCCAGTCATAAGGCGCCGTATCGGGCTTCGTCGTCGTTTCGACTCTGTCGGGCAGCGGATAATACTGATCCGCCAGCGCCAGCATGACCTTGAGCGGCTCGCCGATGAGATTGTACCCGGCGGGCGAGTTCGTCTCCACGAGGTAGTAGATGTTCCCCGTCGGAGGCGCCGTCAGCGACGTGACGCCGCCGCCGCCCACGGGCTTCAGCTCCGCGATGCCGCCGCCGCCCACGGGCTTCAGCTCCGCGATGCCGTCCTCGCCGGACTTGAGCTCATACATCGCCGTGACCTTCGTCGAGACGCCGTCCACCATGATGGACGTGCTGCTCTCGGGATCGGGGGCGTAGAGCAGGAACTCGGCGTCCTTCAGCGCATTGCCGTCCAGGTTCGTCTTCAGCAACTGGAGCCAGCGCTGAACGACCCGGATCTCATGCTCCGCGAGAGCGGAGTCTCGGCCGGCGGCGTTGCCCTGGTACATGGTGCCGGAGCTGCCGACCTGGTATTCGTCGAGATCGGCGCTGCCGCCCTGGCCCAGAGGCAGGACGTCGTAATCGGGGTCGAACACAACGGACAGCGTGTACTTTTCCACGGGCTCCTGCGTCCCGTCCTCATTGACCGGGCTGACCACCGTCGTGGCGTGGGGCGATTCGGTCTCGTCCTTTTCGGGGTCGATGATCGTCTTCGCCAGCCGGATCGTCAGTGTGCTGTCGTCGTCCAGCCCGTACTCGTCGTAGGGGATCACGATGCCGTCATCCGACAGGGCATCTTCCAGGAGCTTATCCCACTTGATCGAGCCGTCCCCGTGCATATACTGGTTCATATGCGCCTTCGTCAGCAGCTTTACAATCAGATCGGCCAGCTTGAAGGTCTCGGGATTGTCGTGATAATCGCTCAGATCCTCCTCGCGGTTGTCCACGATGGAATCCGGCGTCAGGTTGTAGTCATAGGCAGCATCCGCTTCTTCGCCCGGCTTGATCTGATCGGGGAAGCCGTCGCCGTCCGTGTCGAGGGTGTGTCCCTTCTGCGTGGTCTCACTCACCAGCAGGGTGTTGAACAGGCGCTCCAACTCGTCCTTGGGGTCCACCTCTGTGCCCAGATAAACCGTCCATTCGGTCTTCTCCTCGGAGAAATCGAGCTCGTTGACGTTGACGCGCGGGGTGGTGAAGTCGATATGCTTCGTCACCAGCTTGCCCAGCGTTTCCTCATCCGTGGCGAACAGCACCTTGCGGCCGTCGGTGGTCCTATAGCCGTCGGCCTCCACATAGGCCGCGTTTTCCGTGATCGCGTTGGTTTTGACGGCGTTGCCGCCCAGGAAATCCTCACGCGCCTTGACGAACACCGTTCCGTGCCAGCCCTCGGGGGCGAAGTCCTGATTCTCCCAGGTGACGACGCTGCCGTTGCCGCTGATGACGCCGTAGGGCTCGGGGCCGCTGTAATCGTCGGCCAGCTTGTTGCCCAGCAGGTCGATCTTGTCGCCGTCCTCCAGCAGCCTGCCCGTCTCCCGGTCCACGGGATAGAACGCCTCGCCGATGGTATCGACGACCTTGCCCGTGACCGTGACCTTCTTCATCAGCGTCTTGACGATCTGCAGCAGGATCGACTTCAGGTCCTCGCCGGTCTCGGCGGAATAGAACATCCTCGTCTCGGTCTGCTCGTCCGTATCCGCCAGATCGTACAGCATGATGCGGCCGCCGTCCACGTTCTTCATACTCAGACCGACGGTGATCAGCTTGACGCCCTTGTTTCCTTTCAGATTGCTGACAGCAGGTTTGACCCTCGTTTCGATAATTGTAGGCGTATCCATGGTCGGCTCGCCGGTTCTCGTACCTTGCGGCGCGCCGTCGGTGATCAGAACAACGTAGCGGTTTTCCGGCAAAGAATCCCAGTCCCAGTTCAACGCTCGAATAAACGACTGATCCGGACGCGTACCGCCGCCGGCTGAATAGCTGAAATCCAAACTGAGCGGAAAAACCGGTACAAATCCGTTGCTCTGTTGCGTTCCGAGATTAACATTGAATGTGCTGTAAGCTATGCGAACACTGGGATTGTTGGAACTGGCGAGCTCCAATGTCTCAAGAATATCAGTCATTGCCTGCGTCGTGTTCGCAATGCTCTCATTCAAATAAGAGAAACGATCGCGTCCCGGCTCTGCATCGAAGTACAGCTGATAATGGAAATTGTTGTCGCTGGTGCTGTCACGCGACGCCTTAAAGGCTGTCGATGCGTTGATCGCTGCATAAGCGCTGTCAGCCGCCGAAGCGTCCTTCGCCATCCAGCTCCCGTTCCGATATTCGATTCTGTACACCGTAGAGGTGTTGCGCGGGTCGGAGATCAGGTAATAGGTTCGTCCCCGAGTCAGCCCGTTATACTGAGTGTGATAGTAGCCGTCCGCCCAATAGCCTCCGTTGACTGCGCGGATATCGATATTATCCATCCCCTCGATGGGCCGCAGGTCGGACGGGAACTTCATGGAGTTGGAAACGTCGAGGATGAAGCCCAGATCGACGGTGCCGTCGAAGGTCTCGAGGCTTGCCTTCGTGGTCAGATCGACGCGGTAGATGCGGTTCTCATAGTCGTAGACCTCGGCGGTCTTCTTCGTCTCCTCCTCGACCAGCGGCAGCCGGCGGGTCTTGATCTCCTCCAGCCACTCCGTCAGGTCCTCGAAGTCCGAGCCCTGCTTTTCATCGTCGGTGGGCTCATAATTCGGATTGACCTTGAAAAAGGCCGTCAGGACGCTGTCCTGATAGGGGATCTCCAGCGTGCCCGCGTTGATCGTCTGGCCGTAGCCCTCCAGCCGCTGGCCGTTGAGCTCCCAATGATCGAAAATATACTTGTTCTGTCCGGCGTTCATATGGCTGACCGGCACGGCGGTGATCTGCTCGGCGTTCATTTTGTCGCCGTTCGTCCGCAGATAATGCTCCGCGCCGTCGACGGGCGTTCCCGGAATCTGATTGTACGGCCAGTACTGATTCGTTGTGTACGGCGTGACTCTGACCGTGCCCATGGACTCGTCCGCCGTATTGACCGTTTAGTCATACTGCGACAGCGGATCCTGCTGGTAGATCTGGATCGCGGCAGGCGAGGCGCTGCCGAAAATCGTACTCGTGTTTACAAAGCCCCAGAAATCAAGATGGGACAGCACCGCGCCGTTATAGCCGACGAAGCAGAACGATCCGCCCTCGTTCGGCAGGATGGCGACGTTGTTGGTGCCGGTCTGCACCAGCCCGCTTCCCGGCGTGTTGAGCGAAAGGCTCACGGCGCCGTTGTCGATGGGCCGGATGAAGTACCATCTGTAATTGAGCGACGTTTCGAGGTCCTTTTCTTCAAAGACGAAGTTAAAGGTCCATTTAAAGCTGTTGTCCAGGCTGTCGAAATCACCCACGGAGCCGATGGTCGCCGTGGTGCCGTCGGTCCTGAGCACGTGATACACATTGCCATACGGGACTGCGATGATATAGCTGTACTGTGTGTCGATCACGGTCGAATCCGTGATCTGCTGGGCGTCCGTGACAGCGACGGTGAGCTCGTCGCCGTTTTTCAGCCGGACCGTCAGCGTTTCGTCGGTGGTGAAGGGGCGCAGGCTGAGCAGCATCCACTCGCCCGCGGGGACGGGGGTCTCGCCGATGGCGGCGATCTGCTCCTCGGTCAGCTCGGCGGAATACTCCACCTCGTCCTCGCCGCGCAGGGCGGCCACGACGGTGTCCTCCTCGGGCCGCGCTCCTCCACCAGCTCCTCCACCTCGTCGGGGGTCATGTCGATCTCAACGAAGCAGTCGTCGGTGTGGACGTGCTCCTCGGTGATCTCGGGCAGGCCGCAGGCCAGCGCCATCTGAATCTCATAGCAGCCCAGACCGTGGTGATGGGCACCCTCGCCCTCGGGAATGTCGCAGATCAGCTCTTCATGCCAGCCGTAGCAGGCGTCGGAGTGCTCGTGGGTATCGTTTTCGATGCCGCAGGACGGCTCCTCGTCCCGGACGCGCTCGTAGCAGCTCGCGTCATGGATATGCCCGTCGGACTCCAGCTCATTGCAGACCAGCGCCGCCATCTCTTCATAGCAGCTGTCGTCGTGCTCGTGGAGCTCCAGCTCGGGCAGCGGGCAGCGCAGCTCGCCGTCCTCGTCGTAGCAGTCGTCGTTGTGCTCGTGGGCAACCAGCCCATGGGCCGTACAGACAAGCGCCATCTGCTTGTGGTTCAGCGCCTGACCGTTGTATTTCAGCCGGTCCAGCGTCGCGTACGCCACGACGCAGGCGAGGGCAAGGAACAGCGCCACCCAGCGGCGGTGATCCTTCCGCTGCCGCAGAAAGACGTTAACTTGATTCATGACCATAGAAGCCAAAGTCGTTCACTCCTTCAGAAGCGCACGCCCAGGTTCAAACGGACCGAAACCGCGGGGATAGTGCGAAGAAAAATAGATCTGTCATGACGCGTGTCAGGATCGTCTGCCTTTATTATAGCGCGGAAGAATCAAAGGGACCGTCAAACCGCCGCCGAAAAATGCGGTGGATTTGTACCTTATATCGGTCTTTACCGGTCCGGCTTGCTTTCCCGAGGGAACATTTCAACGCTGTAATGTGACGATATGCCCGACACCCTGCAGCCCGTAAGACTGCTAAAAAGCGCCCGAAAAGCCTATACTATTCGTTTTATTGAATGTTTTGATTACTGGCTGTACAATAAATAGGCCAATTTCGATCCTGTGCCTATTGTCTATTTTAGTTTAATGCCGCGACCGTTATAATAGTGTCACAAAGTGTACAAAAAGCCCCGGGAGGCTTCTGCCTCCCGGGGCTGTGTCGCGATATGGTTTTATGGTTTTACGGTCTTTCGTCCCTGCGCCGCATCAGCGCCGCGCCTGCGCCCAGCGTCAGCAACAGACCCAGCGCCATCAGCCGCCAGACGCCCATGCCGCCCGTCATGGGCAGCTCGACGCCCGCGTCATTGACGACCTTCAGCACGTAGCCGTTCTCAAAGTCGCCGGACTTGCCCGCGCCGGTGTCGTCCAGGGACGTATTGTCCTGGCTGTAGCTCACGTCGCCGTTGGACACCGTGATGACCACGGGGGTCGTCAGCTGGTTGTACCCGGCGGGCGCGTGGGTCTCCACGAGGTAGTAGACGCCGTCCGACAGCGCGCCCAACTCGATGGTGCCGACCTTCCCCTCCTCGCTGGAGGACACGAGGCCGCTCTGCAGCGCCTCCTTGGGCTCCTTGGCGTAGCCCGCGGCGTCGTACAGGTCGAACACGGCGCCGGGCAGGGGCTTCGCGCCGTCCTGATTCGTCTTGAGGATGGTGACCTTCACCTTGACGGACTTCAGGGTGTTGGTGAACTGGTTGTAATAACGAACATTGGGCGCATCAATGGTGCCGGATACCGTGTCGTTCGCGATCAGCGTCTGGGACACGGTGCCGTTGGTGTGCAGGACCTGAGAGATCTCATAGCCCGCGG
>SVKN01000052.1 GCA_015068445.1 Oscillospiraceae bacterium | reverse complement strand
AACAACATCCCGATGCGGCCCCTCCGTTGGTTATCACCTTTAGAGTTCACTGTCCAACATGTTTGACAAACCTACATTTCTCAGCGGAGGTATGCGGCGATGGCCTGCGGGTCCAGGGGCGAGACGGTCTCGGCGTAGATGCCTCCGGTGACGGAGACGGTGGGCATGGGGAGGAAGTTGCAGTTAACGAGAGGCTTGAAGCAAGGATCGGCGATCACGTTATCGTACTGAGCAGCGACCGTTTTGATCTCCCCTTCGTCGATGGTATGGTATTTGGCAAGCCCGGCGGCGGAAAACAGATCCAGCGCGTCGGCATTGCCGAGGGCCTCTGCAAGGCTCTGAGCGCGGACGTCCTCACCGATGACGAGCGTGGGACCGTGCGCATGATCGATCTTCTGAAGCGGCAGACCGACGGTGTACGGGATGCCGTAGCGCTCGTTGAGCAGCCTGGCGCAGGGCAAGCCGGAAGCTGACGCGACGACGATCCGCTCGGCGTTCTGAGCGGTCCTGAGATCGTCAAAGGTACAATTGAAGCTGAGAGACGCCCGAAGGTCCGGGAACAGCGTCAGCAGTCTGCGGGAGGCGCCCAGATCGGCGTCGTCCAGCGGCAGCTGGCCGAGGACCAGCGTTCCCCTGCTCTCCGTCTTTTCGCCGCAGAAGCGGTCTGCCAAAGCGCGCAGCGCCTTGCCGGCGCCCCAGACATAGCTGTGGATGCCGTTGCAGTCGAAGCCGAAGGTGGGGATGCCGCAACGCGCTTCCGTCTCGGCAGCGACGCCTTCAAAATCAGTACCGACGACCATGGGGACGGAGCTGCCGACGTAAGCGATGAAGTTGGGATGCAGGATCTCCGCAGTGCGGATCGCCTTTTCGATCAGCACATTGTCGTCGCCCATGACGGCGTCGATCTCCGTGAGACCGCTGGAAAAGACCGTGCCGGGACGATCGTGAAAGCGCGGCTCGTCAAAAGAGACGTAATTGACCGTACAGCCGGAGGCGTCGTGGATCAGAACGAGTCCGCCCAGCTCATACATAGCCTCGCAGGCCCCACCGTAATCGGGCGCGAAGGGCGGGAGCGTCAGGAACAGATCTTTCATTTCACGGCCTCCTTTCTTACGTCCTGAGACGATTTTGGATCGCGGCAGGCGTCGAGGATGCGCTCCGCCAGCTTTTTGAGGCCGTAATGGCCCCACTCGCCGTTGTCGTAGAAAACATCGATCGTCTTCTGCGCGCCCTCGAAGGAGGAGGACACCATGCCGATGGCGATGACGTTCTCCCCTGCTCCGTAGCTGCGCTCCACCGGCATACGGACGCTGCCTGCGTCGATATCGGGCGCATTGATATTGACAGAATCACCGTAGATGCGGCGCACCTTGAAGCCGCAGTCCTCCAGCGTTTTGCGAAGCTCGTTGGGGAACAGCGTGGCGATGGAGTCGATGATCAGCTCCGTATCGCCGATCTCTGCGGCTGTTTTCTTCAGGATCGAGACGGTCTCGCGCTCCATGGCGTCGAGATCTGGCAGCGGGATGGTGAGAGTATCGCACAGCTTCGTGATCGTCTCGCGGATGGCCGCCAGATCGTATTTGGCAAAATAAGGCATGAACGGCGTGCCGTATCGCTGCTGCAGCAGCGCGCAGGCGGACTTGCCAAAGGGCATCATGCACAAGTTGAGGCTCGCGCCGCGCACGGCGAGGTAATCGCGGTAATCGTCGCTTGCCTGGATGTGAAGCGCGCGATAGCCCGCGCTCTCCAACACCCGGACCAGGTCGCTTTCGGGATGCGGGGCGATATTCGTGCCGATGAACGCGACAGTCTTCTCCTTTGGTACCGTCTCCATCGGCAGCGCCTGATACATATCGTGCTGCAACGCCACCAGCGGCAGGTCGCCGCTGTAACGTGTGATGGGGCACATTTTGAGCACGAGGCAGTTGACCTCGGGATACCGGTCCATGATCTCCTGTGTCTGGAAGCTGTGATCGTTGCCCAGCATGGCGTCGATGCAGCTGACGTAAAGGATCAGCGCCTTCGGCTTCGGATCGAGATGATCCAGCACCTCGCAGGCAGCGTCGATGGTCTTCTGCTCATAAGCGCCGGAGACGATGTCGTCCTCCGTCAGCGCCAGCACGTCGACGCGGTCCTTGTAATCGTATTTGATGGCGTTGAGGCAGATGATGCGGGCGCAGGAGATGGGACAGATGAACAGGATGCGGCTCTCAGGGATATCCAGCGCGATGCGCGCCACGTCCCAGCCGCCGTGGTACGGATGACAGTACCGGGGCAGTCCGCCCGAAGCGTCACTGATCATTCTTCACACTCCTCCAGCACGCTTCTGGCCAGCGCGCGGTAATGGTTTGCCATGTCGCTTTCCGGGAAAGCGGCGACTACCGTCTTTCCCAGGGTCTCCGCCTGCTGCACCACGCCGTCGCGGGGCAGAACGGAGATGATCTTGCTCTCGATATCATCGGCAAGCTTCTGAGCTTTACAGAGCTCGTCTTCAACGTTTCGGCAGTTCAGTATCACGCCGCGCAGGCGCGCGTAGCCCCTGGCCTTGAAGTTGTCGACGGCGATGGCGATATTGCCCGCCGCGTAGAGGGCCATTTTCTCGCCGGAGGTGACGACGAAGACGTTCCTGGCGTAGCCCCCGCGGATGGGCATGGCAAAACCGCCGCAGACGACGTCGCCGAGCACATCGTAGATCACGACGTCCGGCTGATATTTCTCGAAAGCGCCCAGCTGCTCCATTTTTTCAAAGGCCGTGATGATGCCGCGGCCGGCGCAGCCGACGCCGGGCGTAGGACCGCCTGCCTCGATACAGACGACGTTCCCGTCGCCGATGGTGACGATATCGTCAAGCGTGACGCCGTTCCCCTTTTCACGGATGGCATCCAGCACGGTCGTGATCTTCTGTCCGCCGCAGAGGGCGCCCGTCGAGTCTGCCTTGGGGTCGCAGCCCACCTGCATGACCCGGTAGCCCATTTCGCTGAGCGCCATGCTCAGGTTAGAGGCCGTCGTCGATTTGCCGATGCCGCCCTTGCCGTAGATCGCGATCTTGATCAATGCTCTCACTCCAATTGGTTTATAGTCGTACGGATGTATTATAACAAATCTTTATGGCAACTTCAACCGTCATCTTTCCGCAATATCGATGACGACGTATTCCGAAAAGGTGCCGGTTTTGAACGGGATGGCCCAGCCGGAGATGCCGGAGGTGACGAGGAACGTTACGTCTCCCCTCTTTTCAGTGCCGTAAACGAGGTCGTTCATGCCGAGCCTGATGCTGATGGGGCCTATGGGAAACAGGTGCCCGCCGTGGGTATGTCCTGACAGGACGAGGTCCACCGGGGCGGCGGCTTCGTTGTCGTAATCGTTGGGCTGGTGATCCAGCACGATGGTGTAGAGATCGCTTGGGCCGTCGATCAGCTGTGCTATGGGCTTGTGCCCCGCCATGGAGCGATCACGGCGGCCGACGACCTGAAAGAGGTCTCCCACTGTTATCGTCTCATCGTCGAGGATGGTCACATGGTTGTCGGTCAGCGCCTGCCGCAGCTCGGCGGAGGTAAAGTCGCGGTATTGGAAATACCCGTTGTCGTGGTTGCCGTAGATGAAGTAGACACCGTATTTCGTCTGCAGTCTTCCCAGGGCCTCACAGGCAGCAAGCATATCGGCTTTACAGCTGTCGTCGTCAACGAAATCCCCGGCCAGAAATACGACGTCAGGCTGCTCTGCCTGGATGCGTTCCATCTCCCGGGCGAAGCTGTCGCCGTCCAGCGTGATGCCGAGATGGGAATCGGCGAACAGGACGATGTGCAGCATCTGGCCGCCCAGGTCCTTGTCGGTCTCCAGCTCATAGAAGGTGCGGCGCACGTGGTGAGCGTTGTGCCACCCGACGCCGAGATACAATACCGTCAGTATGAGCGCGATCCAGTTCTGAGCGTCGAAGTCGAATTGCTTTTTTGAGATCCTGCGGAACAGGAACGCGGCGATATCGCACAGCAGCCAGATGACCGTCAGGTGGATCAGCACCACGACGAGCGTCGTGACGTTGATCAGCCGGAACAGACTGATCAGCAGCAGCGGCACGGCGGCCGCCAGCCAGGGCAAGGCGCGATTTCTGACGGAAAGCACGCGGATAAAGGAAAAGCGGCGGAAACGAGTCAGCAGATAGAACAGCCCGCCCAGCGCCATCAGCGCCGAGGAGACCATCAGCAAACGCCAGATATTCATAGTACCTCCATGTGATGATTCAGCATGTGTGATATTATACAGCCGGACGGTCAAAATGTACAGAATTATTTCCGTTTTTCGCCGTTCCCTCTTGCGTTTTACGGAGTTTTCAGTATAATAAGCTGTAAGAACGACATTTTACAGGAGGGTTCAACTATGGGAAAGTTCGTTATTAAAGAGACCAAGACAGGCGTCAAGTTCGATCTGAAGGCCGGCAACGGCGAAGTCATCGCCACGTCGGAGGTCTATACCACCGAGGCTGCCTGCAAGAAGGGCATCGCCAGCGTCCAGAAGAACGCCCCCGTCGCCAACATCGAAAACCAGACTGTCGAAGGCTATACCCCCGAGAAGCACCCCAAGTTCGAGGTCTATACCGACAAGGCCGGTGAGTTCCGTTTCCGCCTGAAGGCCACCAACGGTGAGATCATCGCCGTCAGCGAGGGCTACAAGGCCCTGGCGAGCTGCATGAACGGCATCGAATCGGTGAAGAAGAACGCCGTCGATTCCCCCATCGTCAAGCAGGAAGCCTGATCCAAAGCAAACGACGGCGCGGCCACTCCGGCCGCGCCGTTTTCATGCGCTGTTGTGCACAGTAAAGGAAGACTGACCATGAACGAACAAATGACCCTCTCCGGCCCCGCCATGTCACAGCCGCTGCCCGCACGCGTACGCCCGCAGACCATCGACGAGATCGTCGGGCAGCAGCATCTGCTGGGCAAGGGCAAGATCCTGCGGCGCATCATCGAGCAGGACGCCGTGTCCTCCATGATCTTCTGGGGCCCCCCGGGCGTCGGCAAAACGACGCTGGCCAACGTCATCGCCAACCAGACAAAGGCGCGGTTCATCAACTTCTCCGCCGTGACCAGCGGGATCAAGGAGATCCGCGGCGTCATGCAGCAGGCCGACGAGAACCGCCGGTTCGGCGAGAAGACGATCGTCTTCGTCGATGAGATCCATCGCTTCAACAAGGCCCAGCAGGATGCCTTCCTCCCCTTCGTGGAAAAGGGCAGCATCATCCTCATCGGCGCCACAACGGAAAATCCATCCTTCGAGGTTAACGGCGCTTTGCTGTCGCGGTGCAAGGTCTTCGTGCTGAAGGGCCTGGGCGAGGACGACATCCTAACGCTCCTCAACCGTGCGCTGACGAGCCCCAAGGGCTTCGGCTACCAAAAGATCGACATATCCCAGGACGTGCTGAAGCTGATCGCCAGCTTCGCCAACGGCGACGCGCGCACGGCGCTTTCGACGCTTGAGATGGCCGTGCTCAACGGCGACGAAGCAAACGGCGTCACCACCGTGACGGCCGAGACCGTAGAGCAGTGCACCTCCCGCAAATCGCTGCTCTACGACAAGACCGGCGAGGAGCATTACAACCTCATCTCCGCGCTGCACAAGTCCATGCGCAACTCCGATCCTGACGCCGCTGTTTACTGGCTGTCACGCATGCTGGAGGCCGGCGAGGACCCGCTGTATATCGCGCGCAGACTGACGCGCTTCGCCAGCGAGGACGTCGGCCTCGCCGATCCTCGGGCGCTGGAGCTGGTCATCGCCGTCTATCAGGCCTGCCATTTCATCGGCATGCCCGAGTGCAGCGTCCATCTGACACAGGCTGTCGTTTATCTGTCGCTGGCCCCCAAGTCGAACGCACTGTACATGGCCTATGAATCTGCCAAGAGGGACGCGCTGACGCAGCTGTCGGAGCCTGTGCCGCTGCACATCCGCAACGGTGTGACGAAGCTGATGAAGGAACTGGGCTACGGGAAGGGATACCAGTACGCCCACAGCACCGAGGACAAGCTCACCGACATGCGCTGCCTGCCCGATTCCCTGCTGGGCACGGAGTATTATCACCCCACGACCCAGGGCCTTGAAACGAGGTTCAAGGATCGGCTGGAGCAGATCAAGCAGTGGAAAAAGGAACATGAATAGAAAAAGCGGCGTCACGGTTTGGTCCGTGACGCCGCTGCTTATATTCACTTTCTCGCCAGCTCGAGGTCGAGCGTGTCCTTGATGACGATTATCCCGCCATGGCGGTCGATAGCCTCCTCGATCTTCCGGAAAAATGTGTTCCGGTTCTCCTCGCCCAGGGCGATGTGATCCGAATACGTCCCCAGCAGCTGCGTGTATTCCCTTGCCGCAAATACACGCTCGCGGCGGAACAGACGGTACTGTATGGCCCGGAACCCGTACTGCTCCGGGATCAGAGAAATGGTCTCCGCATCCTCCTCCGCAAACGCTTTCTTCTTTCCGGAGCGGATGCCGTAATGTTTGTTGTAGTATTCATCGTACAACGCGTCGATCTCTTCGGCCAGCGCCGGATCATCCCTGCCGACGGAGGGGCGATTGGCAAATCGTGCGAAAGCGCCGCCCGGCTTGAGGATATCGTACACCTTCTGATAACCGATGGCCTCCGGGACCCAGTGGAACGCCGTCGCGGAAAAAACGAGATCATAAGCGTTCTTCTCCAAGGCGGCGTCTTCAAACTTCGCCGTAATGACCTTGAAGCCGGGAAAGCCGCCGAAGGCCTTTTCCAGCCGCGCAGAGAAGTTTTCGCCGGGCTCCACTGCAGTCAGCGCGCAGCCGGTCTGCAGGAGCGGCAATGTCGCCTGACCGCTGCCGCTACCGACCTCGAGGACGCGGCTGGCTTCATCGATCGGCTGATAGTCGAATATGGCCCGGTAAAGCGCGGGGACGTAACCGGGGCGCATTCGCGCGTAAAGCGATACGTTTGTGTCGAATGTGCCTCCCAGCGTGTTCCTGTTGTCCATGGGACCCTCCTGCTTCACTGCGGAAAGACGGCTGTGATGGCCACGCCGCCCGGCTCGCCTGCGGCGGTGAGCTTGCCCTTGTGAGCCGTCACGACGGCCTTGGCGATGGACAGGCCGATGCCGTAGCCGCCCGATTTGGCGCTTCGAGACGGATCGGCACGGTAAAAGCGGTCGAACATCCGGGACAGCTGCTCCTTCGTCATGGGCTCGGCCGTCGTGTTACGGACCGTCAGCGTCAGGCTGCCGCTCCTGCGATCGGCGGACAGAGAAATATCTCCGCCCTCGGGCGAATACTTGAGGGCATTGTCCAGCAGGATGGACAGCAGCTGCCGGATGGCCTTCTGGTCGCCGTTCATGGACAGCATCGGCTCGACTGATACGGTAAAGCGCTTGTTCTCGAGCCGCGCACGGCTCTGGAAGGACTGCGACGTCTCCTCCACCAGATCGGAAAACGGGAAATCGATCATCTCGAACCGCGAGCCGTCCTCCTCCATGCGCGCCAGACTGATCAGCTCGTTCGTCAGATCGGTGAGGCGCTTCGTCTGGGACTGGATGTCGCGAATCCATTCGCTCTCCCCCAGCTCCATTTCCAGCAGCTCGGCATCGGCATCGATGATGGTCAGCGGCGTCTTGATCTCGTGGCCGGCGTCGGTGATGAACTGCTTCTGCTTTTCATAGCTTTCGGAGACGGGCCGGATGATCCGTCCGGAGAAGGTCACAAGAAGCGCGAAGACGGCGGCCATGCCCAGCATCGCGATCCAGACCGTACTAAGCAAAAAGCTGCGGAAGGTCTCCAGCCCGCGGCCGCAGTCGAGGAAGATGATGCGGGTCTGACCGTTTTCCGCCGATCTCAGATAACGATAAAATGATGTAAAGCCGTTTGCCTTGCCTGCAGCGTAAACTTCCTGCGCCAGCGCCTCCGCACCGTCTTCATCCACCGCCGCGATCATCCCCACGTCAGAGGAGACCACCGCGCCGCTGTCGTCGAACAGGACGGAGAAGAACCGGCTCTCGAAGGCCAACTCCGGCGAGAACTCGCTGCGCCTGTGAAGGTCGCCCTTCGGCTTTTCGGGCGGGCGGAAGTCGCCTGCAGGCGCTTCGTTCGGCCGCAGCTCCTCCCGGCGCATCTCGGCGGGGAACTGCCCGCCGTTCTCCGCCAAAAGCGCAAGCGTCTGGTCGGCGGTCGCAACGATGTCCCGGTAATTGAGGACGCTCGCCGCGCCGAGGATCACCAGCAGCACCGACGCCAGAGACGCCATGGCCAGCGCGATGAACCGGACACGAAGCCGCTTGATCATGACTGCTCCTCCAGCGAATACCCGGCGTTGCGCGTAGCCTTGATATGGATATCGGCGCCCAGTGCCGTAAGCTTCTTGCGCAGATACGAGATATAGACCCAGACGACGTTGATCTCGGCGTCGCTGTCGTAGCCCCAGATCTTCTCCATGAATCGCTCGCTGGAGATCAGCTGACGCGGGTTGCTCATAAGCAGCTCCATCATCTGATACTCCCGGTTGGCCAGACGGTAGGAGCCCTTGGGCGTCGAGAGCTCAAAGGTCTTCTGGTCCAGCGTCACGTTGCCGAAGCGCAGGCTGGCGCTGACCTGCTGCGTGGCGGCGCGCGTCATGGCGCGGATGCGGGCCAGCAGTTCCTTGGCGGCGAAGGGCTTGGTCAGATAGTCGTTGGCGCCGCTGTCGAGCCCCAGG
The DNA here is from genome assembly GCA_015068445.1 of Oscillospiraceae bacterium. Classification (GTDB taxonomy): domain Bacteria; phylum Bacillota; class Clostridia; order Oscillospirales; family Butyricicoccaceae; genus RGIG1902. The sequence continues at coordinate 8,708 of SVKN01000052.1, read as the reverse complement.
ACCTTGTCGTCAATCTCGGACTTGGCGGTCAGCAGCAGCACGGGCACGCGGTTCCCCGCAGCCCGGATGGTCTGCAGAACCGTGATCCCGTCGACCTTCGGCATCATGATATCGAGCACGACGCCGTCGTAATTGTCGGCGTCCAGGTAGTCCAGCGCCTCCTGCCCGTCGGCCACAGCGTCCACGGAGTAATTGTTCTTTTCCAGCATCACGGTGACGGCACGCCGCAGCGACGGCTCGTCCTCGGCCAGCAGCAGTCTCATACAAACTCCCCCTTTTCGGGTATTATCCTATCAAGGCAAGCTAAAACACAGTTAAAAGACGTTTTTATTATAGCACGAAGGAGAGGACACGGTAAAGAGTGATGGTCAATGGGCTTGACCGCAGGGCTGTTTTTATATACAATATATAATGTAGTAAGATTAGTTTCGATCCCAACACTATTTGAGGACTGGTGAGTTATCATGAACAATTCCGAAAAGACTCTTGACAAGATCATCGCGCTCTGCAAGAGCAGAGGCTTCATCTTCCCCGGCAGCGAGATCTACGGCGGCCTGGCCAACACCTGGGACTACGGCCCCCTGGGCACGCGGCTGAAGAACAACGTGAAGGACGCCTGGCGCAAGCGCTTCATCCAGGAGCGTCACAACTCCTTCGAGGTGGACGCCGACATCCTGATGAACCCCCGCGTCTGGGAGGCCAGCGGCCACGTCGGCTCCTTCTCCGATCCTCTGCTGGACTGCAAGGAGTGCAAAAAGCGCTTCCGCGCCGACAACCTGATCGACGAGTTCGACCCCGACGCCCATGCCGACGGCATGACGAAGGAGGAGATGTTCGAGTATATCAAGGCGCACTCCATCCCCTGCCCCAACTGCGGCAAGCACAACTTCACAGAGATCCGCGAGTTCAACCTGATGTTCCAGACCTTCCGCGGCGTCACCAACGACGCCAAGAGCGTCATTTACCTGCGCCCCGAGAATGCTCAGGGCGAGTACGTCAACTATCCCAGCGTCATGCGCTCCATGCGCGCCAAGGTGCCCTTCTCCATCGGTCAGATCGGCAAGGCCTTCCGCAACGAGATCACTCCGGGCAACTTCACGTTCCGCACTATCGAGTTCGAGCAGATGGAGTTCCAGACCTTCTGCAAGCCCGGCGAGGACATGGAGCAGTACGAGTATTTCAAAAATTATGGCAAAAAGTTCTTTGAGGACCTGGGTCTGCCCGCCGAGAATCTGCGCTTCCACGACCACGAGAAGCTGGCGCACTACGCCTCGGCCGCCTGCGACATCGAGTTCCTGTTCCCCACCATCGGCTGGGGCGAGATCAACGGCACCCACGACCGCACGGACTTCGATCTGAGCCGCCATCAGGAGTACAGCGGCCAGAAGATGGACTATCTGGACCCCTACACCAACGAGCGCTATATCCCCTATATCGTCGAGAGCACCTATGGCCTCGACCGCACCGTGCTGGCGCTGCTGTGCCAGGCCTATGACGAGGAGGTCGTGGACGAGGCGAAGGACGACGTCCGCGTCGTGCTGCACCTCAATCCCGCCATGGCCCCCATCAAGGCCGCGGTCCTGCCCCTGTCCAAAAAGCTGGGCGACAAGGCCATGGTGATCCGCGACGAGCTGGCGAGATCCTTCATGGTGGAGTACGACGACACCGGCTCCATCGGCAAGCGCTATCGCCGCGCCGACGAGGTGGGCACGCCCTTCTGCATTACCTACGACTTCGACAGCGAGACGGACGGCTGCGTTACGGTGCGCGAGCGCGATTCCATGGAACAGGTACGTATCCCCATCGCGGAGCTGAAGGAGTATATCGGTCAAAGAATTAACTTTTAAGTCAATCCCGCCGGGCGCTTGATTTTTCATATCGCGGTGCTATAATATTATAAAAGGTATTATAAAAGGAAATTAAAGTAAGATACAATTTCATCAAATGACTGGAGGCAATGTCATGTTCAATTATTTCCGCGTCGCTCCCCCTGCTGTTGCCGGAATGAAGCCTTCCGGTATCCGCAAGTACTTCGGCATCATGGAAACGCTTCCCGACGCCATTTCTCTGGGCGTCGGCGAACCTGATTTCATCACCCCCGATCACATCATGCAGGCCGGCATCGATTCTCTGAAGGCCGGCAAGACCCAGTACACCGCAAACACCGGCCTGATCTCCCTGCGCAGGGAGATCGGCAAGTATATCGAAAAATCCTTTGAGGTCTCCTACGATCCCGCAGACGAGGTCATGGTGACCGTCGGCGGCTCCGAGGCTATTGACCTCTGCCTGCGCGCCTTCCTCTCCATCGGCGACGAGATCCTCGTTCCCGAGCCCGCCTTCGTCTGCTACAGCCCGCTGGCCGAGATGACCGGCGCCAAGGCGGTCCCCATCGTCACAAAAAAGGAGGACAGCTTCAAGCTGACGCCCGAGGCCCTTAAGGCGGCCATCACGCCCAAGACGAAGATGCTGATCCTCTCCTACCCCAATAACCCCACCGGCGGCGTCATGAAGAAGCATGATCTGGAGGCCATCGCGGAGGTCCTGCGCAGCACGGACATCATCGTCATTTCTGACGAGATCTACGCCGAGCTGAGCTACGGCTTCAAGCACACCTCCATCGCCTCGCTGCCCGGCATGAGAGAGCGTACGATCCTGGTCAGCGGCTTCTCCAAGGCCTTTGCCATGACCGGCTGGCGTCTCGGCTACTGCTGCGGTCCCCGCGAGCTGATGCGCTATCCCATCCAGATCCATCAGTACGCCATCATGTGTGCCTCCAGCCCCGCGCAGTACGCCGGCATCGAGGCGCTGCAGAACGGTCTGGGCGACACGGCGCGCATGCGCGACGAGTACAATGTCCGCCGCGAGTATCTGTACAAGGCGCTGATCGACATGGGCTTCGATTGCTTCGAGCCCGAAGGTGCGTTCTACATCTTCCCCGACGTTTCCCGTTACGCCAAGGACGGCGGCGACTTTGTGGAAACGCTGCTGAAGGAGCAGCATGTGGCCGTCGTGCCCGGCGAAGCCTTCGGCATGTCCGGTCTCAACCACGTCCGCATCTCCTACGCCTATTCGCTGGAGACGCTGAAAAAGGCCATGGACCGCATCAGCAAGTTCATCGCCACAAGATAGTTCCCGTTACACAAAAGGACCTGCCCGCGGGCAGGTCCTTTTTTACGGTTCGGAACTATTTGCTCCTGACGGCCTGAACGATCAGATCGGCGCACTGCTCGATGCCGATAAAGCCGCTGTTGAGGCACATATGGTAGTTGGCCGGGTCGCCCCACTCACGGTTGGTGTAGTGACGGTAATAGGCGCTTCTGCCGTTGTCCTTGTCCTTGATGCGCTTCTCGACCTTGACGCCGTTGTCGCCGTAGGACTCGATGATCCTCTTGGCGCGGTAGTCGTTGTCGGCATAGATGAAGGTGCGCAGGGTGTCGTCGCGATCCTCGAGGATGTAGTCGGCGCACCGGCCGATGATGACGCATTCTTCCTTCTCCGCCAGCTCACGGATGATGTTGTGCTGGGCGATGTACAGCTGGTCGTACAGCGACAGCGGCGTGTACGCAGCGGGGTTCTGGAAGCCCATGTAATACGACATGCCCATGGCCGTGAAGACCTTTTCGCTGTTCTCCTTGACAAAGGACACGTCAAAGCCGCTCTTTTCCGCGATCTTGGTGACAAGCTCGTTGTCGTACAGGGGCAGACCCAGCTTTTCAGCGATGAGCTGACCGACGGTATGGCCGCCGCTGCCGAACTGACGGCTGATGGTGATGATCCGGATCGACATTGATAAAACCTCCTCAACAAATACAGTATATAAAGGTGATCGCTCTTACAGAAGCTCCAGGTGAGCGCGGATATAGTCGCCGGCGGCGCGGACGCTGCCGTACAGCGCGCCGTCGTCGAAGGGCACGCGGAGGCCGGCGTTGCGCACGAGACCGACGAAGGTGTCGCTGCCGCCCTGCCGCGTATAGGCCAGATAGCGCTCCCAGGCGGCGTCCCAGCCCTGCTCATTCATGATCTCGAGGATCTCCAGCGCGACGGTCTGGGCCAGGCAGTAATCGATATAATAGAACGGATTCGTGTAGATATGGAGCTGGCGCTGCCAGGTGCGGCCCTCAGACCAGAAGGGCAGGTCCTCGAAGTCCAGGAACGGGCGGTATTCCTTCTCCAGCTTCGCCCAGGCTTCGTGCCGCTGCGCGGGCGTCAGATCGGGGTTGTCATAGACGATGTGCTGGAACTCGTCCACCATGCAGCCGTAGGGCAGAAACTCCAGCGCGCCGATCAGGTGGATCAGCTTGGCCTTGTCCGCCTGATCGCCATAAAACCGATCGAGATACGGCCAGCAGAGGAACTCCATGGACATGGAGTGGACCTCGCAGCTCTCGGAGGTGGGCTCGCTGAGGCCCAGCATCTCCTTGTCCTTCATCATCAGCGAAAAGGCGAAGGCGTGGCCGCCCTCGTGGGTAAAGACCTCCACATCGCCCGCCGTGCCGTTGAAGTTGGCGAAGATAAACGGCGTTTCGTACTGCGCGATCTCGGTGCAGTAGCCGCCGCTCATCTTGTTCTCACGGGAGTAGAGATCGAAGGCGCCCATCTCGTCCATGCGCCCGATGAAGGCGGAGGTGTCGGGGCTGAGGTCGCGGTACATCTGAACGCCTGCGCTGTAAAGCGCCTCGTCCTCCAGAATCGGCTTCGGATTGCCGTCCTTCGTCATGATCGTGTCGTCGTAATAGGCGACGCGCTCGATGCCGAGGCGCTTCGCCTGCGCCTTTTTGAGCTCCGCCACCAGAGGCACGACCTTCTCCTTGACCTGACGGCGGAAGGCCGTGACCATCTCGGGATCGTAGCTGTTGCGCGTCATACGCAGGTAGCCGAGGGGCGTGAAGTTCTCGTAACCCAGCGTCCGCGCGATGCGGGTGCGGACCTTGACCATGCGGTCGTAAATGTCGTCGTACTCGTCCTTTTTGGAGAGGAACGCCTTCCCTTCGGCCTCGAAGGCCTCGCGGCGGGTGGCGCGGTCGGGGCTCGTCTTGAACCGGCCCATCTTCGTCATCGGGTACGTTTCGCCGCGGAACTCCACGGTCAGCGAGCCCTGCAGCTTCTGATACTCGATCTCCAGCAGGCTCTCCTCCTCCAGCATGGAGAGGATCTCCGGCGAGATGGTCTTCAGCGCGATCTCCGCGTTGAGGAAAGCCACCCTGCCGAAGCGCTGCTCCAGCTGCGGGCGGAAGGGGCTTTCCAGCATGGCCTTGTAGAGATTGTTGAGCTTTTCCATCAGCGGCGGCATGGCCTGGGCGTAATACTGCTCCTCGCCCTCATAGAACTCGTCCGCCGTGTTGCAGCTGGACCGGATGGAGGAAAGGGTCAGCATCGTCGAAAGGCTGCGCTCGTCCGCGATATAGTCCAGCAGCACGCCAGCTGCCTCGTCCGCGGAGGCGGCGCCGGACAGGCGGGAGATATACGCCTCCACCCGCCCGATGCAGGCAGGCACGTCGATTCTCTGATATGGGATTTCGGATATTCTCATCGGATCGCTCCTTTGTGTTTTTTGATAGATTATCCTATTCTGATTTTACCCTTCTATCTGTTAAAAGTCAAACGTCCGCGAACCTTTTTCCGCCTTTTTTCTATGGGAAACGCCTTTGAAAACGGGATTTGGTGTTGTCATTTCGATATGCATGCGCTATAATAGCAGCATACAGTTTTTTATATACTTGTATACAGTATTGAGGTGATGATATGTCGCTGACATTCAAGGGTGGCGTCCACCCTGATGACAGCAAAACGCTGACTGAAAACAAACCCATCGAGATGCTTCCGCCTCCCGCAAAGGTGATCCTGCCCGTGTCGATGCACATCGGCGCGCCCTGCCAGCCCACCGTCGCTGTCGGTGACCACGTGCTGATGGGTCAGGTGGTGGCGTCCTCCCCCGCCGCTGTGTCCGCGCCCGTCCACGCGACGGTCTCCGGCACTGTGACTTCCGTGGGACCCATGCTCCATCCCAACGGCGGCAAGGTCAACGCCGTCGTGATCGAGAACGACATGCTCGACGAGCTCGATCCCTCCGTCAAGCCCATCGACTATTCGTCCATGACGTCTGAGCAGATGATCGAGTGCATCCATCAGGCCGGCATCGTCGGCCACGGTGGCGCCGCGTTCCCCACGCACATCAAGCTGTCCTCCGCCATCGGCAAGGTGGACACGCTGATCGTCAACGCCGCCGAATGCGAGCCCTTCCTGACCTCCGATCACAGACTCCTGCTGGAAGGTCCCGACGAGATCGTGCAGGGCGTTCTGATCCTGCTGCGGATCCTCGGCATCAAAAATGCCATGATCGGCGTGGAGGCCAACAAGTCGAACGCCTTCGCGGGCATCGAGAAATGTCTCCCCTCCGACGGGAGCATCCGGCTCGTGCCGCTGAAAACAAAGTATCCTCAGGGCGCTGAAAAACAGCTGATCAAATCCCTGACGGGCCGTGAGGTCCCCTCGGGCAAGCTGCCCGCCGACGCCATGTGCGTCGTCTGCAACGCCGACACCTGCGGCTCGATCTACCGTCTGTTCAGCAAGGGCCTGCCCATGATGCGCAGGATCGTCACGGTCTCCGGCCCCGATATCGCCGTGCCGAAGAACCTCAGCGTGCGTATCGGCACGCCGATCGCCGACCTGATCGCCTTCTGCGGCGGCTTCAAGGAACCGCCCACGAAGCTGCTGATGGGCGGCCCGATGATGGGCACGTCGCTGTTCTCCGACGAGGTGCCTGTGATCAAGGGCACCAACGGCATCCTGGCCTTCGCTGAGAAGAAGCCGCTCCACCTGCCGGAGCCGAAATGCATCCGCTGCGGACGGTGCGTAGAGGACTGCCCCATGGGTCTGATGCCTACTTATATCTACCAGTCCTTTATGGCGGACCGCATGGACGAGTGCAAGAGCTATTCGCCCCTGGACTGCATCGAGTGCGGTGTCTGCTCCTACACCTGTCCGGCCAAGATCCCGCTGACCCAGGGCATCCGCACGGCCAAGCAGCAGATCATCGCGGCAAGCAGAAAGTGAGGTAACGAAGATGAATGATCTCTCTAAGCTCAAAGTAAGCTCGTCGCCCCACATCCGCTCTGCCAGCACGACGCAGCAGATCATGGCGGACGTGCTGATCGCTCTGCTCCCGGCGCTGGCGCTGGCCGTGTTCGTCTACGGTCCCCGCGCGCTGACGGTCACGATGATCTCGGTTTTGGGATGTATCTTTTTCGAGTGGCTCTATGAAACGCTGACGCACAAGCCCCTGACCATCGACGATCTGTCGGCCGCCGTCACTGGGCTGCTGCTGGCCTTCACGCTGCCGGTCACGACGCCGATCTGGATCGTCCTGCTGGGCGACCTGTTCGCCATCGTCATCGTCAAGCAGCTGTTCGGCGGCATCGGCAAGAACTTCGTCAACCCCGCGCTCTCCGCCCGCGCCTTCCTTCTGGCGTCCTTTGCCGGCCCCGTCTCCGTGATTCCCAAGATCCGCACGGCGCTGCCGCTGTTCACGACGCCCGTGGACGTCGTCACCACCGCGACGCCGCTGATCCAGATGAAGGACGGCGCGCTGCCTGAGGTTCCGCTGCTGCAGAACGCACTGGGCATGGTGGGCGGCGTCATCGGCGAGCTCAGCTCCGTAGCGCTGATTGCCGGCGGTCTGTACCTGCTGTACCGCAAGGTCATCAGCCCCCGCATCCCGCTGTGTTTCATCGGCACGGTGGCGCTGCTGACGTTCCTGTTCCCCCAGGGCAACAACAATCTGCTCTGGATGGGCAACCAGGTCCTGTCCGGCGGCCTGCTGCTGGGCGCCATCTTCATGGCGACCGACTATACGACCTCCCCCATCACGCCGAAGGGTCAGATCGTCTTCGCCGTCGGCTGCGGCGCGCTGACCGTTCTGATCCGATATTTCGGCACCTATCCCGAGGGCGTCAGCTACGCGATCCTCGTGATGAACCTGTTCGTCAACCTGATCGAGAAGTTCACCCTTCCGAGGCGCTTCGGCACTGTCAGGCAGAAGAAGGAGGCGCAGGGCAAATGAAAACAAAGAATGAGTTTCTCCAGCTCGGCGGCGTCCTTTTGATCATCACGGCGGTCGTGGCGCTGCTGCTGGGCTATTTCAACAGTCTGACGGCCGACGTCATCGCCGCCAACGTCGAGGCAAAAAAGCTCATGAGCATGCAGAACGTCATGCCGGAGGCAGGTTCCTTCGAGCTGCTTGACGTGGCGGTTCCCGACGATTCCGTGATCTCCGAGATCCAGAAGGGCTTCTTCGTCACGGGCGAACCTGCCGGCTACTGCTTCACACTGAAGCCTGAGGGCTACGGCGGTGAACTGACCGTCGTGGCGGGCGTCGACCTGGAGGGCAAGGTCACGGGCGTCGACATCATCGGGCATTCCGAGACCCCGGGCCTCGGCGCCAACGCCGACAACCCCGAGTGGCTCAAGCAGTTCATCGGCAAGTCCGGCGAGCTGACTGTCGTCAAATCGAACCCCGGCGACAGTCAGATCCAGGCGGTCACCAGCGCCACCAGGACCTCCCGCGCCGTCACAGGCGCCGTGTCTCAGGCGCTCGCCTTCGTCGAAACGCTGGAAAAGGAGGGGAAATAAATGAGCTTTTTCAAACAGCTGAAAGAGGGCGTTCTGACGAATAACCCGATCTTCGTCCAGCTCATCGGCATGTGCCCCAC
>SVKN01000051.1 GCA_015068445.1 Oscillospiraceae bacterium | reverse complement strand
CATCATAATCTCTTGTTTCTATATCCTCTTCGTGCTGGGCATTTCCGTGGCGCTGTCTACCGTCGCCATTCTGGTGGCTAACGACATGTTCGGTCTCGTGCAGGACGAAGAGAAGGTCACGGTGACGCTGGAAAAAGACGAGTCCATCGACGACGTCGCCGCCATGCTCAAGGACAAGGGCATCATCGACTTCGAGTGGGCCTTCAAGCTGTACGCAAAACTCAAGAAGACCGAGGGCTTCAGCACCGGCGAGTTCGATGTGGCCAGCAGTATGGATTACGGCCAGATCATCAACGAGCTGCGCCGCGCCAACACGTCTACGGAAACGGTCACGCTGACGATCCCCGAGGGCTACACGATCAAGCAGATCGCGGAGCTGCTGGAGAAGTCCCGCGTCTGCGGCAGCAGCGACTTTATCGACACGGCCAATACATACGACTTCGCCCATGAGTTTCTGAACGATGTCCCCATGGTCGAGAACCGTCTCGAGGGTTATCTGTTCCCGGATACCTACGAGTTTTACATCAACGAGCGCCCTGTCAGCGCCATCAATAAGATGCTCAACAACTTCAACAAGAAGTTCACCACCGACATGCGCAAGCTGGTCGAGGAGCGCGGGACCACCATCGCCACCATCGTCAACATCGCCTCGCTGATCGAGCGCGAAGCCCAGCAGCAGGGCGAGCAGGCGACGATCTCCGGCGTCATCTGGAACCGCCTCAACAACGCGGCAGCTTATCCATATCTGGACGTCGACGCGGCGATCCTCTATGAGATCGGCCACAAGGAACAGCTGACGGCGCAGGATCTGGCGCTCGATTCACCCTACAACCTGCGCAAGCATCAGGGCCTGCCGCCCACGGCGATCTGCAACCCCGGCATCGGCGCCTTGCTGGCAGCCATATCGCCGGAGCGTCACGATTATTATTATTATGTAGCCGCCGGCGACGGCAGCCACATCTTCAGTCGGACACTGGAAGAGCACAATGCCGCCGTCGCAAGCGTAGGGAAGAACTGATGGGCAAGCCTGAGATCCTCGCGCCTGCGGGCGATTTTGAGAAGCTCCGCTACGCCGTCGCCTACGGCGCGGACGCCGTCTATCTCTCAGGCAAGTCCTACGGCATGCGCACGGCCTCCGGCAACTTTACGGAGGACGAGCTGCGGCAGGCGGTGGCGTACTGCCACGCGCGCGGCGTCAAGTGCTTCGTCACGGTCAACGTCATGCCGCGGTCCGACGAGATCGACCGGCTGCCTGCGTATTTCGAGCTGCTGGAGGATATCCATGCGGACGCCGTCATCATCGCCGACCTTGGCGTTTTCCCGCTGGTTCAGAAATACGCTCCCCACGTTCATCTGCACGTCAGCACGCAGGCCAGCGTCGTCAACTACAGCGCCGCCCGAATGTATCATGAGCTGGGCGCGCACCGCATCGTCCTGGCCCGGGAGCTGCCGCTCAGCGAGATCGCCGAGATCCGCCGGCGCACCCCAAAGGAGCTGGAGCTGGAGACCTTCGTCCACGGCTCTATGTGCGTCTCCTATTCCGGTCGCTGCCTGCTGTCCAATTTCATGGCGAACCGTGACGCCAACCACGGCAACTGCGCGCAGCCCTGCCGCTGGAACTACACGTTGATGGAGGAGAAGCGCCCCGGCGAGTATTTCCCGGTTTACGAGGACGACCGCGGGACGTATCTGTTCAACTCCAAGGACATGTGCATGATCGAGCATATCCCGGAGCTCGTCGAGGCCGGGATCGACAGCTTCAAGATCGAAGGCCGCGTCAAGACCGCCTATTACGCCGCCGTCGTCACGGGGGCGTACCGCAGGGCTCTCGACTTGTATATTCGTGATCCTGCCCGCTACGCGCTGCCCGATGCGATACGCGGCGAGGTCCTGAAGGTCAGTCACCGCGCCTACTACACAGGCTTCTATTTTGAAGAGGGCGACGGCCAGTTTCTGGAGGACGCCCGCTATATCCGCGACTGGGACGTCTGCGCTTACGTCACGGGACCGTCCGACAGCGGTCTGACGCCTGCGATCCAGAAAAACAAGTTTTCAAAAGGGGAGAGGCTGGAGCTGCTTTCGCCCGGCCGCGATCCCGTATCGTTTACGCTGGAGGAGCTTTACGACGGCGACGGTGCGCCCATCGACACAGCGCCCCATCCGCAGATGAAGCTGCGCCTGCGCCTTCCCGAGGAAGCCGACGTTTTCTCCATCATCCGCAAGAAAAACACCTGAAAGAGGTTATTGAGATATGAAAAAAATGGGACTGAATGAACTGCGCGAGCAGTTTCTGAGCTTTTTTGAAAGCAAAGGCCACCTGCGCCTGGACAGCTTTCCGCTGGTGCCTCAGCACGACAAGTCGCTGCTGCTGATCAACGCCGGCATGGCGCCTCTGAAGCCCTACTTCATGGGCGAGCAGGAGCCGCCCTCTCACCGCGTAACCACCTGCCAGAAGTGCATCCGCACGCTCGATATCGACAACGTCGGCAAGGATGCCCGCCACGGCACGTATTTTGAGATGCTGGGCAACTTCTCCTTCGGCGATTACTTCAAGAAGGAGGTCTGCGCCTGGGCCTGGGAGTTCTGTACGAAGGTGCTGGAGCTGCCTGTTGAGCGCCTGTACGTCACGGTCTACGAGGAGGACGACGAGGCTTACGACATCTGGACCCGCGAGGTGGGCGTTTCGCCCGACCATATCCGCCGGTTCGGCAAGGAGGACAACTTCTGGGAGATCGGCTCCGGTCCCTGCGGCCCCGACTCCGAGATCTATTTCGACCGCGGCGAGCAATACAGCTGCGGCAAGCCCACCTGCGACGTCGGCTGCGACTGCGACCGCTACGTCGAGTTCTGGAACCTTGTGTTCAGCCAGTTCAACAACGACGGCAAGGGCAACTACACGCCTCTGGCGCACAAGAACATCGACACCGGCATGGGTCTGGAGCGCATCGCCTGCATCATGCAGGAGGTCGATTCGCTGTTCGACGTCGACACCATCCGCAGCATCACGGAGCACGTCTCCCGCATCTGCGGCGTCAAGTACGGGGAGGACGCCAAAAAGGACGTCTCCCTGCGCATCATCACCGACCATATCCGCAGCTCCGTCATGATGGTCAGCGACGGCGTCATGCCCTCCAACGAGGGCAGAGGCTACGTCCTGCGCCGTCTGCTGCGCCGCGCTGCGCGCCACGGCCGTCTGCTGGGCGTGACGCGTCCGTTCCTGTATGAGGTCGTCGAAACCGTCATCCGTGAGAATGAAGGCGCGTATCCGCAGCTGCGTGAGAAGCACGACTATATCACAAAGCTCATCAAGATCGAGGAGGAGCGCTTCGGTGCCACCATCGAAAACGGTCTCGTCAAGCTGGAGTCCATGGTGGACGCTCTCAAGAGCGAAGGCAAGACCTGCCTGTCCGGCGACGACGCCTTCCGTCTGTACGACACCGACGGCTTCCCCATCGACCTGACCGTCGAGATCCTCGAGGAGCAGGGCCTCACTGTCGACCGCGAGGGCTTCGATCAGAATATGAAGGAGCAGAAGAAGCGCGCCCGCGAGGCCCGCGGCAACACCTCGCTCCTGGGCTGGGAGGCCCGCGGCCTTTCCCTGCAGGACATCCCCGCCACCGTTTTCACCGGCTATGACCATCTGCAGGACGCCGGTAAGGTACTGGCTATCGTCAAGGAGAACGAGATGAGCTCCAATGCCATCTCCGGCGACGAGGCCACCGTTTTCCTCGACAAAACGCCCTTCTACGCCGAGAGCGGCGGTCAGGTGGCCGACCATGGCGTCCTCACCTGGGATGGCGGCAGCGCCGAGGTGACGAATGTCACCAAGACGGGAGACGGACGCTTCATGCACGCCGTCACCGTCACCGAGGGTGAGCTTTCAGTCGACGCCGACGTGACGTGCACTGTTGACAAGGCCCGCCGCATGGGCGTTATGCGCGCGCACTCCGCCACGCATATGCTCCAGAAGGCACTGCGCGAGGTCCTGGGCAGCCATGTCGAGCAGGCCGGTTCGCTGGTCGAGCCCGACCGTCTGCGCTTCGACTTCACCCATTTCTCCGGCCTGACGGCGGACGAGCTGAGCAGGGTAGAGGACATGGTCAACGAAGCGATCCTCGAGGGTTATCCCGTCAATATCTCCGAAATGCCCATCGACGAGGCCAAGAGCCTCGGCGCCATGGCGCTGTTCGGCGAGAAATACGGCAACATCGTCCGCGTCGTCCGCATGGGCGATTACTCCATCGAGCTGTGCGGCGGCACGCATCTCGATAATACGGCCAAGGCCGGTTCCTTCCGGATCGTCGGCGAGTCCTCTGTCGCCGCCGGCGTCCGCAGGATCGAGGCCGTCACTGGCAAGGAAGTGACGAAGCTGCTCCGCGAGGCGGATGAAAGCATCCACTTCGTCGCCGAGACGCTGAAAACGACGCCCAATGACCTGACGAAGCGCGCCCAGCAGATCGTCGCCGAGCTGCGCCAGACGGGCAAGGAGCGCGACGCGCTGATCTCCAAGCTGGCCGCCTCTCAGGCTGTCGAGCTGTTCGCGTCCGCGCAGCAGGCCGGCGGCCTCAAGGTCGTCGCTGCCCGTGTCGAGATCGCCAATATGGACGAGATGCGCGACCTGGCCGACAAGGTCCGCGACCGCGGCGCTGACGTCGTCTGCGTCCTGGCCAGCGTCATCAATGATAGCAAGATCAACTTCGCGGCCGTCTGCGGCGCTGACGCCGTCAAGAAGGGCGCGCACTCCGGCAATATCCTCAAGCAGATCGCCAAAATGACCGGCGGTGGCGGCGGCGGTCGTCCCGACAGTGCGACAGCTGGCGGCAAGGACGTCACAAAGCTGGCCGACGCCCTGAACGCCGTGCCCGAGATCGTCACCGGTATGCTCAAATAATAGGAGGTTCTATCCATGGATAACTGCATTTTCTGCAAGATCGCTGCAGGCGAGATCCCCAGCAACAAGGTCTACGAGGATGATAAGATCCTCGCGTTCCGCGACATCGAGCCCCAGGCCCCGGTGCACGTAGTCATCATCCCCAAGCAGCATGTGGCGGGCAGCATGAATGAAATCACAGCGGAGAACGCTGAGATCGTGTCGCATATCTTCTGCTGCATCCCGAAGATCGCAGCCGAGCTGAAGCTGGACGGCGGCTATCGTCTCGTCTGCAACTGCGGGCCCGACGCCGGTCAGACCGTGCGGCATCTGCACTTCCATATCCTCGGCGGCAAGACCCTCGGGGCGATGGCGTAAGCAAACCATGAATCAAAGGCGGTTCAGCAGGGAAGTGGCGGGCCGAAAGCTCGCCTGCTTTGCTGCCGCCTTTTCTTTTGCGCTGCTGCTGTTGTGCCTCTTCCTGCGTCAGCCGGCGGTCGGTCTGATCGCCGCGGCCGTCTCGGCCGTGATCTGCTTTGCCGCCCTGTGGTCCTTCACAGACTTCGGCAGCACGTTGCGCATCGTGATCCCCGCGCTTTTGTGTGCCTTTCTCGTCTTCCGGCTGGAGGTCGTACCGCGGTACAGAAAGGCGCTTGCGCTGGACGGGGAACGGGGATCATTTACTCTTGAGGTCTCCGATGAACCGACCCATGGCAGCTACTACACGGTGCTGGACGGTCGTCTGCTGGACGAGCACGAGGGCATGAGGGCCAGCGTTGTCATCTATCACCTTGACGTTGCGGCGCATCCCGGCGACGTGCTGAACTTCTACGGCCGCGCTTCTGTTCAGAACGACGAATATTTCAATTCCTCCGCTGCTGAGAGCCGTTTTCTGACGCTGCGAGTTTCGGAGGATCGTTTCAGCGTCGAACATGCGGACAAAACACCGTTAAGGTATATCCCTTTACACTTCTCTTGGTTCCTGCGTAAGACGCTGACGGATCGCTTTGAAGGCGATCAGGGCGGCCTGGTCGCGGCACTTCTGTCCGGCAGCAAAGCGGAGATGTCGCGGCCCTTCCGCAACGCACTCAGCCTAAGCGGAACGTCCCACGTGACGGCTGTATCAGGCATGCACGTGGGACTGATCGCAGCATTGATGCTGTATCTTTTGGGGCGGCGGTACGGTCTGCTGGCCGCGGTCCCGGTCATGGTCTTTTTCGGCATGGCGACGGGACTCAACCCGCCCGTCCTGCGCGCGCTGCTGATGGCGATCGTCTCACTTGGCTCCTATTGGTTCGACAGGGAAAACGACACGATCACATCGATCATGGCGTCGCTCCTTCTGATCCTGCTGGTCGATCCACTGGCGGTGCTGTCCGTTTCGCTTCAATTATCGTTTGCGTCCGTGCTGGGCATCGTCCTGATGAACGAACCCATCAGCCGCACGATCACGTCGTATCTGCCCGTTCAGTGGACCGAGAAACAGCCGGTACAGAATATCATCACGGCCGTCAGCGTTTCTCTTGCCGCATCCATCGGCGCGATACCCGTTTCGGCTGTGTATTTCACGCGGCTGTCGATCATCGCGCCGCTGACGAATCTGGCGGTGCTGTGGCTCGTGCCGATCATCATGGGACTCGGCGCCGTTTTCGTCGCGCTGGCGCTGCTGTGGCCCTTCGCTGCGCAGATCCTCTCCTGGACGCTGGAGCTGTGTCTGCGGCTGTTCATCGTCCTCACGGACGGCTTCGCAAAGCTGCCGTGTTCGACGATCTCATCTCGTGAAATGCTCCCGCTGGCAGCCGTGCTCCTGTTCTCTCTGTTTCTGCTGTTCGGTTACATGATACGCCCGAAACGGCGCGTTCTGTGCGTTTCGCTGCTGTCTCTCGTTCTGATCGCGGCGATCACATTCCATACGATCGACAAGAGCGGTCGGCTTGACGTTGTCGTCCACGACAGCGGATTGACGCTGCTGCGCTGCGGCTCGAAAACGGCGGCGATCGTCGATACGACTTCTTTTGACGATTACGCCGTCACCGACTACTGGAGCACGCTCTACGATTGGGGCCTTCTGGAGGCAGACCAAATGATCCTCAACGATCGGCAGTCGCTTGACGTGGCGCTTCCGCCTGCAAAGCGGATAGCCTTTACAGATCAGTCTAAAACAGATGTAGGCAGCATTTCGATCTCACCGATCGCCCGTTCCTGTGTGTCGATCTCGGCAAATGGTCGCTCGATCCTGTGGGCCTGCGGCACGACGCAGGGGAACGTCTTGGCTGACTATGGCGTCCAGCACGTCGATCTGCTGATCCTGGATGGACGTCTGGCAGGGGATTATGTCCAGACCGCCAGACTGCTTGATTTTGTGTCGCCCTCGCGCACGATCGTCTGCAGGCCGGACGAAGACTGGTCTTTCAACTACACCTATATCCTCGACCGCTTGTTTGAAGGGCGATTGGATATGATCCACGAAGGGGAGAGCCTGGCTCTTTCTTACCCTCTGAGGTGAACTATGGCATACGAAAAGAAAAAGGATGACAGCGCCCAGAGGCTGCTGCGCGAACAGATCAAAAACCATGACCTGCAGCGACTGTACGTCTTTCACGGCGAGGAATCCTATCTGAAGGATTTTTATAAAGGCGAGATCGAAAAGCAGATCGGTGGCACAGGCTTCGACGAGTTCAACCTGATCTATCTCGACGGCGCCAATATGGATGAGGACGCCTTCAACGACGCCGTGGAGAGCCTGCCCTTCGGCAGTGAGAAGAAGCTCGTCGTCATCCGCGACCCGGAGTTTTCCTCCTGGCCCGCCAGACTCAAGGACGCTCTGCCCGAGATCTTTGCCAATCTGCCTGAGTACCTCTGTATGATCCTTCTGTTTCAGGGCATCGAGTACAAGCCAGACAAGCGGCAGAACCTTTACAAAAGCATCGAGAAAAACGGCCTCGCCGTGGAGTTTTCCAAGGCGCAGAGCTCGGAGCTTGTCAAATGGCTTCAGCGGCGCTTTGCCGCCAACAAAAAGAAGATCAGTCCCGCGGACTGCGACTATATCATCTTCCTCTGCGGCTCGCTGATGACGAATCTGATCACGGAGGTCGACAAGATCTCCGCCTATGCAAAGGGCGACGTTATTTCACGGGCGGATATCGACGCCGTGGCGTCCCGGGTGCTGGAGGCCGACGTGTTCGACCTGACCGACTGCATCATGAAGGGCGACTACAAAAAGGCGATCTCGATCCTGCGTGATCTGATGGAGATGAAAAACGAGCCCGTCGCCGTGCTGGCGGCTCTGACGCGTCAGACCCAGCGCATTTATGCCGCGTCGCTGGCGCGGAAGGCAGGGCAGGGGGAGAGCTACATCATGAATCTCTACAACTTCCGCTCCTCCTATCCCGCCCGTCTGCTGATGCAGGCCGCCGGGCGCACGACGCCGCTGCGCGCCGCCAGGGCCCTTGACCTGTGCTGTCAGGCCGATACGGAGCTCAAAAGCAATATCCCGGACCAGCAGCGCGTTCTGGAGCTGGTCATTCTGAGAATGGCGCAGGTGCGATAAATGATCAAACTCCGGCAGGCGCTGATCGTCGAGGGGAAATACGACAAGATCAAGCTGGGTCAGATCTTTGACACGGCCATCGTCACCACCGACGGCTTCGGCGTCTTTACAAACGACGAAAAGCTGCAGTACATCCGCAGGCTGGCAAAGCAGTGCGGCATCATCATTTTTACCGATCCCGACGGCGGCGGACTCGTTATACGCAATTATCTCAAGGGCGCCGTCCGGGAGGGCGAGGTCTATCACGCCTATATCCCGGAGGTGCCCGGCAAGGAGCGACGCAAAACGTCCCCCGGCAAGGAAGGTCTCCTGGGCGTGGAGGGCGTACCGGACGAGTTGATCGTCCGGGCCGTCATGGCCTGCGGGATCAAGGAAGAGACGCGGCCTGACACGCCGCCCGTCACGAAGGCCGATCTCTATGAGCTGGGCCTCTCCGGCGGGATCGACAGCAGCGCCCGCAGACGCGCTCTGGCGCGAAAAATGGGTCTGCCGGGAAACATCAGCGCCAACGGCTTTTTGGACGCTGTGAACGCGCTGTATTCAAAAGAGGAGCTGATCGATTTGGAAAGAGACGTATGAGAAAAGCCGGCCACCATTTGGTGACCGGCTTTTTATGTTGCCTGTTGTTTTTAGCGGAGCAGCGTGCCTGCGCCGATGTAGTGAGACGAATAATAATTCGAATCGAGAGAATCGTAAGTGACCGACTTGCCGGGGCGAGGCGCGTGGATGAAGTTGCCGCCGCCCACGTAGATGCCTACGTGACCGACGCCCGAACCGCCGCTGGAGAAGAAGACCAGATCGCCAAGCTTCAGCTCAGAGCGTTTGATCTTGGTGACGGAGGACTTGTACTGGCTGGCGGAGGAGTGGGGGAGGCTGATATTGAAGTGGGCGTACACGTAACGCGTGAAGCCCGAGCAGTCGAAGCCCTTGGGGGACGTGCCGCCGTAGACGTAGGGGCATCCCAGGAAAGACGCGGCGTAATCGACGATCTGCTGGCGGGTGGAACTGGAAGCAGTCTGTCCGACATAGACGCCGGAAGAAGCCGCCGTAGAGGAGATGGTGTTCTTGACGATCTCAGCGAACTCGGCGCTGATGTAACCGGTAAAATCGCTTCCCTCGACCTTGAACCAACCGTTGTTGATGCCGATGATCTTGACGTTGGCGCCGCTGTAGAGGCGGGTGACGACGTCGCCGTTGGTGGAGGGGATGCTGCGGACGTTCAGCACGTCGGTCGTGACCTGCGCTGCGCCGGGCTCGACGTTCATGATGTCGGACAGCTCGACGTAGCCGGCGCTGACATAACCGGTCTGACCGTTGTAAACGACCTGATACCAATCTTCCTCTTCGCCGATGACTGCGACGCGCTCACCGTTGTAGAGACGGTCGAGAACGGTGGAATCGGTGGTGGCTTCCGCTCTCAGGTTGACAGCGGAGTCGACCTGGATCTCGCCGCCCTTGACGTCGTCATACGCATAAGCGTTGAAGGCGATGCAGGAGGAAAGGATAAAGGTGATAAGAAGTGTTTTCCGGATACGTTTGAAAAATGCCATTGAATGATACCTCCGGGGGATCACAGGAGGACTTTTACTTCGAGGTCAGCGCCCTGTCAAGCCAGATCGAGGCGATATCCATCGCGTTGTAAAGCCCATCCTTCGTGGTGGATTTCGTGATGCGGTCTCTGGAACTGATATCGGGGTCAGTCAGCTGAAGCTGAACAGAGACCTTGTCGGCAACATCCAACCCGTTGACCTTGGTCGTCGAAAGGATCTGAAGCATGGCGATGTATTTGTCGGTCATACTGCCATAATAGATGATATTGTCCTTACGGAGAAGAGGACGGCCTTTATAGGTAAGGGGGATATTGGATTCGTTATTACTCATAGTAAACCTCCGATGCTAATATTATACCACGACGGTGACAAAAGTCAAACAAAAAGTTACAGATCGCTTACAAAATTTTCGCTGAGAATTTTGGCACTCTGCCATATAAAAGGGCTTTTTCGGCTCTCCGCAGGGGCAAAATGACAAAAAGACAAACCCTGCCGGGTGTGGCAGGGTTTGAATACTCAGTGTAACAGATACTGCCGGACGAGCTCCTGGAGCAGCTCGTCGCGGTCGATCTTGCGGATGAGGCTCCGGGCGTTATGATGATTTGTGATATAGGTCGGGTCTTCCGAAAGGATATAGCCGACGATCTGGTTGATGGGGTTGTAACCCTTTTCTCTCAGCGCGTTGTAGACTGTGGTCAACACGGCCTTCATCTCGGCGTTGGCGTCGTCACGCACGTCAAACTTTTTCGTTCCGTCTAACAATCCTTTCACCCTTTCCGATTTGATTACTCGCTTATTATATTACATTTTGAAAACAAAGTAAAGCCCTGTTTTGAAAATCGTATAAAAGAAAGCGGCGGGAAGCCCGCCGCTTTCGGCAGTTTGTCGAAAACTCTGCGATCAAGCGCGCAGCACGGCGCCGCAGTCGTCCAGCAGCGCCTTGAGGATCGCGGCCATGTCGGCGTCGATCTCGGCGTCGGACAGCGTGTGATCCGGGCTGCGGAAAGCCAGGGCGAAGGCGACGCTCTTCTTGCCGGGCGCCACCTGAGCGCCCTCGTAGACGTCAAAGAACTCGACCTGAACGAGCTGTTCTCCGCCGCCGCGTCGGATGGCCTTCTCCAGCTGCGAGGCGTAAACGCCCTTGTCGCACAGCACGGCCAGATCGCGGGTGATGGCGGGATATTTGGGCAGCGCATGGTAAGTCTTCTTGCTGTCGCTGAGCGCATACAGCAGGTCGCAGTCGAGCTCGGCCATATAGACCTCCGTGCTGATGCCGTAGGTCTTGGCGACTTCGGGATGGATCTGGCCGACGGTGCCGATCCTGCGGCCGTCGGCGGTCACCACGGCGGCGCAGCGGCCGGGATGATAGGAAGGCTCGTCCTTACAGGGCAGGTACTCGTAATCCTTGACGGAGCAGCTGTCCAGCAGGCCGTTGACGCAGCCCTTCAGCGTGAAGAAATCGCCGCCGCCGAACATGGACATGGTCAGGATATCCTTTTCAACGGGCAGCTGCGTCAGATCCACACCGCCGTCTTCTTTGAGATGCGGCAGGAAGATCGTCGCTTTCTCAAAGATGCGGGCGAGGGGCGCGCGGAAATTGTAGTTGCGGGCCATGACCTCGAGGATCGAATGGATGGGCGTGGTACGCATGAGGCTCTGATCCTCGCCCAGTGGGTTGGAGATGACGACAGCCTTGCGCAGGACGGAATCAGCGGGGATGCGGAGCTGATCGAAGACCTTGGGGCCGATGAACGTCAGCGTCTTTGCTTCGCTGAAGCCGCAGGCGAAGCAGCCCTCGGCCAGCGCGCGATCGAACTGCTGCCGCGGCGTCAGGCCACCCACGGTGATCTGACCGGCAAAGCTGGTGGATTCGATGAGGTCGTAGCCGTACAGACGGGCGATCTCCTCGGAGATATCGGCGAAGCCGACCACGTCATCGCGCCAGAAGGGGACGATGATATCATCGCCGTCCAGCTCGAAGCCCAGCGACAGCAGATATTTTTCCATCGTCTCGCGGCTGACGTCGATTCCGATGAAGTGATTGATGCGCTCCGGCTCCAGCTTGATGCGGCGCTGCTGCTTCTTGACGGGGTAGGCGTCGACGATGCCGCCGATGATCTTGCCCGCGCCAAGCTCCTCGACAAGCTGGCAGGCGCGCAGCAGGGCGGGCATGGTGTTTTCGCAGTCGAGGCCCTTCTCAAAGCGGCCGGAGGCCTCGGTGCGCATGCCGATCTTGCGGGAAGCCACTCGGACCGTGGGGCCGTCGAAGGTGGCGCTCTCGAAGACGATCATCTTCGTGTTTTCAGTGATCTCGCTGTTCTCACCGCCCATGACGCCTGCAATGCCGATGGCCTTTACAGGGTCAGTGATCAGCAGGGTGTTGTCGGCCAGGTTTCTCGTCTGACCGTCCAGCGTGACGATCTGCTCGCCGGGATTGCTGCGGCGGACAATGATCTTCTTTTCATCGATGCAGGAATAGTCGAAGGCATGCATGGGCTGGCCGTACTCCAGCATGACGTAGTTGGTGATATCGACGATGTTGTTGATGGGGCGGACGCCTGCGTCGCGCAGGTATTCGCGCATCCACTTGGGCGAGGGCTCGATCTTGATATCCTTCGCCATGGCCGCCGTGTAGCGGGGGCAGAGGTCGCTGGCGTCGATCTCGACGTCGAGGTAATCGCGGATGTCGCCCTCTGCATTCTTGATCTCAGGGTTGGGCAGCGTCAGCGGCTGCTCGAAGGAGGCGGAGGCCTCGCGGGCCAAACCGATCATGCTCAGGCAGTCGGGGCGGTTGGGCGTGATCTCGAACTCCACGACAACGTCGTCGAGACCAAGGACTTTGCGGATGTCGTCGCCGGGCTTGCCGTACTCCTCCGGCAGGACAAGGATGCCGTCGGCGATGGCGTAGGGGCAATCGTTCAGCGTCAGACCCAGCTCCGCGATGGAGCAGAGCATGCCGTTGGACTCCACGCCGCGCATGACGGTTTTTTTGATCTCGCCGCCGGGCAGCTTTGCGGGATGGAGGGCGGCAGGTACAAGATCGCCAACCTTGAGGTTCTTGGCGCCTGTGACGATCTGCACGGGTTCGGCCTTGCCCACGTCGATGCTGCAGACGACCAGCTTGTCGGCGTCGGGGTGCTTCTCGATGGACAACACACGGCCCACGACGACGTTCTCGATATTCTCGCCGATCTGCTCCCAGCCCTCGACCTTGGAGCCGGTCATGGTCATTCTGGAGGCAAACTCCTTGGGCGTGACGTCGATCTTGACGTATTCGTTCAGCCATTTATAGGGCATTTTCATAACGCAGTTACCTCCTTAGAATTGCTTTAAGAAGCGCAGGTCGTTGTCGAACAGCAGGCGCATGTCGTCGATATTGAATCGGCGCATGACGATGCGCTCTAGGCCGATGCCGAAGGCGAAGCCGGAATAGACCTCGGGATCGATGCCGCAGTTGCGCAGCACGCCGGGATGGACCATGCCGCAGCCGAGGATCTCGATCCAGCCCTCGCCCTTGCACAGTCTGCAGCCCTTGCCGCCGCAGTTGAAGCACATGACGTCCATCTCGGCGCTGGGCTCGGTGAACGGGAAGTGATGGGGGCGGAAGCGCGTGACGGTATCATTGCCGTAGAGCTTCTTGGCGAAGACGTCCAGCGTGCCCTTGAGGTCGCCCATGGTGATGCCCTTGTCCACGACGAGGCCCTCGATCTGATGGAAGACCGGGGAGTGGGTGGCGTCGACGGCGTCGCTGCGGTACACGCGGCCGGGGGCGATGATGCGCAGAGGCGGCTTCTGCTTCTCCATGGTGCGCACCTGCATGGGGGACGTCTGAGTGCGCAGGACGATGTTGTCGTTGATGTAGAACGTATCCTGTGTGTCGCGGGCGGGATGGTTCTTGGGGATGTTCAGCGCCTCGAAGTTATAATAATCAAGCTCCACCTCGGGGCCGTTGACGATGGAAAAGCCCATGGAGGAGAAGATGTCGTAGATCTCGTCAAGAACGATGCTCAGCGGATGCTTCTTGCCGAACTCGACCTTTTCACCGGGCATGGTGACATCTATGGTCTCGGCCTTGATCTTCAGCTCCGCCGCCTTGGAGGCGAGTTCAGATGCCGCCGCGTTGATGGCGCCCGTCAGCTGCTCACGCACCTCGTTGGCCAGCTGGCCCAGCACCGGGCGCTCCTCGGCCGAAAGCTGGCCCATGGAGCGCAGGATCTGCGTCAGTTCGCCCTTTTTGCCGAGGTATTTGATCCTCGCGTTTTCCAGCTCGTCCCGCACGGACGCGCTGGAGATTTCGTCCAGACCCCGTTTGAGGATCTGTTCCAGTTGTTCTCTCATGCTGTATTCCTCCGTAAAATGATCGTCTATGCAATAAAAAAAGCCCTCGTCCACCAAGGGACGAAAGGCATTCTTCCGCGGTACCACCCAAATTCCCGCCTTCGGCGGGCACTTGCTTCCCGTAACGGGGGACGCCGCCGCAGCCTACTGGATCGTTCAGCCGCAGGACTCGGAAGGGAACTTCATCGGATCGCCGCTCAGGGGCTTTCAGCCGGGACCCCCTCTCTGCAGAGCCTTGATCGGACTACTCGCTTCGTCAAAGTCTTTCGTTTGTTCGCTTTACAGTTATTTATACCATACCGCAGTCGCTTTTTCAATACACTTTTGCAAAAAACTTTCTTATGCTATAATGAGAAAAACGATCACGGAGGTTCACATGGATATTTCTCATGGCGTCGATCTGGAGCGGATCTCCCGGTTTGACGCGCTGATACACAAGCCGAGCTTCATGAACGGCGTCTATACGGACAATGAACGCGCGTTTATCCTTTCTTCCGCCCGCCCCGTCAGGACCGCGGCTTCGTCCTTCGCCGCCAAGGAGGCGATCGCCAAGGCGCTGGGACGCGGGCTTTACGGGCTTCTGCCGCGGGAGATCGAGGTCCTGCGGGACGAGAAGGGACGGCCCGAGGCATCGCTGCTGGGCCGTGCGGCGGAACAGTACGGCGACCGGTCCATCAGCCTTTCCATCAGCTACAAGGACGATTATACCGTCGCATCCTGCGTTCTGTGGCGCGCATAAAAAGAGTCCCTTTCGGCTATTTATCTCCG
Source organism: Oscillospiraceae bacterium (assembly GCA_015068445.1). Taxonomy (GTDB): domain Bacteria; phylum Bacillota; class Clostridia; order Oscillospirales; family Butyricicoccaceae; genus RGIG1902. Next base: position 2,362 of record SVKN01000051.1, on the reverse strand, counting down.
TGAGGAGATGATACCGTGATGCTGAAAATAGTCCTGCCGCTGCTGCTCATGCTGACGTTGACGGGCTGCGGAAGCAGCTTTGACCCGCAGACCGCGGCAGATTATTACGCTTCGCTGGAGGCCGTCACCATGGAGGCCAGTGTTCGCGCCGATTCCGGCGTCACCGTCGATTACGAGCTGCTGTTCGAGCGGTGCGGCGGCGAGGACCGCGTGACGATCCTGTCGCCGGACAGCGTGGCCGGGGTGACGGCGCACCTTAAAAACGGCGCCGCGTCTCTGGAATACGATGACCTCGCCGTCGAAACGCTGCTGCCGGGGCTTCACGGCTTCGTGCCTGCCGACGTCGTTTCCGGACTGCTGGACGATCTGGCCGGCGACGTGCCGGACGCCTGGGGGCTGCAGGGAGACGAGCTGGAGCTGACCTATTCCGGCGAGCAAAACGGCGTCCGTACGCAGAAGATCGTCTGGCTGAGCGCCGACGATCTGCATCTGCTCGGCGGTGAGCTGTATCTCGACGACCGGCTGATACTGACCGTTTCGATCGGAACGTTCGTCACCTGAGCAGGCGCGGCCGCATACGATATTATCGGGCGGCGATGATTAAAACCGTCAGACCGTGGAAAAATAGGAGTGCGGATTCATCCGACATTTTTCCGGCGGAGAGTGATCGATCATGGAGCAAAGCCGAAACATCGTCAAGCGCGGCGAGATCTATTATGCCGACCTGAGCCCCGTTGTGGGCAGCGAACAGGGAGGCATGCGACCCGTACTGATCGTGCAGAACGACATCGGCAACCGATACAGTCCCACCGTCATCGCGGCAGCCATCACGTCCCAGCAGAACAAGGCGAAGCTGCCCACGCACATCGAGCTGCGGGCCCGCTCTGCCGGTCTGTCCCGGGACTCCATCGTCCTGCTGGAGCAGATCCGGACGCTGGACAAGCGCAGGCTCCGGGAGCGGATGGGCATCCTCGACCAGAGCCAGATGGCGCGGATCGACAGCGCCATCGCCGTCAGCTTCGGTCTGACAGACCCCAATGCGAGCACCGCGCTGCTCTGACCGGCTGCAAGCCCGTCGGTTTCGGTCTTACATAGCTGAAAACGTCGGGTGAAAAGTCTATGGCCTTTACAAAAAAGAACGCTGTCTGCACACGCAGGCAGCGTTTCTTTTCATATTCCGCAGCTCTCCGTCATACGATACTGCGAAAGGGGGCGTTCAGATGCACGAGATCCCTTTGCTGCTCCACGGCCGCGAGACAGGCGTCCTGCGTCTTGCGCAGGGGCAGCTTCACGCGTCGTGCCCCTTTGAGGAAGGATATATCTACCGCGTCACGCTCCTGCGCGGCGCAGAGACGATCCGTCTGGGCGTGATGGTGCCGCAGGACGGTCGGTTTGTTCTGACAAAGCGGATCAGAGGACTGGAGAGCCTTGAGAACTGCTCCGCGCTGATCGACCGCAGACTGCCGGGCCAGACGTCGGAGGACGCGATCCTCCCCGGCGCCGAGCCCATTGACAGGCTCGACCTTGACGAGGAGCTGAAAGCATGCTTCCTGCGGGCAGGCGGTCTTTGCTGCGAACGCGGCGATGATATCATCCTGTTCTTCCGCTGGCGTCCCGGGCAGGAGCTGATCCCGGCGCAATACTTCGCGCTGCTCACGTATCGGGAGCTCGACGGCGCCAGCTGCTGCTTCCTCGGCGTACATGCGGACGGAAGCCTTTTTATCACGGACGGTCCGAATTGACCTTTTTCTGTTCTTGCTGAGCGTATACTGATCATCAAAGGAGGTGAGCGGGTGAAAGTCATTTACCCGGACGTGTTGTTTCTCGTCAATGCCTGCGCCGATTATCTGCTGCTGAGCTTGACCACCTACCTGCGCGGGTCCCGCACTGGACGACTGCGGCTGCTTTCCGCCGCCTGCCTCGGCGGGGTGCAGGCGCTGGCCGTTTTCTTTTTGCCCCGCGGGTGGCCGAGCCTTATGGCATCCGTCTCCGGCTGCGCGCTGATGTGCTATTTCGCCTTCGGCTACGGCGGCAGGCGGCGATTTCTCGGCGACTGCGCCATGCTGCTCACCGCCTCCTTTCTGTTTGCGGGCGGGACTTGGGCGCTGGGCGGCTCCGTCGGCGGGACGTCAGTCTATTTTGAACCCTCGCTGAAGGTCTTGCTCGCAGGGACGCTTCTCACATACGGCCTTCTGACGCTGATCTTTCGGCCCGGCAGCTTTGAAAAGCCTGTCAAGCCGATCGACATTACATGCACTTTAAACGCAACAGATCTCCGGTTTTCAGCTGGGCGCCCTGTACCATCAGGATGAGATGCTGGAGCCGAAGAAGCTCTTCGACGAGCTGGTCAGCTACCGCGAGC
>SVKN01000050.1 GCA_015068445.1 Oscillospiraceae bacterium | reverse complement strand
TGAGAAAAACATCGGGAAGGTGCCACAGAGCCGGGAGGAGTTTATAAAGGTGACTATGGAAAGGATCTCATTCACAATGCGGGATCCCATAATCCGCAAGACGCGGATGCTTCTTGTGCAAGAGCAGTTCAGGAATGAAAGGATTTCTGAGGTTACAACCAGGCATCAGCTGGATGGAATACAGAGGATGTTTGCAAAGATTATCAAGGGAATGATGGATGAGGGGATAGTCGTAAAGGATGATCCGAAGCTGCTTGCAGTAGAACTTACCGCACCGGCTGTTCTGCAGGTTGCAAGATCGGACAGACAGCCGCAGTGTGAGAAAGAATGCATGGAATACATCGAGAAGCATTTGCGGCATTTTTGTAAGGTATACATGAGATAGGAGCAGAGAAAAATTGATCAGGATCGAATTATTATCAGCAGAAAACTTTAAACAGGATTCATTGGACAATTATCCAAGAAAACAGGATGTAAAAAAAGTATATCGTAAACACAATGGAGAATATATTCTTGAGGACTGTGTTTATACAGAAGATTGGAATATGGAAAAGAGACGTTCTGTTGCAAAGGATATCAGCGGTGATGATTATGTTACATATCTTGCAATTGAAAATGATGAAGTGGTTGGATTCATTGGGTTAAAAAAGGAATTGATTGAATCATATATGATTTTGGATTTGATGCAAGTATCGGCTGCCTGCAGAGGACAGGGAATTGGAAGAAAGTTGTTTGATTCAGGGAAAGAAGAAGCAAGGAAGGCAGGAGCAGAGGCCTTGTATATTTCTGCATGTTCATCTGAAGAAACTATTGCTTTTTATAAAGCTATGGGAGCTGAACTCGCAGATTGTCCGATAAAGGAAATTGCAGAAGATGAACCGTATGATTTACAAATGATTTGTTATGTTTAGATTGGCGTTTTATAAATGCGGGTAAGAAAAGATGAAAATAGAGCATGTTGCAATGTATGTGAATGATTTGGATACTGCAAAAGAGTTTTTTGTTTCCCTTTTGGGAGGAGTATCCAATCAGGGATAATATGACCAGAGGGCATAAATGCGATTACCGGAAACAAGTATCAGAGACAAAGCTGGATGGTGCAGTGATCGAAGTACTTCGCAAGCTGGTAAGTAACAAAAAGTTCGCTGGGATGATGCGTGAAAAAATCAATATGGAAGTGGATACCTCTTCACTTGATCAGGAAATTGCTACATATGAAAAAGCATTGAGACAGTGCTATCTGAATAAGGATGCTATTCTTGCTGATTTAGATAATTTGGATTATGAAGATAAGCACTATCAGCGGAGAAAGACGGATTTAGAAAACCGTTTGAGCAAGACTTATGATATAATTGAAGAAGCTGAAAATTCTTTAGTTGAGGCTAAATCTAAGAAAAGATCCATTTTAGCAGAGAAAGTATGTGGCGATAACATATATAAGGCTCTGATTTTCTTTGGCAAAATGTATGAACCAATGAATGAAGCCGAACGTAGAGAGTTTCTGACACAATTCATTGAAAAGGTTGAGATTTATGTATGCCCGGAGGACTCTCCGGAATTGAAAAGACATCTTGCATTCAGGGATTATCTCAGAATGCATCCGGAGGCGGCGATCGAATACGGCAGAATAAAGACAGAAGCTGCAAAACGCTATCCCGAGGATATAGATCAATACATTGCATATAAAGCGCCGCGCATAGAGAAGATCATGCTGAAAATGGGAAATTGACCGCGTTATAAAAAGGATTTTATAAAAAGGATTTGATATCACATGAAGGAACAACGGAAGAAGAGCACGAAAAAGAGCGCTTTAAGAGAATCGATTTTTACGCTCGCCATACTTTTGCTGTTCGTTTTGCTGAATCAGATCATGCTCAGAATCGAGGAGCCGTTGCGGACTCCGTTGGGACAGATTGTGGAAGCAGACGGTCATAACATGAGCGTTTATGTCGAAGGCTCCGGCGATAAGACGCTCGTATTCCTGTCCGGTTCCGAAACCCCTTCGCCCATACTGGACTTCAGGTCCTTATACGCATTGCTTACCGATACGCACAGGATCGTCGTCGCGGAAAGATTCGGTTACGGCTTCAGTGATACGGCGGATATACCGAGAGATATCGCTACAGTTCTGGGTGAGACAAGAGCGGCTCTGGCTGCGGCGGGCGTAAACGGACCGTATGTGTTGTGTCCCCATTCCATGGCGGGACTGGAAGCCTTGTATTGGGCGCAGCAATATCCGGAGGAAGTCGAAGCGATCGTCGGACTGGACATGGCTGTACCGGATGCGTATAAGAGCTTCAAAAACAATGTGTTCGTCAATGCCGTGAGCCGCTTCAATGCCAAAACCGGCATCATAAGGCTTCTTCCCCTGCTGAACGAGCTGGATTGCGTGGAGCATGGAACGCTGACAGAGGAAGAAATCAAGGTCGTTCATGCCTTGCTGTATAAGAACTTCGGCAACAGGACCACGATCAATGAGCTGAAATACGTCAGCGACAACGCAAGGATCGTCGGGGCAGGAGCAATCCCGCAAGTCCCGATGCTGTTGTTTATCTCCGGCGATCCCTCCGTAACTGAATTGACAGATGCTGCCCGCGCGTATGCCAATGCTGCAGAGAATGCGGAAGTGATCCGACTGGATTGTCCCCATTATGTCCACGATCACGAGTACGGCAGGATCGGCGAAGAGATCAGGCGCTTTCTGCAGGAGACAGATTGATCTCATGTCTGCCGACCGAAGCCGTCGCGCGCCACAAAAGGGGGATTGACCTGTGTACACCATTGCCGGCGAGCGGCTGACAGCCGCAGAATACATCGATTTTCTCAAACGCACCGACCTGGGCTCCCAGTACCCGCGGGAGCGCTTCGAAGAGCGCATCGGACGCCTGGTCGCCTCGGTGCCCGTCAGCCTGACGGCCCGGGACGAGACGGGCGCGCTGATCGGCGTGCTGTTCGGCGTGACGGATTTCGCCTACTGGCTGTTCGTCACCGACCTCGGCGTCGCCCGCGACCGGACGGGCCAGGGCGTCGGCCGCGCCCTGATGACCGAGGCCATCCGTCAGGCGGGCGGGGAGAAGGACATCCTCGTCTACCTCAAGGCCGCCGCCGCGGCCGTACCGTTCTACGAAAAGCTCGGCTTCGATCACGCCCGTGACGTCATGGTCTACGACCGTATCGACTGGACCGACTTCACGGTACAATAACGGAGGATCCCCATGATCAGACAATATCTCAAGGCCGCTCTGCAGTCCGATTACCGCCTGCCGCCCCGCGATATGGGCGAGTTGGCCCGCGCCTATCTGGGGCTGCTCCGTCAGACCCCCGCTTGCGGCAAAGGGGAAAAGTGCGCCGCCACCGCCGCCTACGTCGACGGCCTGCTGACGAACGGCGGCCCCGCCGTGGACAGCATGAAAAAGATCATCGGCCCCGAAAAGACTGCCCGCCTGGTCCGCGCGTTCATGTACGGGCTGGAGTGATCGAAAGCTGAAAACCGACGATCGAGGCGTCGGCCCCCCTCAATTGTTATCCTGAGCGAAGCGCAGCGGAGTCGAAGGATCTTGCCCTTCGGCTCCATAGTCCGACAATCAACAAATCGGAAGGAGGAATCGCCATGGCGCTGTTCAGCCATTACAACGACCCGATCTTTCTCAAGGAGACGAGCGACCTTGAAGCGCGGCTGAAGCAGCTCAAAACGATCCGTCCCAAAGCCTCTGAATCCGTGCAGAAGCAGATCGACGAGGATATCCGCCTGCTGGAGTACGGCATCGCCGGGGAGAACAGGATCGCCTTCGAGCTGAAAAACAGCCACGAGCCGATGTACGTCCTTCACGACCTCTTTTTGGAGCACAACGGCCTCACGGCGCAGATCGACTACCTGATCGTGACAAGGAAGTGCCACTTCGTTCTGGAGTGCAAAAACCTATACGGCACCATCGACGTGGACAACAAGGGCAATTTCACCCGCACGGTCTATTTCGGCCCGAAGCGTTTCAAGAAGGAGGGCCTTTACTCGCCCGTCACCCAGAACGAGCGCCATCTTGAGCTGATGCGCGCCATCCGTACCGACGAGCAGAGTAAGGCGGTCCAGCTTATCAGCCGCATGGTCGGGAGCGGTTTTTCTCAGTACAATATCCCCGTCGTCGTCATTGCCAACGACAAGACCGTCCTGAACGACCGCTACGCGCCGAAGGCGCTGCGCGATCAGATCGTCAAGTCCGATCAGCTGATCCGCTTCATTCGCGAGAAAAACGAGGCGGCCAGGGGCGTCCCTGCCTACAGTGACAAGGAGATGCGTGAGGTTGCCGAGCGCTGGCTGGCCCGGGCTTCCGAGAACCCGACGGACTATCTGGAAAAGTACCGCGAGCTGGAGCGCGAGGTGCGTCGGGAGCAGCCCACGCCCGCGCCGGAACCGCCCGCCGAACAGGAGAGGCGCTGTCCCCGCTGCGGCGGCCCGATGATCAAGCGCATCGCCAAAAAAGGCGCCAACGCCGGTAAGACCTTCTACGGCTGCGCGAACTTCCCCAAATGCCGCGGGATCATCAATGTTGAAGACTGATGCTGCAGATCGAAGGACAAGCCGTAACAGGAGGCTGATATGTCGTTTTTAGGATTGGCAGCCGCCGTGGCTGCGATCGGCGTCTATTTGAAAAATGCCGGTCAGATGAAAAACAACGGCGCTGACAGAAAACCTTACCATAAAGTCGAAAAGAAGAATGACGCGCCCGGGTATCGTCCTGCTCCAAAATCGGTCTATGAGATGGACAAGGGCAGTTACGGTGAATATCTTCTTTACCGATGGCTGAGAGTTTTTGAAGGCGATGCGAGACTGCTTTTCAATCTGTATATTCCGAAATACAATGGTGAAACGACGGAGATCGACGCTCTGATGGTCTGCCGCAAAGGGATCATTGTTTTCGAGAGCAAGAATTACAGCGGCTGGATTTTCGGCAATGAAAACAGAAAAGACTGGCATCAGACACTGCCGTCGAGGGACGGTGCCCACAAAGAGAGCTTCTATAACCCTATCATGCAGAATGACGGGCATATCTATCATCTCAAACAACTAATCAAAGAGGATATTCCATTTTGGTCGATCATCGCGTTCTCTGACCGCTGCGAGTTCAAAAGCGTACCGGCGTCGAACGACCGGGTGCGGATCATACACCGCTGCATGATCCGGTCGGAAGTTCAGTCGATTCTGGATTCCGACGCTCCGGATGTGCTGGATTCCTCAGGAATGCGCTACTTTTATGAGCTGCTGTATCCTTGCACACAGGTGACGGATGAAGTAAGAGAACGCCATATCGATCGTATCCGCGGCGCTGCAGCGGGAACGCAGACGGCGAAATATGCGGATGATGTGCTGACGATGGAGGATGAATGGCAGGGGAGATGGGTGGAGAAGCATGAAATGAAAAGTGTGCAGAGTTCGCCAGTGGTTAAAGCGCAGATCAACACTTGTCCGCTTTGCGGAGGCAGGCTGATCATGCATCGCTCGACGGAGAGTAGTTTTTACGGATGTGAGAATTACCCCACCTGTAAGTTCGTTGCCAAGCGTTTTGCAATCCATGAAGAAATCAAACATAAAGGAGAATGCACGATGAAAACCCTTTACCTTGCCGGTGGGTGCTTCTGGGGCACTCAGCGATTCTTCGACCAGTTCAGAGGGGTGCTGGAGACCGAGGTCGGCTATGCCAACGGCCCCACGGCGAACCCCACGTACAAACAGGTGTGCAGCGACAGCGGCCACGCGGAGACGGTGCGCGTCGTCTTCGACGAGACGGCGATCACGGTGACGCAGCTGCTGGAGCACTACTTCCGCATCATCGACCCCACGGCCGTCAACCATCAGGGGGAGGACGAGGGCATCCAGTACCGCACGGGCGTCTACTACGACGATCCGTCCCTGCTGCCCGGGATCGAGGCTGTCTTCGACCGCGTTCGCGCCTCGCTGGACAAGCCGCTGGCCGTGGAGCTCAGGCCCCTGGAAAACTTCTACTCCGCGGAGGAGTACCACCAGAAGTATCTTGTCAAGAACCCCGGCGGCTACTGCCATATCCCGGCCGCCCTGTTCGAGCTGGAAAAGTAAAGGAGGGATCGTATGCCTCCCGGACCGGGACGCGGCGCGCGCGATTTTCTGACCGACGAAGAGAAGGCCAACCGGCCCAAGGTCACATGGCCGCTGCTCAAGCGCGTTTTCTCCTACCTGACGCCCTACTGGAAGCAGATGCTGGTGGTGCTGGGATGCATCATCGTCTCCTCCGTGCTGGGGCTGATGCCCTCGGTGCTCACGGGCCGCATCATCGACCAGGGCCTCATCGGCCGCGACCTGCGGCTGCTGATCCTGCTGATCCTGCTGTCGCTGGGCGTCACGCTGGGCTCCAACCTCATCGGCGTGGCGGAGAATTACCTCAACAACTGGATCGCCCAGCACATCACCTACGACATGCGCAACAAGATGTACCGCCACCTCCAGCGCATGTCCCAGAGCTTCTTCACCTCCAACAACCAGGGCGACATCATCACCCGCATGACCAGCGACATCTCCGGCGTCGAGCGCGTGGTGACGAGCACCTTCACCTCCATCCTCTCCAATTCCATCACGCTGGCGGCCGCCGTGATCATCATGTTCCGCGAGAACTGGGTGCTGGCGCTGGTGGGGACGCTGGTGGTGCCGCTGTTCACGATCCCCACCCGCTGGGCGGGCAAGACGCGCTGGACCCTGACCCGGGAGAGCCAGGAGTGCAGCGATCAGATCAACGGCATCCTCAACGAGACGCTGTCCGTCAGCGGCCAGCTGCTTGTCAAGCTGTTCGGCAAGGAGGATGAGGAGTACGAAAAATACCGCGCCGCCAACGAGCGCATGATCCGTCTGAACATCCGCGAGAGCATGGCGGGCCGGTGGTTCCGCGTGGTCATCACCACGTTCTCCAGCGTCGGCCCCATGCTGCTGTATCTGGTGGGCGGCATCCTGATGATGAAGTACGACAGCGACCTGACCGTCGGCGATATCTCCGTGCTGGTGGCGCTGCTGGGGCGCATGTACGGCCCCGTCAACTCGCTGCTGAACATCCAGGTGGAGTGGATCCGCTCCATGGCGCTGTTCACCCGCATTTTTGAATATTACGACATGCCCGTGGAGATCGAGAGCCCGCCCGACGCCATCGTCCCCGAAAGAGCCGACGGCAGCGTCAGCTTCGAGCACGTGCGCTTTTCCTACGACGGCGAGCGCCAGATCCTCAAGGACGTGTCCTTCGACCTGAAGGCCGGGCACAGCGTGGCCATTGTCGGCCCCTCGGGCTCCGGCAAGAGCACGATGATCAACCTGATCCCGCGATTGTACGACGTCACGGGCGGCCGCGTGCTGTTCGGCGGGAACGACGTTCGGACGCTGGACCTGGACTTCCTGCGCGACAAGATCGGCATCGTCAGCCAGGAGACGTACCTCTTCAACGGCACCATCCGCGAAAACCTGCTGTACGCCAAGCCCGACGCCACCGAGGCGGAGCTGATCGACGTCTGCAAAAAGGCCAACATCTGGGACTTCATCGAGAAGCAGGAGCAGGGCTTCGAGAGCATGGTGGGCAACCGCGGCCTCAAGCTCTCCGGCGGTGAGAAGCAGCGGCTGTCCATCGCCCGCGTGCTGCTCAAGGACCCCGCCCTGCTGATCTTCGATGAGGCCACGGCGTCCCTGGACTCCATCTCCGAGAGCAAGATCCAGGAGGCCATCGACCCCATCGTCGCCTCCCGCACCTCGATCCTTATCGCCCACCGCCTGTCCACGATCCTCGCCGCCGACGAGATCCTCGTCCTGCGCGACGGCCAGATCGTCGAGCGCGGCGCCCACGAGGAGCTGGTGAAGGCCGGCGGCACCTATACCGAGCTGTATGAGACCCAGTTCAAGCGCGCGCTGGAACGGGAACAAAGCTGACCGTCGAGAACAGGAGCATATGAAAAGACCGGCCGCCCAAAAGGGCGGCCGGTCTTGTTGATTGCGGTGATCTTAGAGAACGTCAGATCTTGCGGGGCGCCTTGGGCATCTCCCAAGCATCGTGATCGGTGTGCAGGAGCATGTGGGCGCGGTGGGAGTTGGGCTTCTCCATGTAGTCCTCGTAGAGCTTCTGGATGTCCTCGTTGTGGTGCGAGAAGCGGACCTTGGCGTTGGCGTCCAGGAAGTACAGGGTCTTGCCGCGGGAGTAAGCCATCTCCTGATCCTCGTGGATGGGCTGGCCGCCGCCGCCGACGCAGCCGCCGGGGCAGGCCATGACCTCGACGAAGTCATAGTGGACCTCGCCGCGCTCCAGCGCGTCGATCAGCTTGCGGGTGTTGCCCAGACCGCTGACGACGGCCGCCTTGACCTCGATGCCGTTGATGTTGACCGTGGCTTCGTTGACGCCGAAGCGGTCGCTCTGGGCGCGCACGACGCTGAAGGCGTCGGGCTCGGGATCGCTGCCGGTGATCAGGAAGTACGCGGTGCGCAGGGCGGCCTCCATAACGCCGCCGGTGGCGCCGAAGATGACGCCCGCGCCGCTGCCGTCACGCATGAGACGGTCGAAGGGGATGTCCTCCAGCGTGTGCGGATCGATGTGCGAGGCGCGCAGCATGCGCACCAGCTCACGGTTCGTCAGCACCACGTCGGTGTCGCGGCCGGCGTACTCGCCGAAGTACAGCTCCATGTTGCTCTCGCCCTTCTTGGCGACACAGGGCATGATGGACACGGTGAAGATGTCCTCGGGCTTCTTGCCGATGGACTGGGCAAAATAGGACTTCATCACGGCGCCGAACATCTGCTGGGGCGACTTGGCCGTGGACAGACGAGGCGTCAGATGCGGGTACTGAGACTTGAGAAAGCGCACCCAGCCGGGGCAGCAGGAGGTGAACATGGGCATGTTCTTGCAGTCGCCCTCGGTGAAGCGGTGGATGAATTCCGTGGCCTCTTCCATGATCGTCAGGTCGGCGGAAAAGACGGTGTCAAAGACGTAATCCGCGCCCATGCGCTTCAGGGCGTCGGCGATCTTGTTGACGGTGGCCTCCTTGGCGTCCATGCCGAAATACTCGCCCCACGCCGTGCGGATGGCGGGCGCGATCTGGAAGACGACGGTCTTGTTGGGATCGGCCATGGCGTCCCAGACCTTGTCGGTATCGTCGCGCTCACGCAGCGCGCCGACGGGACAGTGGGTGATGCACTGGCCGCACAGGGAGCAGTCGGCCTCGCGGATGCTGCGGCCCAGGGAGACGTTGACCGTGGACAGAGAGCCCGTGGACTCCAGCTGCCAGACGCCCAGGCTCTGGACCTTCTCGCAGACGCTGATGCAGCGCTGACATTTGATGCACTTGGCCGAATCCTTGATCAGGGGGAAGGTCTTGTCCCAGGAAGCGCGCTCCACGATGGTGTGGAAGGGGACGTCCTGGATGTTCAGGTCGTTGGACAGCTTCTGCAGCGAGCAGTTGCCGCTGCGCACGCAGGTGGCGCACTTGCAGTCGTGCTCGGACAGGATCATTTCAACGGTCTTGCGGCGGTCGCGCATGACCTTGGGACTGTTGGTGTGGACCACCATATCGGGTTCCACGACGCTGTTGCAGGCGGTGAACAGGCGATCCTTGCCCTCGACCTCCACGACGCACACGCGGCAGGCGGCGATCTCGTTGATCTCCTTCAGGAAGCACAGGTGGGGGATGTGGATATCGAGCTGCAGGGCGGCCTGCATGATGGTCGTACCCTCGGGCACCGAAACGGCCCGGTTATCGATCGTCAGATTTACCATGACTTGCTGCGCCCTCCTTTGATAATGCCGAAGCCGTAATGGTCGCAGCGCAGGCAGCGGGAGGCTTCCTGGCAGGCCTCGGCGTCGGACATGCAGTTTTCAACGCCGTCCATATCGCACACACGCTCGCAGGCCTCGCGCTCGCTGAGCTCGACGCGGCCGGTGGGGACGATGTCGCGGAAGACGGGATCGGGGATCTCGACGTCGGCGGTGATCTGGTGATGGAAGCCCAGATACTCATCGACGTTGGCCGCAATGGCCTTGGCGGCCGCGATGGCCTTGATGACCGTGGAGGGGCCGGTGACGCAGTCGCCGCCGGCGAACACGCCGGGCATCTCGGGGAAGTCGCCGTAGCGGGTGGCCTTCAGGGTACCGCGGGAGACGGACAGACCGGCGTCCTGGAAGTGCTCGACCTCGATGGCCTGGCCGATGGCCGCGACGATCAGGTCGCACTCGATCAGCTGATCGGGCTCGCCGGAGGCGGTGACGCCGGGACGGCCGTCGCGGACCTTGGAGATCATCTGCGGGGTGACCCACAGACCGCAGGCCTCGCCGTTCTCGTTGACCTCCACGGAGGCGGGGGCCTTCAGCGTCAGCATCTCGACGCCCTCGGCCATGGCGGCCTCGACCTCGGCGGGCAGAGCCGTCATGTCGGCCGTTCTGCGGCGGTACACGGCGCTGACCTTGTCGGCGCCCAGACGCAGCGCGGTGCGCACGGCGTCCATGGCCACGTTGCCGCCGCCGATGACGGCGACCTTCTTGCCGTGCAGGTCCAGACCGCGGCCGTTGGCCACGTCATGCAGGAACTCGACGGCGGAGATGACGCCCTTGGCGTCCTCGTTCTTCAGGCCGATCTTGCGGTCGGTGGAGGCGCCGATGGTGATCAGAACGGCGTCGTATTCCTGGCGCAGCTCCTGGACCGTGGTGTATTTGCCCACGCGCACGCCGGTCTTCACTTCGATGCCGGTCTCGAGGATGGCCTCGATGTCCTCATCCAGGCGATCCTTGGGCAGGCGGTAGTTGGGGATGCCGTAGCGGAGCATGCCGCCCAGCTTGTCGTTCATCTCGAAGACGGTGACGGCATGGCCCATCAGGCGCAGGAAGTATGCCGCGGACAGGCCGCCGGGGCCGCCGCCGACGATGGCGATGCGCTTGCCCGTATCGGGGCCGCAGGGAGGAGGCGCGACCTTGCCGGCCTTATCGACCGCAACGCGCTTCAGACCGCGGATATTGATGGGGTTGTCCACCATGTTGCGGCGGCAGCGGGCCTCGCAGGGATGCTCGCAGATAAAGGCGCAGGTGGTGGGGAAGGGGTTGTCCTTGCGGATCAGACGCACAGCGTCCGCGTACCGGCCGGCGGCGACCAGGGCGATGTAGCCCGGGATGTCCACGGCGGCGGGGCACATGGCCACGCAGGGCACAGGCAGGGAGTACGTGCACGTGCAGCGGCCGTCTCTGATGTGGCGCTCATAGTCCTCACGGCAGCCGATCAGGCTGTTGTAAACGACCTTGGCGGCCTCGGAGCCGATGGCGCAGTCCGCGGAGTGCATGATGGACACGCTGGTGTCCTCCAGCAGGCGGAGCGTCTCCTCGGTGGCGGAGCCGTTGAGAACGTCGGTCAGAAGATTCGTCAGCTGCAGCAGGCCGATGCGGCAGGGCACGCACTTGCCGCAGGTCTGGGTGCGGCACAGGTCAAGAAAGGCCTTCGTGACAGAAACGGGGCACAATCCGGGAGGGCTGGATTCGATCCTGCGTTCCAGGTCGCGATAGAGCCCCTCGATCACAAGCTGCGATCTGCTCGGCGAAGGGATTTCCAATCTGCTCACTTGTAATATCACCTCAATTATCAGCGCCGATAAGCGCCATAAGATATACTTATAATATAGAAAAAATGATATAATTACAATAGGTTAGTAATTGCTAACCAAAAAGTCCGGTACTTGTTGATAAATGAACGACAATTTCTTTGTTCATTCTGACGATTGAACTTCCTTTCTGTCGAGGGATGTGATATAATCAGGAAGCAAAATCGTGAAGCGAGGCGACCCTGATGAACGAAACGCTGCTGGAATATGTGCGGGAGCTGATGACGTTCGATCCCGGGAACCGCGGGCTCCTGGGTGCGCTGCCGCCCCAGGATCTGCGCGGCGCGGTCCGGCTGCTGCAAGGCTGCCGTCACGCGCTGATCGTCACGGGCTTTTCCATCGCCTCCGCCGGCGTCGGCGAGACGGACGGCCCCATCGGCGCCGCCGCCGTCGCCAGGGCGCTGACGCTGGCGGGCAGGATCTGCAGCCTCGTCACCGACCGGTATTCGGCGGACCTCGTCAGCGCCTGCCTGGCCGCTGTGGGAGCCGACTGCCCGGTGCACGTCCTCGACGTGGAAACGGGCGATGCGGCCGCGCTGGCAAAGGCGCTGGCGCCCGATCTGATCATCGCCATCGAGCGCCCCGGCAAGGGCAGGGACGGCCACTTTCACAACATGCGCGGCGCGGTCATCGACAGCATGACGGCCGATACCGACCCGCTGCTGACGCTGGGCATCCCCGTCATCGCCGTCGGCGACGGCGGCAACGAGCTGGGCATGGGCAACCATCTGGCGCTGATCGAGCATCACGTCGCAGAGGGCGCGCGCATCGCCGCCGTGAAGTGCAGCGACGTGCCGCTGGTGGCCGGCGTTTCCAACTGGTGGGGCTGGGGCCTGGCCGCCCTGCTCAGCCTGGCCGAGGGCCGGGACCTGTTGACCGACCGCGAGACAGAGCTCCGCAGCCTCCGGGCCTGCATGGAGGCCGGCGGCGTGGACGGCGTCACAGGCGCGCCCGCCATGTCCGTGGACGGCATCGCTCTGGGCGGGATCGACGAGATCCACGGCCCTCTGAAGGCGCTGACGGGCAAAAATGACCATAAATTATCGTTATAGCCGGACATAAGAGGAAAGACCGGGCATCCGCCCGGTCTTGTTATATCCGCTTATAACGGGTTGTGAAGCGCGAAAAAGCAGTTGATAAACATCAGCGGATGTGGTAAAATAATTGAGCGAAACTGCGGGCGACCGCGTTCGCATAAAAAAGCGATCTACTTTGCCGTACTAACCGGGGACACAGCGGCCCCCTGTCGCCTGAAATCCGCTATAGCAGGGGTGAATGCGTGCGAAGGGGGCAAGCGGACGTCGTCCGTCGTAAGAATCGGGTTGTGAGAGATCGGTCCCGCGCAACGGTCTGCTGTGAACCATGTCAGGCGGGGAACCGAGCAGCATTAAGCGGCGCTGAGCGTGTGCCGCGGCCAACCGGTCTTGAGTCCGGTCCTTCCGAAACGGGACGCCCGCGAGCCTTCGACGCGCGATGTACGGCAAAACAGATCGCTTTTTGCGCCTCCGGCGCATGCGGAAGATCCTGCGATTTTCAGCATAAAAGGGCACGGAGGCTTTGGCCATTCGGGAGGTGAAGGAGCTTGGAGCATCTGGCGTTATATCGGAAATACCGGCCCTTGCGGTTCCGGGACGTGGTGGGGCAGAACAGCGTCACCTCGTCGCTGTCGGCCCAGGTGGCGGGGGGCAAGCTGTCCCACGCGTACCTGTTCACCGGCACCCGCGGCACGGGCAAGACCACCTGCGCCAAGATCCTGGCCCGGGCGGCCTGCTGCGAGCATCCCGTCAACGGCGACCCCTGCAACGAATGTGCGGCCTGCCGCTCGATCCTGTCGGGCGCGGCCATGGACATCACCGAGATCGACGCCGCCTCCAACAACGGCGTCGACAACATCCGCGAGCTGCGACAGGAGGCGCTTTACGCCCCCGCCGAACTGAAATACCGCGTTTACATCATCGACGAGGTGCACATGCTCAGCCAGGGTGCGTTCAACGCGCTGCTCAAGACGCTGGAGGAGCCGCCCGCCCACGTCATCTTCATCCTGGCCACCACGGAGCTGCACAAGGTCCCGGCCACGATCCTCTCCCGCTGCCAG
The DNA here is from genome assembly GCA_015068445.1 of Oscillospiraceae bacterium. Taxonomy (GTDB): domain Bacteria; phylum Bacillota; class Clostridia; order Oscillospirales; family Butyricicoccaceae; genus RGIG1902. The sequence continues at coordinate 3,793 of SVKN01000050.1, read as the reverse complement.
CGCTACGATTTCCGGCGCATCCCCGCTGAGCTCATGGCCGCGGCGCTGGAGGACATCGCTCAGAAGGAGGGCTTCGGCCTCGACCACGCAGCCGCCGATCTGCTGGCCGCCATGGGCGACGGCTCCATGCGCGACTCCATCACGCTGCTGGACCGCGCACGCAGCACCGCCGACCGCGTGACGGTGCAGTCCGTCACCGACGCGCTGGGCCTCGCCACCGAGCAGGAGATCACGGCCATCTTCGACGCCGTGCTGCGCAATGACGCCGCCGGCGCCATCGCCGCCTTCACCGACTGCTACATGGCAGGGCGCGACATCGTCGCCATTTTCGACAACATGCTGTCGCTGCTGCGCGACATTTACCTCTTCAAGGCCACCGGACAGACGGATTTTCTGCTGTCCCGCTGGCGAGCGGCCGCCCCCGCGTACGCGAAGACGTGCTCCGCTGCGCGGCTGGAGAGCTGCATCGAGAGCATCAATTTCTTCCTCAGCCGCACCACCCGCACCTCCGCCAAGCGCCTGGACGGCGAGATGTGCCTGATCAAGATGGCGCTGCCGGACTTCGGCCGCGTCAGGGAGGCGTCTGAGGTCCCCGCGGAGCCCGTCAAGGCAGCTGCGCAGAAGCAGCCGGACGAGACGCCGCCCTGGGACGAAACGCCTCCGCCCGCCGGGCATACGGAGACGCCCCCGGCGCCCGCGGCGCCGGAGCCTCAGCGGAAGGAGTACGAGCCCGCCGCGCCCCAGTCCGGCCGTTACGACGATCTGCGCCGCAATCTGGAGGGCAGGGTCAACTCCGCCGTGCGCGTCTACCTCAAATCGGCCGCCACCCGCGAGGAGGACGGCGGCATCTATATCGAGATCCCCGAGGAGGGTTTGATCTTCATCAACAAGCCCGACGTGCTCGACGCCATCAAGCAGGCGGGCCTGGAGGCCGGCTACACCTTCGTCAAGGTGGGCAAGCGCGTGCCGGTCAAAAGGGAGAATCCCCTCGATACCATCCGCAGCCGGGCCGAGAGCCTCGGCGTCAACGTCAAAGTCAAATAAACAACCGAACGAATAAAGGAGAGATCGCTATGAAGCCCGGAAAGATGAACGGCGGATTCAACATGAACGCCCTGATGAAGCAGGCCCAGAAGATGCAGGACGATATGGCCAAGCTGCAGGCCGAGCTGGAGCAGATGGAGTTCAGCGCCAGTGCAGGCGGCGGCGCCGTCAAGGCCACCGTCGTCGGCAAGCAGCTGAAGAAGCTGGAGATCGCCCCCGAGGTCGTCGATCCCGAGGACGTGGAGATGCTGTCCGACCTGATCATGGCCGCCGTCAACGAAGCCATGACCCAGTGCGAGGAGACCACCGCCCGCGAGATGCAGAAGATCACCGGCGGCATGCAGGGCCTGCCGTTTTAAGAATACGCCGAAGCCCTCGCGGTTTTCCGGCGACAGATCGAACAGGCGCTCGCGCGCCGAAGCTCAGACTGACAGGAAAGGGGTCCCCGGGAGGTTGAGGTCCTTGGGGCAATCGAGTTATGCGTCACTATGCCGCTCCACTGGAAAAGCTGATCGAGCAGTTTGAAAAGCTGCCCGGCGTGGGTCACAAATCCGCCACGCGCCTGGCCTTTCACGTCCTGGCCATGAGCAAGGAGGACGCCTCCGCCTTCGCCCAGGCCATCATCGAAGCAAAGACGGTCATCAAGACATGCTCGGTCTGCCAGAACCTCACCGAGGGGGACAAGTGCCCCATCTGCTCCGATCCGACCCGCGATGCGTCCACCATCTGCGTGGTGGCGCTGCCCCAGGACCTGATCGCCATCGAGCGCACCCGGGAGTACAACGGCCTCTACCACGTCCTCCACGGCGTCATTTCGCCGCTCAACAACATCGGGCCCGAGGACATCCGCATCCGCGAGCTGCTCCAGCGCGCGGCCTCCGATGAGGTGAAGGAGATCATCCTCGCCACCAACCCCGACACCGAGGGCGAGACGACGGCCATGTACATCGCCCGCCTCCTGCGCCCCTTCGGCATCAAGATCACCCGCCTGGCCTACGGCATGCCCGTGGGCGGGCACGTGGAGTTTTCCGATCAGAAGACGCTCTCCATGGCCCTCGAGGGCCGGCGGGAGCTGCAGTAAAACCCGGTCCCGGCGAAACGCCGGGACCTTTTTTCAAGGAGAGCCATGGAGATCAGGATCATTTCGGACCCCGATGAAAAACAGCGCGTTGCCCGCGCGGTGCTGGAGGCGCTGCCCGACTGGTTCGCTGTGGAATCGTCCCGGGAGCGGTACATCCGCGCCAGCCGCGGTATGACGCTCATCGCCGCCCTGGAGGGCAGCCGGCCCATCGGCTTTCTCTGCCTGAAGGAGACGGGCCGGGACACCGCCGAGATCAGCGTCATGGGCGTGCTGCGGGAGCATCACAGAAAGGGCGTTGGCCGCAGGCTCGTGGAACGGGCGAAGGAGGCTGCCGCCGGACAGGGCTATTCCTTCCTGCAGGTCAAGACGGTGCAGATGGGCACCTACGACGAGTACGACGATACGAACCGGTTCTACCGCTCCCTGGGCTTCAGGGAGTTCGAGGTGTTCCCGCTCCTCTGGGACGAGAATAATCCCTGTCAGGTCTACGTCATGGCGCTGAAATAAAAAGAAGGGCGAAAACGCATGCATCACAACTTTCTGTTCGACCTCGACCAGACGCTGCTGGACTTTCACGCCTCCGAATATAAGGGGCTGGAGATCGCATTGCGGGCCAACGGTCTGCCCTTTTCCGACGCGCTTTACCGCGCGTTCAAGGACTGCAACAAAGCGCTCTGGCTGGAGCTGGAAAAGGGGAACATCACGCGGACGGAGCTGTTCACGCGGCGGTTCCGCGACCTGTTCCGCCGGTGCGGCGCGGATCCCGACGCGCTGGACGCCATGGCGGTCAACGACGCGTTCATCAAAGCCATGTCGGAGAACGGCGTGCTGATGGACGGGGCGCTGACGCTGGTGAAGCGGCTGCGGGAGACCGTCCCGGACGCCCGCGTCTATATCATCACCAACGGCGCGACGATCAACGCCAGGGGCCGGATCGCGTCCACGGGCCTGGACAGGTACCTCGACGGGCTGTTCATCAGCGAGGATCTGGGCGTGGTGAAGCCGTCGAAGGCGTATTTCGACAGCTGCCTCAGATGCATCGGCGAGCCGAAGGAGACGTGCATCGTCGTGGGCGACTCGCTCACCTCCGACATGCTTGGGGCGAAGAACGCGGGCCTGCGCTCGGTGTGGTTCATGCCCTCCGGCGACGTCGAACAGGCCGTGAGAGAGTACGGCATCTGGCGGACAGCCTCGTCCTTCGACGAATTGTACGGCGTCCTCACGTCCTGGGCGACAAATGAATAAAACGAAAAGGCGCACGGGACCGTGCGCCTTGTTTTCGTGTTGGGGCAGACCGCTAACGTGCGGCCTGCTCCTTTTTGTACCGGCCCACGTACCAGACCGACACAGCCGTGGCGGCGGTCAGCGCGGCAGCGGCGAGGACGAAGGGGTAGATGGGGTTCGTCTTGTAGATCAGCCCGGCGAACAGCGCGCCGAAGATGCTGCCCAGGGAGTTCATGGACTGGTAGAAGCCCATGACCTGGTTGCTGTTCTCGGGGGTGGTGCGCATGGCCGCCATGTTCTGCAGCATGGGCATGCGCACGGCGTTGAAGGCGAAGAACAGGATGTCCACCGCCACGAAGGGTACCAGCGTGCGGAACAGCAGGATGGCGCACAGCGGGACTGTGCAGCACACCATGATGGGCAGGTGGGTCCTGTTGACGTCCG
>SVKN01000049.1 GCA_015068445.1 Oscillospiraceae bacterium | reverse complement strand
AACGCACCATGTTGACGCTCTTGGGCGCCACGGACTGGATGTAACCAGCCAGGCACAGGGCCATGGGTGCGGTGTAGATGCAGAACAGCGGCGTCGCGGGCTCCTTGACGGGGACCTTGGCGTAGCGCATGGTGATGATGCAGAACAGCACGAAGAACGAGGCGAAGCCGAACCAGAAGGTCACGGCGCCCAGGCTCTCGGCGGCGAAGGCGGGAGCCGTGATGGCCGCCACGGCCAGGCCGCAGTAGACGATGAACCAGGTGGCGAATACCTGGGGCAGCTTCAGCTTCAGCAGATACTTCAGCGTGAACCAGACGATCAGGCACACGTGCATCAGCACGCCGATCATCCAGATCACCTTCGCCCCGCCGCCCAGGAAGGGCTTGGCGTAGCCGGCCAGCAGCATCGTGGTCATGGGGAACGTGGCGAACACGGAGGCGGCGATGGGATCGCTGTTCAGCGTGTCCATGACGGGCTTCGTCAGCACGATCAGTTTCAGCGCCACCAGCACCCACAGCACCAGCGCCACCGCGCCGCAGACCCAGCGCAGGCCGTCGCCCAGCGCGGCGCTGCCCAGCACGTTGGCAAACAGGCCCTGCAGCAGGTTGCCCAGCGCCGCAAAGCCCAGCATCACGCCGCAGATGGGCAGCGGGATGGCTTTCAGGAGTTTCTTCATCGGGATTATTCCTCGTCCAGGTTCTTGATGCCCAGCTCACGGCAGACGATCTGAGCGACCTTCAGGGCGCACAGGCCGGTGAAGCGGATGCACTGCTCCTTGTGCTCGCCCTTGCCCATGTCGAACTCACGGGTCAGGATGCGGCAGCAGATGGCGTGCTTGCCGTTGTTGTCGCGGAACCAGTCGTGCAGCTCGTTGGTCAGCTTCATGACGTGCTGGCTCTTGGGGTTGGTGGGGCCGTCCTGCTCGGTGCGGCCGAAGAACATGCCCAGGGCCATGATGCCGCCGTTCAGGGCGCCGCACATACATCCGCTCTTGCCGGCGCCGACAGCCATGCCGGAGCTCATGGCGATGACTTCGCGGGGAACGTCCAGCTTGAAATCGTCAACGATGGTGGCCATCAGGGCTTCGCAGCAGTAATAACCGTTGCGGAAATTGTCTTCGGCATGCTTCTGGACAGCCTTCGGGCTGATCTCGGTAACGCCAATCTTCATTGTTTGTTTCTCCTTTGGGTATGAATATTTGCGGTCCGTCCGGACCTTCGTTAAGAGTATAACAGGCGGCTATGGGGAAATCAATTTTTATCAAAAAATCAAATAAAACCCCGGGACTCATTCGGCAAAACTATACTATACCCCAGGGGGGTGTCAAACCGCGAATAAGCGCGCTCATCGGAAACAAAACCTCCCGGTTCGCGGGAAAACCGGGAGGCTGGGAGGGAAAATAGATTTGTCAGCCGGGGAAACAAGCGATGCGGAAGCGGGAGCGAAGGCGGGCTATGGCTCCCTCTCCGAGGGAGCTGTCAAACGGCGGCTGCCGTTTGACTGAGGGAGTTGCGGCGGGATCGGATCGTTTCCGGAGCGGCTCTAAGCCCGGGGCAACTCCTTCCGTCACGCTTCGCGTGCCACCCCCTCGGGGAGGGAGGCTGTGCTGACGGAGCCGTGATCTGCGCGGGCCGGTCAAGGGCAATGGTTACGCGCTGACGCGCGCCCCCTTCAGCCGCCTGCGGCGGCAGCTCCCCCGTTGGGGGCGCCAAGGAAGGGCGTCGCACCCAGTGCCCTCACGCCGCAGGCGGTATCAAATTGTCGGCCGCAGACCGACTCCTTCACTGTCAACTGTCCACTCAAAAAGAAGCCTCCCCGGAGGGAGGCTTCTTTGCTGTTTATTCGTCCAGCAGCTTGAACAGGGGGAGGCTGACGACGAGGGCGCCGATGACGTTGCCCACGGTGGTGAACAGCAGGGACATGCGGCCCTGGGGGGTGAACAGGCCGCCGCTGAGGGTGTAGATGAAGGCGTTGACCACGGTGTGCTCGAAGCCTGCCAGCAGGAAGCCGGCGGCGCAGAGCGTCACGGGGACGACCTTGCTCAGCGGGTCCTTGCCCCGGCGGTAGCACTCGGCGGCGATGAAGGTCAGCATGCCGCAGAAAACGGCCAGCAGGAACTGGCTCATGTAGCCGTCCGTCAGCTTGACGATGGTCAGGTCGACGGCGGCCTCGCTGAGACTGGGGCCCAGCCGCGTGGCCAGGATGCCCGTGCCCGCCCAGATGGCGCCGATCAGGTTGCCGGCATAGACGCGCACCAGGGACAGGGCGTAATCGCGCGCGGAGCCTCCCGGCGGATCGGCCAGCAGGCCCGCCCGGTCGGTGAACAGGTCGAAGCCCAGCACGCAGATGGACAGCAGGCCCACGGAGAACAGCAGCGCGCCCGCCACGGGCGACGAGCCCACCAGCGACAGCCAGATGGCCCCGCCCACGGAGACGGCGATGCCCGCCAGAACGGCCTTGAGCAGATCGATCATTTGGCAAGCACCTCTTTCGCAGCCTTGAGGAACGCGTCCACGTCGTTCTCGTCGTTGAACGCGCCCAGGGACACGCGCAGCAGGCGGGAGGCGGTCATGACGATCCCCTTGTCCATCAGCGCTTGCTGAAAGGCGTTGTTGTCCTCCAGCGCGAAGGCGACGGAGGCGCAGCTGTGCTCATAGTCACGGGGCGTCACGGGGTCGATCCCCAGGGACTTCAGGCCGTCCCACAAACGCTCGTACAGGGCGCGGATGCGGGTCTCGATGTTGTCGACGCCCAGCTCCAGCACCTTTTCGATACCGGCGTTCAGCACGTAGATGCCCGGGGCGTCCAGAGAGCTGTTTTCCAGCTTCCGGGCCCAGGTCGCGTCCTTGCAGGCGATGGTCCAGGGCTCCTGCGACTTGTCAACGGTCATGGCGAAGCCCGCGGCCGTGTAGGTGGGCCAGACGTGGGCGAGCAGGTCGGCGGAGGCCCAGAGGAACGCGCTGCTCTCTCCGGCCAGCAGGCCCTTGTAGCCGCCCGCCGTCACGGCGGACACGCCCCATTTTTCGGCCTCGAAGCGGTTGAAGCCCAGGCTCTGGATGGCGTCGACGATCAGATAGATGCTGCGCTCCCGGCAGTACGCGCCCAGCTCGCTCAGGTCGATCTTATAGCCGTTGCCCGACTGGACGTGGGAGACGAGGATCATCCGCGTGTGCTCGTCGCAGGCGGCCGTCAGCAGGTCAACGGGCAGGTACTCGCCCTGCTCGGCCTTGACGACGCGGCACTCGACGCCGCGCAGCTTCTGCGCGTTGAGACAGGGCATCAGCACGGAGGGATGCTCGATGTCGTCAGTGACGATGTTGTCGCCGGGGGCGAAATCGAAGCCCATGAGGATGTGGCTGACGCCCTCGTTGGTGTTGCGGGTGAAGCAGACGCCCCGGGGGTCGCCGGCCCCGATCAGGCGGCATATGTCCGCGCGGGTGCGGTCGGCCAGCTCGAAGAACGTTTTGCGGCCGGGGCCGCCGCGCTCGCAGGCGGCGGCCGAAGCGACCCAGTCGTCGAAATAGCGCGCGGCCGCGGCCTTGCCGAACAGGGAGCCGCCGCAGTCGTAGGCGCAGTCGAGATAGACGCAGCGGTCACAGACGGGCATCTGCGCCCGCAGCGCCTTGAATGCGTCCATCAATCCTCCACCTCGACGATCATCTCGATCTCAACGGGCATGTTGGAGGGCAGGGAGTAGACGCCGATGGCGGAACGGGCGTGACGGCCCTTCTCGCCGAAGACCTCGATCAGCAGGTCGGAGGCGCCGTTGATGACCTTGGGCTGGGCGTAAAAGCCGTCGGCGCAGGCGACGAAACCCAGCAGCTTGACGATCTGCTTGACCTTGTCCAGGTCGCCCAGCTCCTTCTTCATAGTGGCCAGATGGTTCAGCATGGCGGCGCGGGCGGCCTCGTTGGCCTGCTCCGGCGTCACCTCGCCGCCCACCTTGCCCTTGTACAGCAGCTTGCCCTCCACCAGCGGGCCGGAGCCCGACAGGTACAGCAGGTTGCCCTGCCGCTTGCAGGTGACGAAGGACGCGATGGGGTTGGGGGCCTCGGGCAGCGTCAGGCCCAGCTCGGCCAGCTTCTTTTCAGCGTTCATTTATTTTACCTCCTGTGCGTAATTGAGCTTGATGAGCATGCGGACGTAGGCGTCGATGGCCTCGGGGACGTAGACGCCGAACTCGTAGGCGATATCCCGGGCGATCTCGGCCGTGGTGCGCCTGCCGTCGATGCGGTAGTCCACGGCCAGGGAGACGGCGTGGCCCAGAACGCCCATGTACCTGGCGCAGAACGCGTCGATCTCCGCGTTGGTCTTTTCGTCGAACATGTTCTGCAGCTTGTTCATCATCACGGGGACGTTCTTCACGCGCGACGCCACGAGACTGTACTTCTCGGCCTGACGGCGGGTGACGATGGTCTTGACGGGGCGCAGCGGGTCGAAGCCGCAGATCGCCCTGACCAGCGCGGTGACGCGGGCCTTCTCGGCTTCCAGCTCGCTCCTGTCGACGTCCAGCCAGGAAGCATAGGTGTCGATGGAGTCGAGACGCCATTTGGTGTACAGCTGCACGCGGCCCTTGTAGAACCGGGGATCGAGGGTGCCGCGGGTCATCTTCGTCTGCAGGTCCGTGAGATAGACGCCTGCGCGCTGCAGGCCCGTGTTGCAGATGTCGCCCACGTCGGCGGGCTCCAGATTGGCAAGGCCGTAGGCGTACCCGGCGGCCAGCGCGGCGGAGCGGGAGAGGATGTAGGGGTCCACGCGGTCCAGCGTGTCGGTGGACGTGTGGTAATACTTGTCGGGCCATTGGCCCATCATCAGGCAGGGGACGTTGGTCTTCGGGTCGGAGAGGACCACGTGGTCGCTGCCGCCCGAATACTCGGTCATGTGGCTGTTCCACAGCGGGCAGTAGCTCTCGGGCATCATGCCCACCACCTGGCGCCTGATCTCATCCAGCACGGTCCCGGCGGCGTCGGAGACGAAGGACGGGGTGCTGAGGGGCAGGTCGGTGATGGTGATGGGGCCGTAGCCGTGGTCCTGCCTGCCGCCCACCATGTCGAGGTTGAAGGCGGCGCGGAGGTTCTTCACCTTGTCGCCGATGCGGTCGAGATAGGCGTAGGTGCCCGTGAACTCCGGCACCAGCAGCATGCGGATGCCGCGCTGCAGCGGGGGCAGCACGCCCTCGTCCAGCATCTGCTTCAGCGTCAGCATGGCCTCCATGCAGCAGGAGGAGCCGCTGGCGTTGTCGTTGGCGGAGGAGCGGGGATGGCACAGGTGACCCACGAGGAGGATCTCTTCCTCGGTCTTGCCGGGGAGGAAGGCCATGACGTCCTCGATGTGGCCGGGATAGATGGAGGAATCGACCTTGCAGCGGATGAGGATCTTTTCCTTTTTGGCCTTCATCTCTTCGCACAGGGCGGCCAGCTTGTCGCCCTCACGGGGCGAGATGACGAAGCCGAAGGCCTTCTTCTGGTTGGGCTTCCACCAGAAGGAGGTGTAGCGCAGGGTGTCGGACTGGTCGTGACGCTCGCGCACGTGCTCGTCCTGCAGCACGAAGTCGGTGATCAGCCCGGCCGCGCCGCGCTGCTCCACCAGCCAGTGGTAGACCCGGTCGATGTTGCCGCGGACAAAGACGAGCTTGTTTTTGAAATCGACGTTTCTGTAGCCGCTCTCGTCGAAGCCGTTGTCCAGCATGACGAGCTCCAGCGGCTCCTTCGTGTGGTCGCAGGGGGCGCTCTTCTGGATCACGGAGATGGGGATGGCGTCAAAGTCGGCCAGACGTTTGTAGACGGGCGAAACCATGTCGCAGTAAGCGCCCCGGCAGTCCCATTCCTCAAAGGACGGGTACGTGCCGAAGATGACGTCCTCGCGGGCGGGGAAGGACAGGACCTCGGACGCGATGCCCCAGCGCTGCAGCTTTTCCTGCGCGTGCTGCGCCGCGGCGCGGTAGCCCGTGGAGGCCTGGATGCGGTGATAGGTGGAGATCTCGGCCACCGTCTGGAAGGCTCTCTGGCCGTTGATCCGGGACAGGATGGCGCGTGTGGTTTGTCTGATCATAGGAATCACCTCAGTTGTTTGGATGATTCTATTGTAGAAGATGCCGGGGAAAAATGCAAGAGGGCCGGGGCTTTTGATGGATCATGAAAAATGAATGTGCCGACGCTTCACTGTCAACTGTCAACTGAAAAAGCCTCCCTTTCGGGAGGCTTTTTTCGGATCGATGTTTATTTTACCCCACGCCCTGGCTGCCGCCGGAGATGTCCATATAGATGGGCGCGCCGGCGTCGATCGTGCAGGCGATGGTGTGGAGCTCAAAGTAGTCGCCGCCGCCGCTCTGATCTTCCACCATGGTGAAGAAGTTGGGATTGCCGAACCAGTTGTGATAGATGTACGGCATGTCCTCGAAATCGAGGTCCAGGGGCATCAGATGGGTCAGCGCGTTTGTGCCGTAGGAGCGGTAGGAGACCTCGACGCCCTCGGGATCGAGCTTGTAGATATACAGCTCCATGCCGTCGCCGGTGGTCTGCAGGGCCAGATAATTCAGTCCGTTCTGCTGCACCTTGCCGTAGACCGGCGCCTCGCTGCCGATGTGGATGATCGAGGCGAAGGGGCAGTCGGAGAACAGATCGTCGCTGAACGCGTTGGAACCGCAGTCGAGGCTGAGCTTGTCGTAAACGCCGATATCGCTGTTCTTGCGTGCGGAGGGACGGACGGACAGGCTGCCCTCGTCGCAGCTGAGCGTCAGAGGATGGCTCCAGTAGTCCTCCACGACGACGTCATAGGCGTAGTCCCTCGGGACACAGGTGACGCTGTCGGTGAACAGCTCGGGGTAGTCGGCGAAGGGGATGAACACGGACACAGGCACGCCGCCGAAGGTGTAATTGACCTGGGGGTTGAACCAGAAGGTCAGGCCCTCGTAGCCCAGGACCCAGGAGCAGGCGGGCCGGGAGACCAGGTCGCCCGTGAGGATCTCGTCGAAGAAGGCGCGGTGCGTGCTGTCCGTCAGGCTGACCATGACGTCCTTGAGCTTGCCGATATCGGTGACGACGTCCTTGAGGGACAGCATGGAGCCGTCCTTGGTGTTGAAGTTATAGCCGGTCCACAGATCGACGTCCGTGCGGCTGAGGGTGGTGTTGATCCACTGGTGCTCCAGGAAGGAGAAGGCCGTGACGTCGCTGCGCTGGATGTAGACGTCCACGGTGGCGGTGTAGAAGTCCTCCGGGTCCGTGAAGCCGTTATCGATCTGCTCGGAGACCTTGTTCATGCACTCGGCGGACAGCGCCTCGGCCTGGTCCAGGACCTGGTCGTTGTACTCTGTCATGGCGTGATAGAGGCCCTCGTAGTAATAGGGGCCGTCCACCATCATCACGGGGTATTTGACGTAGATCGTCTCGCCGGTCTTGCCGTCGTAATCCTCCCGCTGCATATAGCCCATGGTGGCGGGCACCACGTGCTGCCAGCCGTCGGGATCCAGGGGCAGGCGGTAGAAGACGCCGCCGTTGCAGGGGACCATCACCTCGCCGCTGACGAGCGTCATGCTCTGGTTGTTGATGCCCTCGGGCAGCTCGACGACGGGGACGGGCCCGGCCTCGGTCATGCGGGCCGCGCGGCTATAGGAGACGAGATAGTCGACGCCGTCCACGGTGACGCCGTCGCTCCACCAGCCGGTGTTGCCTTCCAGATCGACCTCATTGCTCTCCAGCCTGCGACCGTCGCGGAGGTCATAGTAGGAGGGGGCGGAGTAGTCGTTCTGGTAATAGATCAAGCTCGCCAGGAAGCCGCCGATGCTCCAGCCGAAGAAATCGCCGCCGGTCTCCGTGCCCGTCAGCACGACCTCGTCGCTCTCGGCCGTGACGCGGTGCAGCTCCTGCTTGCCGTCATTGGCGTCCTCGCTCCACAGGGAGTACCAGATGCCGCCGTCGGAAGCGGTGGGGGTCCAGGCGTATTCCGTCTCCACGACGGGCTCGCCGTCCTTGTCGAAGATCGTCATGGGCAGGGGGCTGACGTCGTAGGAATCGTGGTGGATGTAGGTCAGACCGCCGTCGCAGCCGCCGTGGAAGCCCTCGTAGACCTGCATGACGGAGCCGTTCTTGGCGGAGACGACGACGACGTTGCTGAACTCACCTTCCCAGCTGTCGCTCTGGAGGTAGAAGCGGTCGGAGGCCACGCCCACGACGCTGCTGCACACGGCGGCCTCGTCCAGCAGCGTGGAGAATACGGGGGTGATCTTCTCGTTCTTGTCCAGCTCGCACTGGTACAGCACGCTGTCCATGTCGATGTAGTAGAGGGTGTAGCCGTCGGTGCAGAAGGAGCTGAAATAGCTCAGGGACGCGGGCGCGACGAGCTCGCCGCCTTCAGAGTGGAGGCGGTAGATGCCGTCCGTGAAGGCGGCGTAGGTCACGTCCTCAAAGGCGATGGTGCGGCCCGAGCGGAAGCTGCCGCGCTCCGGCGCGCGCAGGGCGCCGTACTGCGGGCCCGCGGGCGTCTGCTTGTCGGGCTGCTCCGCGGGCTTGTCCGGGGTCGCCGGCGCGTTCGCCGCCGGGGCGTCCGTGCCCTGCTGGACAGGATCCTCCTTCTTGCCGCAGGCGCCCAGAGACAGCAGCATCAGCAGGCAGAGGAGCAGAGACATGAGGCGAACGGGAATACGTTTCATATGCGTACCTCCTTACAGTTCATGCAGGCAAAAAGTCCACTACTCTTTATATCACATATTTCGGGGAAAAAATCAACCCTTCAGAGGACTTTTTTTATAAAAGACCTTAAAAAATAAAAACCTTCTTGACAATTCGGCCGATGTACAATATTCTGAAAGTGGTAACATATGCAACGATCATTCTGCGCAACATATCGAAAGGAGACATCACCATGGGACTTATTCACGCAGCATTGGGCGCCGCCTCCGGCGTGCTGGCCGATCAGTGGAAGGAGTACTTCTATTGCGAGGCGCTTCCTGACGACGTACTGATGGCCAAGGGCGTCCGCAAGACGTCGCCCCGCGGCACCAACTTCAAGAACAGCGAGAACATCATCACCGACGGCTCCATCATCACCGTGGCTGACGGCCAGTGCATGATCATCGTCGAGCAGGGCAAGGTCGTCGACCTGTGCGCCGAGCCGGGCGAGTACGTGTACGATTGCAAGACCGAGCCCTCGATCTTCTCCGGCGATCTGAGCGCCGGCATCAAGACCGTGTTCCAGCAGATCGGCAAGCGCTTCACCTTCGGCGGCATCCCCGCCAACGACCAGCGCGTCTATTACTTCAACACCCGCGAGCTGATGGGCAACAAGTACGGCACCCCCGCCCCCGTGCCCTTCCGCGTCGTGGACGCCCGCATCGGCCTGGACATCGACTCCGCCGTCCGCTGCTTCGGCGAATACAGCTACCGCATCACCAACCCCATCCTGTTCTATACGAACGTCGTGGGCAACGTCAGCGGCGAGTACACCCGCGACCGCATCGACAGCCAGATGAAGACCGAGCTGCTCACCGCGCTGCAGCCCGCCTTCGCCCGCATCTCCGACATGGGCATCCGCTACTCCGCTCTGCCCGGCCACACCAAGGAAATGGCCGCCGCGCTGAACGAGGAGCTCAGCGCCGAGTGGCGTGACCGCCGCGGCATCGAGATCATCTCCTTCGGCATCTCCAGCATGAAGCTCAGCGACGAGGACGAGCAGCGCATCAAGGACCTGCAGACCGCCGCCACCCTCAGCAACCCCGGCATCGCGGGCGGCTACTGGACCCAGGGCACCGTGGGCGCCATGAAGGACGCCGCCAACAACCAGAACGCCGGCGCGAACATCGCCTTCATGGGCGTCAACGCCATGAACAACATGGGCGGCCAGAACGCGGCCAACCTGTACAGCCAGGGCGGCGCGGCCGTTCCTCCCGTGCAGACGAATCCCCAGCCCGCTGCGGCCGCAAAGCCCGCCAACAGCTGGGTCTGCCCCAAGTGCGGCGCCACCCAGACCGGCCTGTTCTGCTCCGAGTGCGGCGAGAAGCGCCCCGAGGCCGACGGCTGGAAGTGCCCCAAGTGCGGCAAGATCAACAAGGGCAAGTTCTGCTCCGACTGCGGCACCGCAAAGCCCGCGGGCCTGCCCAAGTACAAGTGCGACAAGTGCGGCTGGGAGCCTGAGGATCCCTTCAATCCGCCGAAGTTCTGCCCGGAGTGCGGCGACGCCTTCGATGAGAACGATATCGTGAAATAAACGAAAACGCGAAGCAAAAGAGCCTCCCGGCAGGGAGGCTCTTCTTTTTTGCTGAAGAGTGAAGAGAGAAGAGTGAAGAGTGAAAAGCGGCGGTGTCGGCCGGGGGCCGACGGATTTATAGAACGCGCTCTATTCTGGAAGAATAGAGCGCGTTCTATTTTTGATTGGGAGCGTTTGCGCGGTCAAATGACTGAATAAGGGTGAATAGAACGTGTTCGATTCGGCGGATCAGGCGGTTTTTGGAATAGAATGCGTTCTATTTCTTTTTGGCGTCGGCGATGTAGCCGGGGACGTCGGCGTCCAGGAGCTTGAAGATGTCCACGGTCAGCAGGCCGCCGGAGAGGAGCTTTTCCCGGAGGGCGGGCTCCCGGGCGATGTTGGCCTCGGCCTTTTTCAGGGGCTCCTCGACGGTCTCCGGATCGAGGACCACGACGCCGTCTGCGTCGCCGAAGACGATGTCGCCGGGCCGGACGGGCGCGCCGCCGCAGACGACGTTCACCTGGGTCTCGCCCGTGACGCCGAGGATCTTCGTGATGGCCGGAGTGAAGCCCGTGCAGAACACGGGGATGTCCAGCTTTTCGATGCCGCGGGAGTCGGTGACGGGGCCGTCGATGACGAGCCCGGCGAAGCCCTGGACCTGGGCGAACAGCGCGACCATCTCGCCGATGGGCGTGTGCAGCGTCTCGCCGCAGCGGTCGATGACGATCACCGAGCCCTTGGGCGCCTGCCGCAGGGCCAGATGGAGGGGCGCGGAGTCATTGCCCTCCATGCGCACCGTGTAGGCGGGGCCGCACATTTTGCTGTCCCGGCGCACGGGCTTGATCCGCGGGTCCATGAACCCACCCGTGATGTAGTGGCCGATGGTGCCGGGGTCGACGCCCATCAGGCGGTCGTATAATGTCTTGTCCATCAGAAGTTTTCCTCCATAAACGTCAGAATACGCGCGACCGCGATCTCAAACAGCTTCTCGCCCTTTTCGGCGGTGGCGCTCTCCGCGTCGCCGGACAGCGCGATGGCCGTGCGGTTTTTCAGCCTGCGGTAGGTGATGAAGTCGGTGAAGCCCGCGCCCGCGGGGCCGGGATCGGTCTTCGTTATCGCGCTTTTGTCCACCAGCTCCGGGTGGAGGTACAGCATCATGGACGTGCCGCACTCGCTGGCGTGGCCGTGGGCCATGTAGCCCCTGTTGTCCAGCACGTCGCCGGAGTGGGTCTGCAGGAAGCGCCAGACGTCCACCTGGGCGCATTTGATGTCGTACTGATGCAGGTATTTCGTCACGAGGTAGCTGATAATGGGCACGTTCCCCGCGTGGCCGGTGAGGAACAGGAAGTTTTTGAAGCCGTCCCGGACGAGCTTTGCGAACAGCTCGTCCAGATAGCCCTGCAGCACGGCGGGGCTGAGGGTGAACGTCTCGTCGAAGGACGTCAGGCCCATGGACTCGCCCAGCTCCACGGTGGGGGCGATCAGCGCGCCGGTCTTCCGGGCCACGGCCTCGGCCAGCGCGTCGGCCACGTACAGGTCGGTGCCCATGGGCAGGTGGGGGCCGTAGACCTCCACGGCGCCCGTGGGGATGATGACGGTGGGGTTCTGGGCGATGCGGGACTTGTACTGCACCCAGGGCAGCATGCGGATGCGTGTGATCATGGGGCCTCCTTTTCAGATGGATCGCGGATCGCGGGAAACGGCCTGCACAGCCCGTTATTCCGCAAAAAATGCGTCGATGCCGTCGGCGATGCCGGCGGCCAGCTTCAGCTGGTAGTCCTCGGTGGCCATGAGACGGTCCTCGTCGGGGTTCGTCATGTAGCCCATCTCGACGATGGTGACGGGGATGCGGCACCAGTTGATGCCGCTCATGGTGTCGGTCTCCCAGACGTACTCCTTCTTCGCGCCCGCGGCGGCGCACAGGCCGTCGAGAACGGCTGCGGACAGCGCCCTGGACTGCTCGTACAGATCGGCGTTCCAGGGGTTCTTCTTCGTCTGGCAGATGGTCAGCGCGCCGTGGACGCTGGTGTTCTCGCTGCCGTTGGCGTGGACGCGGATGAAGGCGTCGGCGTTCAGGTCGTTGGCCACCTGGGCGCGCTCGGCGTTGGAGATGTTGACGTCGTGGGTCTCGCGGATCATCACGACCTCATAGCCGCGGCGCTCCAGCTCGTCCCGGAGCTTGAGGGAGACCATCAGCGTCAGCTCGTATTCGTTGAGGCCGCTGGTGCGGCCGTAGGTGCCCGTGGCGACCTTGGCCTTCATCTCGGACGAGCCGGGGCCGACGGGCTCCTTCTG
The DNA here is from genome assembly GCA_015068445.1 of Oscillospiraceae bacterium. Lineage (GTDB taxonomy): Bacteria > Bacillota > Clostridia > Oscillospirales > Butyricicoccaceae > RGIG1902. The sequence goes on along the minus strand of SVKN01000049.1, from coordinate 5,690 downwards.
ACTGTTGCCCTTGCCCTGATGGCCGGGGTCGATGACGACGAGCTTCCCGCCGGAGGCGGTCTTCTCCCGGAGGTATTTCGCCGACACCCAGCCCACGCCGTCGCCCCAGAGGACGCACCACCAGCCGTCCCGCTGCTCGATCCCCCGGACGGTCTGGCGGGCCGAGAGCGTGTCGAGCCGGTCAAAATCGGTGGACGGGCCCGTGCGGACGTTGACCGCCGCCGTGGCGGCCAGCAGGGGCAGCGAAGCGGTATCGGCGGGGATTTCGATGACGGGAGCCTCGGGCTTCGCGGGCTCGGGTTTCGCGGGCTCAGGCTCCCTGATCTCAGGCTCTTTGATCTCGGGGACGGGGTCCGGGGCCTTGGTTTCGGGCTGCGCGGGGGCCTCCTGGACGGGAGGCTCCGCCGGGGCGGCGGGCGCGGGGACCGTGCCGCCGCAGCCCGTCAGGACGGTGAGCAGCGCCAGCAGCAGCGCCGCAGTGCTTTTGAAAAACATGGGATCACCTTCGCTGTGGGATTATTGCAGGAACGCGAACTCGCTCCTGTCGGTCATGGAGCAGACGAACAGCTTCAGCAGCTGCACGCAGTATTCGAGGTCGTTGAGGTCGATCAGCTCGCAGGAGGAATGGGCGTAGCGCGAGGGGATCGAGATGACGGAGCTGGGCACGCCGCCGTGGGAGCGGTGCAGCGCGCCGGCGTCGGTGCCGATGCCCGTGAACACCTCGGGCTGCCAGGGGATGTCGTTCTCCTCGCAGAGCTTCGCCAGCTTTTTGTGGACGTGGACGTCGGCGGCGAGGCTCATGTCCATGATCTTGACGCCCGGGCCCTTGCCCAGAGCCATGGTGTCGTCCATCATGCCCTCGAAGGTGTCGCTGCAGGCCGTGGTGTCCACAGCCAGCGCCACGTCGGCGTGAAGCTCGTTGGCGGCCGTCTCCGCGCCGCGCAGGCCCAGCTCCTCCTGGACGGAGAAGATGCCGTACACCGTGCCGCGGACCCTGGAGAAATCGGTCTCGGTGAGCAGCCTGACGAGGCAGTAGCACCCGGCGCGGTCGTCGAAGGCGTGGCCGAGGGCCATGTTCTTGCCGATCTCCTGATACTTCGTGGCCCAGCAGATGGGGTCGCCCACCTTGACGCCCAGCTCCTCGGCCTCCTCCTTCGAGTGGACGCCGATGTCGATGTACAGCTTGAGGTAGCTGCGGATCAGGCTCTGGTCGTCGAAGCGGCGCATGTGGGCCGAGATGTTGCCGATGACGCCGGGGACGAGGCCGTTGTCAGTGACGACGTTGACGAGCTCGCTGAGCAGCGTGCGGTCGTCGTTGCCGCCCAGCTTTTCAAAGCGCAGCAGGCCGTTCTTCTCGATCTTCTTGACGATGAAGCCCACCTCGTCGCTGTGGGCCGACACCATCAGCGTCGGGCCGGGCAGTCCGCCCTGTTTTTTGACGATCAGGTTGCCCAGACCGTCCACGTGCCATTCGTCCACCTTGCCGTCGAGGTACTCGGACAGGAAGCGGATCACCGCGTGTTCATGGGCGCAGGCGCCCGGCAGCTCTACAAGGGTCTTCAGCAGTTCGTTCATCGTGATTCCCTCCGTTTTTGTAAAAAAGATATTTCTATTGTATCACAGAGCAAAAGCGAGGGCAACGCTTTCAAAGGGGCTGTTAAAATCCGCGGGACCGTGATATAATATCAGCATATGAACGATATTGCCGTTTCAGAGGGAGGAATGACCCATGAACGAATACGTAGAAAAGGAACTGACACAGAAGGAGATCATCTACAGAGATCCCGCGATGAGGGCCGGGCTGCACGGCGTGGCCATCCCGGGAAAGCAGGGCCGGCTGGTCGGCCGCCTGTTCACGGCAGGAGGGCCGGGACCCCATCCGGCGGTGCTGCTGTGCCACGGCATCCCGGGCACGGAGCTGAACCTCGACCTGGCGCGTCACCTGCAGCGGCAGGGCTGGCACGTGCTGAGCTTCCATTACAGCGGCTGCTGGGGCAGCGACGGCGATTATTCGTTCACCAGCGATCTGGAGGACGGCCGCACGGCGCTCCGGTGGCTGCTGGAGGACGAGACCTACGGCGTCGACAAAAAGCACGTCTATGTGGTGGGCCACAGCGTCGGCGGCTTCGTGGCGGGCCATCTGCTGATGGAGTTCCCCGAGCTGACGGGCGGCGTGCTGCTGATGCCCATGGATCTGGGCGAGGTGGCCGAGGTGGAGGGGAAGCATCCCGAGGCCTTCGAGAAGGTCCGCACGCTGATGAACGAGAGCGCCGCGTGGCTGCACGGCTGCACGGGCGAGGGCCTGCTGCAGGAGGTGCTGGACAAGGAGATCGAGTTCAGCCTGACGGACAAGGCCGACCTGCTGATCGACAAGGATATCATGGTCGTGGACGCCACTTACGACGACGTGGTGCCGGCGCAGCTGTACATCGACCCCTTCTGCGACGCGGTCCGCTCGTACAACCGCAAAAAGCTGCTGCGCGTGTGCTTCAACACCGACCACAGCTTCAACGACCAGCGGCTGAGCGTCTGCGAAGCCGTCGCAAATTTCTTGAAAAGCATGCTCTGATGTGTAACGGAATCATCACAGTCGCTTTGCTACAATAGGGCGCAGAATCAGAAAGGGAGGTGAACAGCATGCGCATTTTGATCGCCGACGACGAGTCCGTGATCCTGGACGGCCTGACCCGCACGGTCCGCAGGGCCGCGCCGGACGCCGAGGTCCTGCCCTTTTCGGGCGGTCAGGCGCTGCTGGACTGGTACCGGGACAACCGGGCCGACATCGCCTTCCTCGATATCGAAATGCCCCGCATCGACGGCCTGACCCTCGCCCGCAGACTGCGGGAGCAGGACGCGCAGCTGAACATCATCTTCACCACCAGTTATCCGCAATACGCCCGGGAGTCCTATGACCTCCGGGCCAGCGGATATCTGCTGAAGCCCGTGTCGGAGAGCGATATCCGCCGGGAGCTGGAGAACCTGCGCTTCGCCCTGCGACCCAAGGCGGACAACCGGCTGAAGGTGACCACCTTCGGCAGCTTCCGCGCGTCCGTCAACGGCGAGAACCTGCGCTTCCGCTACTCCAAGACCATGGAGCTGCTGGCCTACATCGTGGACCGCAACGGGTCCTACGTCACGAACGGCGAGCTCCAGAGCGTCCTGTGGGAGGGCGTCAGCCAGGGGGAGAAGACCGCCGGCTACCTGCGCCAGCTGCGCAAGGACCTGATCGACACGCTGGAGGCCGCGGGCTGCCGCGACGCCGTGGATCAGCGCCGCGGGGCCATCTGCATCCTGCCCGACAGGATCGACTGTGATTATTACGACTGGCTCAAGGGCGACCTTGCGACCCAGTCCCGTTATCAGGGTGAGTATATGGCCCAGTACAGCTGGGCCGAGAACACCAACGGGTGGCTGTCCCGCATGAGCGGAAGCTGACCCGTTCGGCGCTACGCGCCGATGATTCGGGAGATGATGAACAATGACTGCTGATGAGATCAGAATGACCGGCATCCTGAACCTGGTGGCGGCCGGTTTTCTGCTGCCCAGCCTTTCCGCCATGCGGCTCAACTGGCGTTATCAGAACCAGCCCGGGCGGTCGTGCTTCTATATCCTGCTGGCCAACACGCTGATGTGTCTGGCGGCGGGCTTCGGCTATCTGCTGGACATACAGCAGCTGCTGTACATCTCGTATTTTCTCCATTACATGATCATCATGGGCTATACGGCCTATCTGCTGGCCGTGCTGCACCAGTACCGGCCGGTGAGGAAGTGGCCGCTGCTGCTGTCGGGAGCCTGCTGCGTGGTGAGCTTCGTCTTTTTCCACCTCAGCGGCTATGACACCACGGCCGACCCGGGCCTCGTCAGCTCGGGCCTCTATCTGACCGGGCAGGTCATCGCCTCCGGGGCCGTGGTGATCGGCCTCGCCGTGCTGATCATCGGGCGGCAGTATCTGGACCGCAAGGAGATCGTCTTCCTCGGCCTGTTGCCCGTGATGCCTCTGGTGGTGGGCGAGCTGTCGAAGGTCATCACCGCCGTGCGCCTGCGCGCGCCGCTGATGGCGCTGAGCAACATGATGTTCCACGAGCATCTCCACGTCACCGATGAGCGCCGCGTGGCCCGGCAGCAGGAGCAGCTGGCCCAGGCGCGTCTGGCCATTTCGGCCAATCAGATCAGGCCCCACTTCATCTTCAACAGCCTGACGGCCATCTACTACCTCTGCGACACCGACCCCGAGCGCGCCAAGGAGGCCATCCAGAGCTTTTCCCACTACCTGCGCACGAATCTGGAGCTGGTGGACCGGGAGATGGTCATCCCCTTCGACCGCGAGATCAGCCACGTGCGCTACTACCTCGATCTGGAGATGCTGCGCTACGGCGACCGTCTGCGCATCTACTGGGACCTGCAGGCCCGCGACTTCATGATCCCCGTGCTGTCGGTGCAGCCGCTGGCGGAGAACGCCATCAAGCACGGCATTTCCGACATGCCCGAGGGCGGCGCTCTGAGCATCTCCTCCCGGGAGACGGCGGACGGCTACGAGGTCCGCGTGGTCAACGAGGGCCGGCCCTACCGGTCCCAGGAGGACTCCTCCGATCACATGGCCGTGGGCCTGCGCAGCGTGCGCGAGCGCGTGGAGCAGCTGCTGGGCGGCTCGGTGGAGATCGGCGTGGGCCCCATGGGCCAGGGCGCCGAGGCGGTGATCCGCCTGCCGAAATCCGCGGCCACCGTGGGCGCGGTGCAGCGGAACTGAATCAGGGACCGAAAACGCGAACACAGCCGGGAGGCTGCGTTCTTATTACAGAATATACAATTCGGTAACTATTTTTGTTAAATTGTGTCACAGTATTGTAACGATCTGATGCTATAATATCGGAAGTAAGTGTGGAAATATGCCTTTATAATGGCAGTACGGTAAAGCACGAAAACGATTCGACGAAAAAAGTCGAAAAAATCTCCGCTTGCAGCAAAATATTCCGCTTTTTTGACGGTTCCTTTGACGGCGGCTGTGGTAAGCTGTAGTTGATGATAAAAGCATTGAGTGACATAAGGACGGTACAAAATGGCTACAATCGTAATGAAACAGGTTAATATGTTCCTGCGGCAGCGGAAGGTTCATCGCCGTTGGGTGGCGCTGTTTCTTGCGCTGGCCTGCGTCGTGGCGTACGCGACGCTGGACCGGCTGAAATATGACGGCCAGGCGCTGAATCACAAGCAGATGGAGCTGCGCTGCACGGCCCACGGGCTGGTCGCCCATGAGCACAACGACGACTGCTACGACGAGGACGGCGAGCTGCGCTGCCCGCTGCCCGAGCTGGAGCTGCACGAGCATGACGACAGCTGCTATGAAGAGATGGCGGCGCTCGTCTGCGACAAGCTGGAGTCCGACGGCCACGTCCACGACGCGTCTTGCTATGAGCGCGTCCGGGACGAGGAGCCGAGCTGCGGCATCGAAAACGAGAATCACGAGCATTCCGACGCCTGCTACGGCTGGCATGAAGAGCTGATCTGCGACATCCCCGAGGGCGAGGGCGCGCACCATCACGGTCTGGGCTGCTATGAGATCCAGATGGCGCTGGCCTGCGGCCTGCCCGAGGTCACCGAGGAGCACGTCCACGACGACGACTGCTTCGTCGAGATCGACATGACCGCCGAAGAGGTGGAGGAGCTCGTCGCGGAGCGCGACGGCGCCGAGA
>SVKN01000048.1 GCA_015068445.1 Oscillospiraceae bacterium | reverse complement strand
GTTTTTTGACGGCCTGATCCCTGAGGGCTGGCTGCTGGAGCGTGTGGTGAGCATAGTCGGGATGAGCGTAGCACACCGTATCCCAGCCGAGACCGAAGTTGCAGCTGCGCTCGTCCTTTTTGAGGAACGTCGCGCCCTGTTTCTTCGCCATCTCCGCCTTGGAAGCCTCGGAAATGACAGCGCTGTCATTCAGGAACTGATTGCCGAAGATGCACAGATCGGTCATATCGGTGGTATAGCCCGCGCCGCCCTGGATCAGCAGCAGCTCCGGCGTGCGGCCGCTCTGTCTGACCAGCGGATAGGCGGGGTTTAGGTTGGGAGACAGGCGGGAGGAATGGGCGCCGATAGGCTCCGTGATGTGGTTCATGCAGTAGTCCTCGTACTTCTCGCCCGAGACCTCGGCCACCACCATCTCCGCCAGCGTGAAGCCGTCGTTGCAGTAGACGGCGTACTCGCCCGGTTCGGCCTTCAGATAGTTTTTGGACATGTAGTCGTAGACGTCGGCGTAATAGTCGGCGTCCTTCACCGACGAGACGGAGAAGCCCTTCCACTGGGTGCCGGGCAGCCCTGAGGTGTGGCTGAGGCAGTGCCGGACGGTGATTTTCTTATACCGCTCGTCGGGCATCCACAGCTTGGGCAGGTACTTGTAAACGGGCGTGTCCAGCTCGACCTTGCCCTGCTCCACCAGCTGCATGACGGCCACGGTGCAGTAGATCTTCGAGACGGATGCCACGTTGTAGGTGCTGCAGGTGGTGGCGGGCGTCTTGTCCTTGTCGCCCAGATGGCCAATGGAGTCCGCGGCCAGCAGCTTGCCGTCCTTCATGATGGCGTAAGAGATGGAGGTGTACTCCTTCGGCAGACCGTAGCGGAGGATCTCCGTCAGTCGATGGGTCAGATTTTCCATAACGATAACGCTCCTTTGTATTCTAATCTCAGATCAGCAGCAGATAGCCGGACAGGACCGGCGCGAAGGGCTTGCCCTCCAGCGAGTCATAGACGCAGATCAGCGCGTCGTTCATGACAAGCGCTCTGCGCCCCGCGGGGACGGCGGGCAGCGCGGAAAGGGGAGAGGCCAGGCGGTACGTCAGCGGTGCTTCCGCAAAGCCCTGTCCCGCATAAACGGGTAGGGAATCGACGTCCCGGAAGGTGTAGGAGAAGACGGAGACGTACTCCGCGCCGTCACGCTGCTCGAAAAGCGGCGTCTGGTGGTCGCGGCCGGGGTTCGTCGGCATACGCGTCACGCCCACGGCCTGACTGTCGTTCAGCGGTCTGACGGCGCACTCCGTCATGTTTTCAAGACCGAGCCCCATGCGCCCGATGGTCCGGACGAGCATCAACCCCTCGACTTCCGGCATGGGCACGAACGTGACGGCGCCGGCCATCTGTCCGGCCAGGACGTCCCGGGGACCCATGTCCGCAACGAGATACCGCTTGCCCATGCGGCTGCGCCAGACGCCGCTCAGAGGCGCGGCGGGCAGCGCCTTTTGCGCCAGCGGCACCAGCAGTCCCTCGACGGTCCGCAGGGCATACAGATCATCGCCGTCGCGCTCAAAGTCGAGGACCGTGCCGTCGTCCGCCGTGAAGCGGTCGCCCGTGTAGCGGTAAGGCTTATACAACGGATACAGATTGCCCTGATGATCCATCGTCGAGATCGAGCAGAACGCGCCGTAAACGCTGAGCTTGAGGATGTTCGTCTGCATCATGTAAACGCCGCTCAGCTCCTTCGCCAACGCATCGGGCACCGGCACGCCGTCCGTCAGGACGTTGACGCCCTCCGTCTCCCACATGGCCACGGAGAACAGCCGGAGGATCGCCTCCATGCAGTCCAGCCCGCAGTCGTCGGTCTGGGAGATCGCCAGCACGGCGTCGTACTTGGGGATGATCACCAGCTTCGTGCCGAACTCCAGCGTCTTGCCGCCCTTCATCAGCACATGCTCGCCCAGATCGTAGCCCGGATAGGTGAACGCCATGCTGTCCCAGCCGAGACCGAAGTTGTTCCCGCGCTGATCCTTTTTGAGGAACGTCACGCCCTGATGCCTGCCCATTTCCGCCTTGGAATCGTCGGAAAGTATGGCGCTCTCGCGCAGGAACTGCTCGCCGAAGAGGCACAGATCGGTCATGCTGGAGGTGTATCCGCCGCAGGCACGGATGTACATGATCTCGGGCGGCCAGCCCTTTTCCACCACCATCGGATGGTCTGGGTGATACAGCGGCACCAGACGCGTCGATTCGGCCCCGATGGGGTCCGTGATATGCTCGACGCTGTACTGCTCGAAGGGCTGTCCGCTGACCTCGCTGACCACCATTTCGGCCATCGTGAAGCCGTCGTTGCAGTAAACGGAATAGGAGCCGGGGTCGGCCTTGAGCCGCACCTTCGAGAGATAGTCATAGACGTCGGCATAATAGTCGTAGGGATCGGTCCCCGCCAGCGCGAAGCCCTTCCACTGGGTGCCGGGCAGGCCGGAGGAGTGGCTGAGGCAGTGGCGCAGCGTGATCTGTTTATACCGCTCGTCCGGCATCCACAGCCGGGGCAGGTACTTATAAACGGGTATGTCCAGATCGACCTTGCCCTGTTCGGCCAGCTGCATGACGGCCACGGCGCAGAAGATCTTCGATACGGATCCGATGTTGTAGGTGCTGCCGCAGTCCGCAGGCGTCCCGGCCTTGTCGCCGATAGTACCCAGAGAATCGGCCGCCAGCAGCTTCCCGCCGCGGCTGATCGCGTAAGAGACCGACGTGTACCCGGGCTTCAGCCCGCAGCGCAGGATATCGGAGAGCTTTTGCGTGAGAGTTGGCATACGGTTTCCTCCTTTAAAAGTACAGAATACGGAAGGATCACAAGGTTCACTTGCTTTAACTATACTGTTTTCGCTTTCGGCTGTCAATCTTTTGCCAGCGTCAGATCGCCGCTGTTCGTCGTCACAGTCAGCGCAGTCCCGCCGCTGCCGTAGATATACGTCCGGTACTCCTTTGTGCCGGACAGTCCGGCCTCCGTCAGTTGCCCGGATACAGTGTCGAACGTAAGGGTGAAGTCCTCCATGGGCGTCCGGATCGAAACGCTTCCGGACTTCGTATTGACGCTGCTCTCACGGTCGATTTCCCGTAATGAGACGTTTCCGGAAACGGTAGAGACACGCATCTTCCCGTTCGGCGCCGTCAGTACGGCGCTGCCGGAGATCGTCTCGACCTGCCAGGTGTCGAACTGACCTGCCAAGTCCAGTGAGCCGGAGATCGTCGCCGCGGCGCAGACGCCGCCGCTGAGGTCACGGAACGATACGCCGGCTGAATAGGTGATGACCGTCAATGTATCGAGCGCGCCGCAGAGCTCCTCCGGCAGCGCCAGCGTCAGGAACTTCTCCGGCTGATCGGCCAGGTCCTTTTCTTTCGAGCTGCGTATTTCCATCGCGCTGTTCGCCGCATTAGTGATGAGGCGGTCGTCCGACTCCAGCGGACTGTAAGACCGCTCCGTCAGTTCGATACTGCTTCCGTCCGTCCGCACGATCTCCACGCTTCCGGCGCCCCATTCGATGACGATCGAGCGGGGCTGAACGTCGTACAGGTCTGTGGTGTAAGCATACCCATCGTCTCCGGTAGGGGCAGCAGGCGTCTCAGCTGCCGGAAAGAACGGCGCGAGGATGTACTTGGCGAAGCGCGGGGCGATCAGCAGCGCCTGAACGAGCAGCAGCACCGCGATGGCCGCCGCGATGCTCTTCGATCTCGCGCACTTCAGGGTAAGCGGCGCAGAGACGCCCTACGATCACATCGATGTCGCCCAGCGAGGCGACAGCTTCGCTTTCGCTCCAACCGTCTTCCATTCTGTCGCGGATCATTTCACGGTAATAGGCGACGTATGTCCTGCGCTCCTTTTTGGGCAGCACACGCAGACTATTGTCCAGCTGTTCCAGAAAAACGCGTTCAGTCATGGGGCTCACCGTCCTTGATAAAGCGATAGATGCCCAACAGCTCGTCCCAATCGGCGATAAACTCATTCAGCCGCGCGCGCCCGGCGGGAGTGATGCGGTAAAACTTGCGGAGACGGCCGCTGTGCTCGACGCTGTAGCACGTCAGATGTCCGGCGCCCTCCAATCGCCGCAGGATCGGGTACAGCGTCGATTCGGAAAGGACGATATAAGGCGAGATATCCTTGATCAGCTGATACCCATAGGAGTCGCCGCGGCTGAGCGCAGCCAGTACACAGCCTTCCAGCAGGCCCTTTTTCATTTGCGGATCGAGCATGCGGCCACCTCCTTTATGACAATACTATACAACACACAGTATAATGCGTCATGAGGCATAAAGAAACCCCCGCCATACAGCGGGGGTTCAGTCGATGATAGGGTCCTTCGGCTTGACGGATGACAGGCGGTAGGCGGCGAGCGTCTCGTCGACGCCCATGAAGGATGCTGCGTCAGAGATGCGGCGGGTGAGGTAGGGCTGCAGCGCCTCGTCGGAGTAAAGCAGGTCGACGGCGAAGCGCTGGGCCTCCAGCTCGTATTTGCCGGTGATGACGAAGGTCCGGTGATCCATGAACATCCGGTTGAGGCCCCTGTGCAGGAGTATGTGCCCCAGCTCGTGGGCGCAGACGAGCCGCGCCTGCACCTCGTCCAGCGCGTCGCTGATGAAGATGATATGGCAGCGCTTCATATAGCGATAGAAGCCCCGCAGCTCGCACAGCGGCACAAACGTGACGATGCAGCCCATGGCTTCGGCGATCTCGAAGGGGTCGCGGGTATGATGCTTTGTTACGAGACGTTCTGCAGCGGCCTTTGCATCCATGCTTGATTAGTCCTTCTTGTTTTTCGTCGGATCGAAGCGCTCCTTGTTCTTGACCTTGGCAAGCTCCAGTCCCATGCGCACGGCCTGGATGATCGAATCCTTCGCCTCGTCGCTCATGGGGTCGCCGTCGAACATCAGCCCGCCGGAGTCCATATCGGCGATGAAGGCCTCGAGATCACGGGCGATGTCCCGCTGCTCCCGCCGTGTGAAGGCGATGGGGGAGGGGGCCTCGCTGCCCAGCAGGTATTCCACCGTCACGCCGAAATAATCGGCCAGCTTCCGCGCCGTCTCGGCGGTGACGCCCCTGGCGCGGCCCTTGCGCAGCTCCGTCATGAAGCTGCGGCTCATGCCCAGCTCCTGGCTCATCCTGGCGCCGGAGACGCCCTTCTTTTTCAGCAGCTCATCGATCCGCAGGTAAAGATCAGACATACAGTCACCCCACACAAAACTCAAAGCAAACAGTCCTCTTTCCATCATTTTAGTACAAAAGATTGTGCAAGTCAAGAGAATTGTACGCCGTTTTGTGATTCTTTAGATGACGGGATCATTGTATCGTTTCTGCAGTCCGAAATACAGGACAGACTTGCATTTCTGGGCGGAGGGAGTATAATAGAGTTATCAATAACTAACCTGCAAAGGAGACATATCATGTTCAAAGCAACTCTCGGGATCGACGGCATGGCCTGCACCATGTGCGAGACCCACGTCAACGAAGCCATCCGCAAGGCGTTCTCCGTCAAAAAGGTCTCATCCAGCCACAAAAAGGGCACGGCCGAGGTGATCTCCGACACGCCTCTGGACGAAGCTGCTCTCCGCGCGGCGCTGGACCCCACGGGCTACCGCCTGACGTCCTTCAGGTCAGAGCCTTATGAGAAAAAAGGCGGCCTGTTCGGCTTCCCGAAATAAGTCTTCACCCGTGCCGGACGGCACGGGCTTTTTTAACAGTTGCAGTCGGGGCGCGTCGATGCTATAATTTTCATAATGAGATCTCAAGAAAACAAATGAGGTGACAGTATGGAAACGAGACCCTTTGTTCCCTGGAATATGATGAACGACTTTATGGTGGACGTCTTCAAGTCCTACGGCGTGCCCGAGGAGGACGCCCGCATCTGCACGGACGTGCTGCTGGAGAGCGACCGCCGCGGCATCGAGAGCCACGGCTGCAACCGCTTCAAGCCCATTTATCTCGACCGCATCAAAAACGGCACGCTGCTGCCCGTGACGAAGCTCGATATCGTCAAGGAGACGCCCACCACCGTCGTCATGGACGCCAACAACGGCATGGGCATGGTGGCCAGCTGGCACATGATGAACAAGCTGATCGAAAAGGCGAAGGTCTACGGCATGGCCGGCGGCACGATCTTCAACTCCACCCATTTCGGCATCGCGGGATATTGGACCACCATGGCCGAAAAGGCCGGGATGATCGGTATTTCCGGCACAAACGCACGGCCCTCCGTGGCGCCCACCTGGGGCGTCGAGCCCATGATGGGCACGAACCCCCTGACCTTCACCATGCCCACGGACGAGGATTTCCCGTTCAACTTCGACTGCGCCACCTCCATCGTCCAGAACGGTAAGATCGAGTTCTACCAGCGTCAGGGCAAGCCCACGCCCGCCGGTCTCGTCGTCACGAAGGACGGCGGCACCATGACCGACTCCGGTGCGATCCTGAAGGAAATGCGCGCGGGCAACTGCGCGCTGCTGCCCATCGGCGGCTTCGGCGAGGAGACGGGCGGCTACAAGGGCTACGGCTTCGCCTCCGTCGTGGAGATCCTCTCCGCCGCGCTTTCCGGCGGCCCCTATATGCAGGACCTGACGGGCAAGAACCCCGACGGCACCAACAGGATGTATCGCCTGGGCCACTTCTTTTTCGTCATCAACCCCGAGTTCTTCATGGGTCTCGACACCTTCCGTCAGACGGCGGGCGGCATCTGCCGCGCCCTGCGCGCCTCCGAGAAGGCTCCGGGAGCCGAGCGCATCTACACCGCCGGCGAGAAGGAATGGCTCAACTGGCAGGATCGCAAGGACAAGGGCGTGCCCGTGGGCGACTCCATCCAGAAGGAAATGATCGCCCTGCGCGACGAGTGCGGGCTCGATTACCGCTTCCCCTTTGAGGACTGAATAAACTGACTTGGGAGAAATCACCATGACTGACGCTTACGCCTATCCGATCGCCGCGGTGATCGGATATCTGCTCGGCTCGTCCAATCTGGCATTCTTTCTCAGCAAACTCAACCGCCGCACCGACATCCGCAATGTCGGCACCGGCAACCCCGGCGCGTCCAACACCATGATGCTCTACGGCTGGAAGGCCGGCGTCGCTGTCGGAGTCCATGACATCGGCAAGGCGATCATCGCCGTACTGGTGGCGGGACTGCTGTTCGCCCGCCTGCCCCTGATTCGCGAGACGGCGGGCGCCGCCTGCGTCATGGGCCATCTGTTCCCGTTTTACATGGGCTTCCGCGGCGGCAAGGGCTTCGCCTCCTACCTCGGCATGATCATCGGCCTCAACTGGCTGTTCGCCCTGGGTCTGGGCGCCGCCATCATCGTGTCGGTGCTCATCACGGACTACATCGTCGTGGGGACCATGATCACCGTGATCTCCTATCCCGTCTACTGTGCCATCACGGGCAACTATGGTGCGGCGGCGCTGCTGTCCGTCGTCACGGCATTCATCATCTACAAGCACCGCGAGAACTTCCGCCGCATCCTGAACGGCACGGAGGTCGGCCTGCGCAAGGCCCATCGCGGCGACATGCGCATCAAAAACGAGCAGGGGAGGGATGATCGATGAGTCAGCAGAAAGCCCCGGCGCTCAGGCTCAATTACAGGCGCACCTTCCTCATCGGCTTTGCCTTCTTCGGCATTCTGCTGCTGTGGCAGGTCTATGACTCCTGGTGTCCCACGTTCCTGACGGATATCTTCGCCCGCAGGCTCTACGACCTGTCCTCCGCTCAGCTCAAGGCCTCAGACCCCGCCAAGATCCTCAACGTCCAGTGGATCGTCGGCATCATCATGGCCTGCGACAATCTGGCGGCGTTGATCCTTCTGCCCATCTTCGGCAGCCTGTCGGATAAAACGAAGACGCCCATCGGCAAGCGTATGCCCTATATCCTCGTGGGCACGCTGGTGGCCGCGCTGGCGTTCCCGTTCATCCCGCTGTTCTTCCATCTGAACAACATCGCCGCCATGGTGGCCATGATGGCCGTCGTGCTGATGTTCATGATGATGTACCGCAGTCCCGCCGTGGCGCTGATGCCCGACATCACGCCCAAGCCCCTGCGCGCCCGCGCCAACGGCGTCATCAACATCATGGGCTATCTGGGCGGCGCCTTCGCCACCGTCCTGGGCATTTTCCTCAAGCTCAGTGACTACATCAACGCCCCCGACGCCGGGCGGAAGCTGCTGACCATCGAGGTCCCCTTCGCCGTGGCGTCGCTGCTGATGGCGATCTCCGCCTTCGTCCTTTACGCGACGATCAAGGAGAACCGCATCGCCGAGGAGATGAAGGACGAGCTGGCGCTTGGCGAGCAGTTGGCCGCCGTCGAGACGCCCGTCGACGACGACGCGCCCATGTCCCGCGCCAACCGTGCCATGCTGCTGGCGATCCTCGGGGCCGAGTTTCTGTGGTTCATGGCGGATAACGCCATCGGCACCTATATCGGCAATTACGTCATCTATTACCTCAACGCGTCCTCCGGCGCCACGATGTATCTGACGATCATCGGCGGTCTGGCCTCCGTCATCGGCTTTGCTATCGCGGGCGCCATCGCGGATCGCGTCGGGCGCAAGTGGACCGTGTCCTCGGGCCTTGCGCTGACGGTGCTGGCCGTCGTGTTCATGTGTTTCGTCACGCCCACGGGCCGCGTCGTCGGACAGAACGGGGAGCACGCATTCCCCGCGGCTCTGTATATCGTCTGGCTGCTCAAGGGCTTCGGCATGGCGCTGGTGCACAACTGCTCGTTCCCCATGGTGGTGGAGCTGTGCTCCAGCAAGAAGATCGGCAAGTTCACCGGCTATTATTACGCCGCCAGCATGTCGGCGCAGACGCTGACGCCCGTGCTGCTGGGTCTGGCGTTCCGTGTGACGCTGGCCTGGCGCGCGCTGCCCGTGTACGCTGCACTCCTGTACGCCCTCAGCTGCTTCGTCTTCACCTCCCGCGTCAAGAATATCAAGGCAAAGAAGCTGGAAAACGTCAAGGGTCTTGAGGCCCTGGACGTCGATTGATCGGAAAAGAGGCATTCCCATTGAAAAAACGAACCGCACTTCTCTGTGCGCTGGCGGCAGCCGCCGTCCCCGCGGCGCTGGTCGCCCCCGGCCGCGCGGATGAAAAGCAAAAAGAGCCGTTTCAGAACCGCAACTTCGCCCACCGCGGCCTTCATGCCGAAGACAAGTCCGTACCGGAAAACTCGCTGGAGGCGTTTCGCCTCGCCTGTGAGGCGGGCTACGGCATGGAACTGGACGTTCAGCTGTCCAGGGACGGCCGCGTGGTCGTCTTCCACGACGACACGCTGAACCGCGTCTGCGGCGTGGATGCCCGTGTGGACGAGCTCGATTTCGACGAGCTGCGCGCGCTCCGACTCTGCGGCACGGACCATCAGATCCCGCTGTTTTCGGAGGTCCTTGACGTCGTTCACGGCCGGGGACCGCTGATCGTGGAGCTGAAATCCGGCAGGAGGAACCGGGAGCTGTGCGAGAAGACGCTCCTGCTGCTGCGGGGCTACGGCGGCGATTACTGCATCGAGAGCTTCGACCCGACCATCGTCGGCTGGTTCCGCAAAAACGCTCCCGACATCCTGCGCGGCCAGCTGGCCTCGCCGCCCAGGAGCTTCTGGAAGAACGGCGTTCACGCGCTGCGCTCCATCGCCATGGGCAATACGCTGCTGAACGCGGTCTCGCGTCCGCAGTTCATCGCCTACCGCATCGGCCCGCGTCCGCCGCTGGTCCGGCTGTCGGAGGCCATGGGCGCCATGAGGATCGGCTGGACGGCCCACGACGCGAGCGCCGAGCAGGGGAGAGACGCCGTGATCTTTGAGTTCTACCGGCCCGAGCCGTTCTACAGATGATCCGCCTGCTGCTTTTCGATCTTGACGGGACGCTGCTGCGCAGCGACAAGACGCTCTCGCCCCGGACGCTGGCGGCGCTGCGCGATTGCCAGGCGAAGGGGATTTCCATCGGTGTCTGCACCTCGCGCAGCGAGCAGAACTGCCTTGACTTTCTGCCCCATCTGTCGCCGGACGCCGTGATCTCCAGCGGCGGCGCCGTGGTGCGGAGCGGGGAGGAGCTGATAAGCACCGCTGTCTTTACGCCCGACGAGACGAACCGCATGATCGCCGTCGCCCGCGCGATCTGCGGCCCGGACGTGGAGCTGACCGTCGATACCCTGGAACGACATTACTGGAATTACAAGGTCGATCCGCTCCAATGGGACAAGACCTGGGGCGGCAGCGTCTGGACGGATTACGAGGGCTTCAGCGAGGAATGCCTCAAGCTCTGTGTACAGATCTTCGACGAGACGAACGCCGAAGCGCTCCGTCGGGCGCTGCCGGACTGCGATATGGTGCGGTTCTCGGGCGGCGACTGGTACAAGCTCACCCGCGCCGGCGTGACGAAGGAAAACGCCATTCGTCTGCTGTGCGCCCACAGGGGCGTGGATACGAGTGAGCTGGCCGCCTTCGGCGACGATCTGGCCGATATCGGGATGCTGCGGCTGGCCGGTCTCGGCGTGGCCATGGGCAACGCGCTTCCGGAGGTCAAGGACGCCGCGGATCGCGTCATCGGCACGAACGACGAGGACGGTATCGCAGCCTTTCTGGAAAGCGAATACGACATATAAAAAGGCAGGAGCCGAAGCTCCTGCCTTTTATCGTATCGTGTAGTTACCCGACCCAGACATCGCACAGCGGCTGCCATGTCTTCGGCGACGTGACGAAGATCTTCACCGTCACGTCCTCATCCGTGCGGACGAAGCCGTAGCTCTTCGCGCCGTTGACGCCGACGCAGCAGTGGGTCATGCGGCCATCGCCGTCGTATCCGGCGATGATGACCTTTGCCTCGACGTCAAAGTTCCCGCCGAGATAGACGATGGTCGAGGTTTCGCCGAAGTCTGCGCCCGTGATATACAGAAAATCCGGATTCGTGCCCACGACGTTGGACCACGGTGACGTCAGTCCCAGCTCATCGCAGATGATGCAGGCGCGGATCTCCACCGCGGAATCCGCCGTAAAAGCATATTCCTCCGTGGAATAGCCCATATGCCTGCCGTCTGAGATCCATTGCGGATTGGCGATGTCGAAATCGACCCATTCGCCGCCGTCCACGCGGATCTGGGGCTGGATCGTAAAGGGCATGAACATGCCTGCGGCCTCACAGTACAGCAGGTCGCCATAGACGCTGTCGGGGATCGAGAGGAAGAACGAGACCTCCGCGCTCTCGTCCGAATCGGTTTTGACGACCGTCAGCGTGAAATCCGACAGCACCGGCGCAGCGATGCTCTCAGGCTCCGTCAGCGGCTTCTGATTGCCGTTTTTGCCGATGCTCGTCTCGGGGGACCAGTCGGAAATGATCATTTTGGTTTCGCCCTCCGGGTCGTCCATGTATTTCAGCATCAGGCGGCAGCGGACACCCAGCGTGTGGTTCACAAGGTCATAATGGGAATCTATTTCGCCGTATTCGTCGGTAGAAGGCGTCAGCATGGGGCGAAGGAAGCCGGCGTCGCAGTCGTCGTCATTGGGATCGCAGTTGTCGACCTCTGAAAGCCGGAACTGCTCGAAAGCCGAAATGCCTCGGATCGTATCCCATACGCAGAAACGATAATCCGGAAGGCCTTCGATCCCATAGAAATCCGGATCGTCCCAGTCGGAGCTGTACAGCCAGCTGCCGCCGTCGACGCGGCCGTCGATCTGTAGCATGAACTCGTACCATTCTACGCCGAACCGGTTCTTCGCGGTGTCGGATGAATCGGGGTTTTCCGTCTCCCACAGCTGGGCGGCTGAATTGATTTCGCGGAGCTGGGGAATCGTGGGCGCCCATATCTGGATCTCGTCGCCCCTGAGGCCGTCTTCGTCGACGTCGACGCGCAGATAGGGCGCCTCCGGTGCGGGAAGCGTTCCTTCGGGGAAGAACTCGGTCATAAGGATCGGCGCCGCCAGTGACGTCACTGGCAGCAGCGCAAGCGCCAGAAAAAGTGAAACAAGCAATGCAGTCACGCGTTTTTTCATATCGATCCCTCCTTACTCTCAGCATACCAGAAACAGAAGGAGGTTACAATGATTGACATAGAAATAACGACCAAAAAACAGCGCCCGGTTTTGGGCGCTGTCGCTATATACATTAATACACTGCTTCCCGCAGGCGCTTCCTCACGTAGGCGAACGACGCTTCCATTCCCTCGTCCCTGAGTACGCGCAGCATCTCCTCGATCTCGTCGCTCGTTTCCGGGTGGATCATCAGATGATCCTTCGATCTGACGTAATAGTCGTAGGCCGCACCGTCCGTGTACTTGTCGCCCAGATAAATGCGGCAGGCGGCCACGCGGTCGCAGAACATCTCAGCCACGTAGCGGATGGGCATCTTGTTGCCGCCGAAATAGACGCTGCCGTCCGGGGCGATGCAGTAATCGATCCAGTATTCCAGGTGGTGCTTGTTGCGCCCCTTGTGGTGGAGCCAGGCCATGGACACGCCGGTTTCCTTGCGCTCGGCGTCGTTGGGGCTGCGGAAGCCCTGATAATACTTCGCCCCGCGCCAGAACTCCACAGGGGCGTATTTGCTCAGATCGTGGGTCAGCCCCTGCCGGTAAAGCCCGACCTTAAAGCAGTAGCGGCATACCAGATTGCGGTGGCGCGTGATGGTTTTAAAATGTGCGAACGGATGCATAGACGCCTCCCGGATCATTTCATAACGCTTTTGATGCGGCTGATGAGCCGCCCCTTCGTCAGGTCGTCCAGATCGATGACCGAGATGTTCAGCTCGTCGGCTCTCGAGCGCACCATGGCCCCGGCGCGCTCGCCCGTGACGATGGCCGCCCTGGCCATCTGCCCGCCGAAGCGGTCCCGGAGGATCGCCAGCTCGTTGAGCGCCTCTGTGCGCACAAGAGGCGTTTTGCAGCTGATGAACAGCGGCGTGACGCCGCTGGTGCACAGCACGTCAAGCTCGTTCGTCACGGTGTTCTGCCGCCCGTCGCCCTCCCAGTCGATGATGGCGCTGAGCCGGACGTCGAAGAAGCGGTTCGCGTCGATGCAGGTCTTGTAGACAAAGAGCTCCAGCACGCTGCCCACGTCCCGCAGCCACGCGCGGACATGCTTGTCCCGGAACCGGAAGGAGACGCCCTTTTCCGGATCGATGGAGAGCGCTGTGATCAGCCCCAGCTCTTCCAGTCTGCGCAGCGCGTCCTCCGGCGCGTCGATGCGGCTGCCGCGATCGCCCTTGACCGTATAGGCGCCGTGAGCGTCCAGCGGCACGGGACCTTCGCCGTCGAAGGGGGAGACGCGCTGGATAAACGTGACGATGCGGTTCCACTTGCGTCGGTGGGCGAGATAGACCTTGAAGAACGGGTCGATGATATCGAAATAGTCGCGCAGCACGCTGTTGTCCACACGCCCCGTGCGCACGGAACCGCCCGCCATGCAGACAAGATCGTCCACCGCGTACTCCAGATCGCAGTGCAGCTTGTCGGCAAAGGGCGCGTTTTTGATGTTGTAAAAGCGGTTCATCTTGCGGCTGTAGGTGAACACGGGCACGTCGATCTCCGCGCTCAGCAGTCCCGCAGCGAACAGCACGGCGTCGGTGCCGCCCGTGATGTCCACGGCGCAATCGGGGTATTTCCGGACGATATTGCGCAGCGTGCTCAGCACGTGCCCCGCGTCATAGGTATTCGCGTTTGCAAAGGTGATGTCCAGCGCCAGTCCGCGATGCTCGAAATACTCCGCCAGCCTGCGCTGCACGCGCTGGTCGCTGCCGATCTGCTCGGGGCAGACGTATACCACGCGCTCGGGCCGGAACATCTCCACACCCAGCACGTTTTCCAGCGGCCGTTCGTCATAAAGCTCGATCAGTGTTTCCATAATCTCCCGACCTTTTATCCGATAATTCGATTATTAGTCGATAAACCAATTATACGCCGAAAAAGTAAACGAATCAAGACGATAAAGCGCGCTTTTCTAAAGAAAAGCAAAAAAACGATAACGGTTTTGTAAAACAGTTGTTGACAACGCGATTTCCCTGATGATATACTTACATTTGTAAGTTAATAACTCGGATGACGAAGCCGGGAGAGATCGCCGAGCGCGACGCCGAAGGGGCAGCAAAAACTCTCAGGCAAAAAAACTGGCTTCTGACGAAACTCTGGAGAGCGCTCGGGGGCGCACCGAAGAAGTAATCCGCCCGTACGTCAGCGGAGAATCTTTCAGGTACAACACGGAGGCACATGATTACAGGGGTGCCTTCGCTTTTTTTTACCCCGGAAGGCACAGAAAGGGAGAATTATGGAACTGAAAACACCGCTCTACGACGTTCATGTGGAAGAAGGCGGCAAGATCGTCCCCTTCGCCGGTTATCTGCTGCCTGTTCAGTACGGCACCGGCGTCATCAAGGAGCATATGGCTGTCCGTGAGGCCTGCGGTATGTTCGATGTCTCGCACATGGGCGAGGTCCGCTTCACCGGCAAGACCTCTCTTGCCACGCTCAATCACATCCTGACCAACGATTTCTCCGACATGACGATCGGCAAGGTCCGCTACACCGTGATGTGCAACGAGCACGGCGGATGTGTGGACGATCTGATCATCTACAAGTTCGGTGAGGAAGAGTATCTGGCCGTCGTCAACGCCGCCAACAAGGACAAGGATTTCGCTCACATGAAGGCGAACCTGCTGCCCGGCACCGAGGCTGTCGATATCTCCGATCAGGTCTCCGAGATCGCGCTGCAAGGCCCCAAGGCTCCCGCCATCCTGGCCGAGCTGGTCCCCGCCGATCAGATCCCCAAGGGCTACTACACCGCCAAGCGCGGCGTCATGATCGACGGCATGGAGTGCATGATTTCCAGAACCGGTTACACCGGCGAGCTGGGCTATGAGATCTACACCGCCAACGAGAACGTCGTTCGTTTGTGGAAGCTGCTTCGCAAGACCGGCGAGCCTTACGGCCTGATCCCCTGCGGCCTGGGCGCCCGTGACACCCTGCGCATGGAAGCCGGCATGCCTCTGTACGGCCATGAGATGGACGAGGAGATCTCTCCGCTGGAGGCCGATCTGGGCTTCGGCGTCAAGCTGGACAAGGAAGAGTTCATCGGCAAGCAGGCGCTGGTCGAGAAGGGCGAGCTGACACGCGTCCGCGTCGGTCTCGAGGTCGTCGGCCGCGGCATCGTCCGCGATCATCAGGACCTGTACGTCGGCGACAAGAAGGTCGGCTTCAGCACCTCTGGCACCCATTGCCCGTATCTCAACAAGCCCGTCGCCATGGCTCTGGTGGACGTCGCCTACAGCGAACTCGGCACCGAGATCGAGGCTGACGTCCGCGGCAGGAGAGTCCTGTGCAAGGTCGTTCCTTACGTCTTCTACAAGAGGTCCAAAAAACAGTAATTTATTTTGATGGAGGGTCTTTAAAATGAAAGTTCTTGCTGATCTGAAGTATTCCAAGTCTCATGAGTGGCTGAAGGAAGACAGCGACGTCTGCACCGTCGGCCTGACCGACTTTGCCCAGGAAGAGCTGGGCGACATCGTGTTCGTCAACCTGCCCATGGTCGGCGACGCTGTCACCGCCGGCGAGACCTTTGCCGACGTCGAATCCGTCAAGGCCGTTGTCGACGTGTATTCTCCCGTCACCGGCGTTGTCACCGAAGTCAACGAAGAGCTGATCGACAATCCCGCCATGGCCAACGAGGCCCCCTATGACGCATGGCTGATCAAGGTCGCCGAAGTCACCGAGACCGAAGAGCTGCTGGACGCCGAGGCCTATGAGGCTCATTGCGCGGCTGAAAAGGAGTAAACAGAATGGGCAGCTATATTCCCTCTACCGGGGATGAGCGGCTTGAAATGCTGAAGGCCATCGGCCTCAACACCGTCGAGGATCTGTACGCGGCAGTGCCGGAATCGGCCAGACTGAAGAGCCTTAACCTGCCCGAGGGTCTGTCGGAGATGGAGGTCGCCGCCTGTGTGTCGGCTCTTGCGGAGAAGAACAAGGTATTCCGTTCCGTGTTCCGTGGCGCCGGCTCGTATCGCCACTACATCCCGTCGATCGTCAAGACGATCACCTCCAAGGAAGAGTTTGTCACCGCCTACACGCCGTATCAGGCTGAGATCAGCCAGGGCGTGCTGCAGTCCATCTTTGAGTATCAGACCGAGATCTGCGAGCTGACCGGCATGGACGTCTCCAACGCCTCCGTGTATGACGGCGGCACCGCCGCGGCCGAAGCTGTTCTGATGAACGTCGACAACCGCCGCCGCAAGACCGTCGTGATCTCCGAGACCGTCAACCCCGGCGTCATCGAGGTCGTCAAGACCTACTGCGGCTCCCGCAACGTCCCTGTCACGGTCGTTCCCGCCAAGGATCACGTCACCGATCTGGAGGCTCTCAAGGCCGCTCTGACCAACGAGACCGCCAGCTTCTACTTCCAGAGCCCCAACTATTTCGGCATCCTCGAGGACGCCGAAGCTCTGATCGCCGCTTCTCACGAGGTCGGCGCGAAGGTCGCCATGGGCGTCAACCCCATCTCCATGGGCCTGCTGAAGACGCCCGCCGAGTACGGCGCTGATATCGCCTGCGGCGAGGGCCAGCCTCTGGGCCTGTCCACCGCTTTCGGCGGCCCGTACCTGGGCTTCATGGCCTGCACCAAGGACATGATGCGCAAGCTGCCCGGCCGTATCGTCGGCGAGACCACGGACGCCCAGGGCAGACGCGCCTATGTTCTGACCCTGCAGGCCCGCGAGCAGCACATCCGCCGCGAGAAGGCTTCCTCCAACATCTGCTCCAACGAAGCGCTGTGCGCCATGACCGCTGCTGTCTATCTGGCCGCTGTCGGCCCCGAGGGCCTGCAGAAGGTCGCAAAGAACAGCGCGGCGCACGCCCACTATCTGGCGCAGAAGCTGTCGGAGATCGAGGGCTTCAAGCTGGTGGAGGACAAGACCTTCTTCCATGAGTTCCTCATGACCTGCCCGATCTGCCCGTACTGCCTGAACGAGCGTCTGGCCGAGCACGGCATCCTGGGCGGTCTGCCTGTGGATGGCGGCATCCTGTGGTGCGCCACCGAACTGAATACCAGAAGCGAGATCGATAACCTTGTCGCCCTCGTTGCTGAAATCGTAAAAGAGGAGGCGTCGAAATGAAGCTGCTGTTTGAAAGAAGCCGCTCCGGGAGAAAGCAGACGCTGATCCCCGACTGCGATGTGGCTGAGTTCAGCTTCGACTCCTCGCTGCTTCGCACGAACAAGCCCAACCTGCCCGAGCTGGCCGAGGTCGATCTGGACCGCCATTATACGGCGCTGTCCCACGAGACCTTCGGCGTCAACACCGGCTTCTATCCGCTGGGCTCCTGCACCATGAAGTACAACCCCCGCGTCAACGAGGCGATGGCTGCGCTGCCCGGCTTCACCGAGCTCCATCCGCTGCAGCCCGAGTCCACCGTTCAGGGCGCTCTTGAGGCGATCTACCGCACCGGCAAGCTGGTCAGCGAGATCACGGGCATGGATGACATCACCCTGCAGCCCGCCGCCGGCGCTCACGGCGAGTACACCGGTCTGATGCTGATCCGCAGCTATCACGCCAGCCGCGGTGAGCTGGGCCAGAGGACGAAGATCATCGTTCCCGACTCCGCTCACGGCACCAACCCCGCCTCTGCCGTCATGGCCGGCTTCACGGTCGTCTCCGTCCCCTCCAACGAGCAGGGCGGCGTTGACCTCGACGCTCTCCGCGCCGCTGTCGGTCCCGATACCGCCGGCCTGATGCTGACCAATCCCAACACCCTGGGCCTGTTCGACCCCAACATTCTGGAGATCACCAAGATCATCCACGATGCCGGCGGTCTGTGCTACTACGACGGCGCCAACCTCAACGCCATCATGGGTCACGTTCGTCCCGGCGACATGGGCTTCGACTGCGTCCACGTCAACCTGCACAAGACCTTCTCCACGCCTCACGGCGGCGGCGGCCCGGGCTCCGGTCCTGTCGGCTGCAAGGCCTTTCTGGCCGAGTTCCTGCCCAAGCCCCAGGTCAAGCTGGAGGACGGCGTCTACAAGCTGTTCGATCCCGCTCAGTCCATGGGCAAGGTCCGCACCTTCTACGGCAACTTCCTGGTCGTCGTCCGCGCCCTGTCGTATATCCTGACGCTGGGCAAGGAGGGCATCCCCGAGGCTTCCGCCGGCGCGGTCCTCAACGCCAACTACATGATGAACCGTCTGAAGGACTACTACACGGTCGCGTATCCCGGCCTGTGCATGCACGAGTTCGTTCTGGACGTCGGCCCGCTGAAGAAGGAGACCGGCATCTCCGCCATGGATGTGGCGAAGCGTATGCTGGACTTCGGTTATCATCCGCCCACGATGTACTTCCCGTTGATCGTCCACGAGGCTCTGATGATCGAGCCCACCGAGACCGAATCGAGGGAGACGCTGGACGAGGCCTGCGACGCCCTGATCCAGATCTGGCACGAGGCGCACGAGAACGCCGAGATGCTCCATAACGCGCCCATCACGCGCACCATTGGC
>SVKN01000047.1 GCA_015068445.1 Oscillospiraceae bacterium | reverse complement strand
CGGAGCAGACGCAGGAGAAGGAGACGGTCTTGGGATCAACGCCGGACTTCTCGAGGTACTGCTTGGCCAGCTCGACATCATACTTGTCGGGGATCTCGGAGGCATGGCCCGGGAAGACGATGGGGGTCTGCGTGTAGTTGCCGGTGCCGGCGCCGTTCAGAGCAACGGCGACCAGGGAGTCCTTATTGACCGCGCAGTTGATCGCGTGACGGAAATCCTGGTTGTCAAAGGGAGGACGCTCGTTGTTCAGAACGAGGAAGTTGAAGGAGGTACCGGTCTTGTTGATGACGGTGATGCCGTCATCGGAGTCCAGACGAGGCAGGTCGTTGTTGTCGACCTCGACGATGAAGTCGATCTCGCCGGCTTCCAGAGCGATGGTACGGGAGGAGCCTTCGGGGATGATGCGGTAGGTCAGGTGCTTGATGGCGGGAGCGCCTTCATAGTAATCTTCAAAGGCTTCGAACTCGACCTTGTCGCCGAGGGTCCACTTGACGAACTTATACGGACCGGTGCCGACGGGGTCGGCGTTGAAGTCGTGGCCGGAGTCAAGCAGCTCCTTGGGCAGAGCGTAGTGGGAGCTCATGTCGATCAGGGTCTTCGCGTAGACTTCCTTCGTGACGACGTTGAAGGTCAGGTCGTCGATGACTTCGATGCTGTCCCAGAACTGGGAGTACGAAGCGGTGAAGGAGACCTGCTCACGGGCGAACTCCATGGAGGCCTTGACGTCCTCGGCGTTCAGCACGTGGCCGTTGTGGAACTTAACGCCTTCGCGCAGCTTGAACTGCCAGGTGTGGTCGTCCAGGACTTCCCAGGACTCGATCAGCTGGGGCTCGGGATCCAGGGTGTCGATGTTGGAGCGGAGCAGAGTGTTGTGGGTCAGGATGTTCATGTAGCCGCCGGCAACTGCGGAGTGCAGATGGGGGGCCAGCGTGGGAGGCTCGTTGGCGGTGGCAATGATGACATCGTCACGGGCAGGCGTGGTGGAGGCGGGGGCGGTGTTGGTGTTCGTGTTGGTGCTGGTGTTCGTATTCGTGGTCGTGGTGGTGGTAGTGGTAGTAGCAGTGTTGTTGTTGCTGCTGCCGCAGGCCGCGAACAGACCCAGAGCCAGAACGATAACCAGAACCAGGCTCAGGAACTTCTTCATGCGTCTTTCTCCTTTACATTATTTCTCCTGGCGGAGTTGATTGACCGGAGCGTACGCTCCGGTGCGTTAATAATAACTTAACGATCTTAAAAAATCAATCACATTTCGGCGCTTTTGGTGAAAACAGATACTGGATTTGTAACAATTAGCTAAGCAAACTGCAGCGGTATCGCTAAAACAGTGCGGCCCGTTTTGCTCATTTTTACGAAATCCTGCACAGAAACCGGCGGTCTGTCCCGTCGATCGGCCTTCACAAAAGTGTGAACCGTTCTTAACAATCGTCGTTTCCGTATAAAGAGAGAGGCGGCTTTTCAGCCGCCTCTCGAGCGAGTTAAACGCTATTGCTTTTTTCTCTTGTACTCAGATTACTGAGCCCAGGAGACATACTGCCAGCGCAGGGTGTTGGTCGCGGAGACCTCGATGCCCTGGAGGTTGGAGTTGTAAGCACGGGTGATGTTGGCGCCGTAGGTCGGGCACTGCGGGGCAATGGTGTTGATGTAGTTGCAGCACTCGGTGAGGATGGCGTTGCGGGCGTCATCGTCCAGGGTCTGGGTGGCCTTGACGTACAGCTCGTCGATGTGAGGATCATTGGTACGGGTCCAGTTGGAGCCGCCGATGGACTTGGAGGTGAACTTGCCCTCGATGAAGCTCATCATGTTGGAGGAGGTGTAACCGCCGATGCAGGCTTCCAGAGAACCGTCAGCAGCAGCGGACAGGTACGTGGCCAGGTCCATGGACTCCAGGTTCATGGTGATGCCCAGCTCAGCCAGAGCGGCCTGGATAACTTCGCCGCAGCGGCGCTTGACGTCGTCGGAGCAGACGCAGGAGAAGGAGACGGTCTTGGGATCAACGCCGGACTTCTCGAGGTACTGCTTGGCCAGCTCAACATCATACTTGTCGGGGATCTCGGAGGCATGGCCCGGGAAGACGACGGGGGTCTGCGTGTAGTTGCCGGTGCCGGCGCCGTTCAGAGCAACGGCAACCAGGGCGTCCTTATTGACGGCGCAGTTGATAGCGTGACGGAAGTCAGCGTTATCAAAGGGAGGACGCTCGTTGTTCAGAACCAGGAAGTTGAAGGAGGTACCGGTCTTGTTGATGACGGTGATGCCTTCGTCAGACTCCAGGCGAGGCAGGTCGTTGTTGTCGACCTCAACGATGAAGTCGATCTCGCCGGCCTCAAGGGCGATGGTGCGGGAAGAACCTTCGGGGATGATGCGGTAGGTCAGGTGCTTGATGGCGGGAGCGCCCTCATAGTAGTCTTCAAAGGCCTCGAACTCGATCTTGTCGCCGAGGGTCCACTTGACGAACTTATACGGGCCGGTGCCGACAGGGTTGGCGTTGAAGTCGTTGCCCTGGTCCAGCAGCTCCTTGGGCAGAGCGTAATGGGAGCCAATATCGATCAGAGTCTTGGCGTAGACTTCCTTCGTATGGACGTTGAAGGTCAGGTTGTCAACGATCTCGATGCTGTCCCAGAAGTTCGTGTAGGTGGAGGTGAAGGACTGCTGCTCACGGGCGAACTCCATGGAGGCCTTGACGTCCTCGGTGTCCAGAACGTGGCCGTTGTGGAACTTGACGCCGTCACGCAGCTTGAACTGCCAGGTGTGGTCGTCCAGGACTTCCCAGCTCTCGATCAGCTGGGGCTCCATCTCCAGGGTGTCGATGTTGGAACGGAGCAGGGTGTTGTGGGTCAGGATGTTCATGTAGCCGCCGGCAACTGCGGAGTGCAGGTGGGGGGCCATCGTGGGAGGCTCGTTGGCGGTGGCAATGATGACATCGTCACGGGCAGGCGTGGTGGAGGCGGGGGTGGTGTCAGCAGGCTTCGTGGTGTCGGTGCTCTGCTGATTGTTGGTCTCGGCGGGCTTGGTCTCTTCCTTGCTGCCGCAGGCGGCAAACAGAGACAGGGCCAGGACGATGACCAGAACCAGGCTCAGGAA
The DNA here is from genome assembly GCA_015068445.1 of Oscillospiraceae bacterium. Classification (GTDB taxonomy): domain Bacteria; phylum Bacillota; class Clostridia; order Oscillospirales; family Butyricicoccaceae; genus RGIG1902. The sequence goes on along the minus strand of SVKN01000047.1, from coordinate 15,463 downwards.
CTTCTTCATGCGTCTTTCTCCTTTACAATATTTCTCCTTGCGGAGTTGATATGCCGAAACGATCGTTTCGGCTGGTTTAATAATAACTTAATATTTCACAGAATGCAATCGCTATTTAATACTTTTGTTAAAAACGCCGACAGTATTTGTAACAATCAGCCAAGGAAACAGCGTCATATCCACCAAATCAAGGATGCTTTTTCCGTTCACGATCACGAAAACCATCGCTGCTGGCCCGTCAGAGACCTGGCAAAATATGAACTCCGCCTAATATTTCGCCTTTGCAACGATTTCATTTGTCCCCTGCCCGCTCCTATGATATAATAAAGGGCAGAAAGCAGCCGCTTTTTGACTAAATCCGACTGAGAGGTGACTTGATTGTGAAATGCCCCCACTGCGGTATGGAGGTCGAGCCCGGCGAGAAGAAGTGCCCCTATTGCTACGGCATTCTGGAATGCGGCGACCCCGACCACTGTGACGACGAGCTGGCCGAGCATGCGAGCCGCGGGAAGAACAAGCTGCGCGCAGTGATCCTCGTCGCGGCGATCCTGCTGGCGGCGGTGTGCGCGGCGTACCTGCTGTTCCGCATGATGGCGCCCTCGGAGACGTCACCCGACGCCACCGTGGCCACCTACGACGGCGCGACGCTGTCCAACCGCGACCTGAACTACTATTACTGGAACGATTATTACTATTTCGCCAACTACGGCGTCTTCGACCCCGACACGCCGCTGGAGGACCAGCAGTACGACAGCAACACCACCTGGCACGACTTCATGGTGGAGTCCGCCATCGACAGCTGGCGGTCCATGGTGGACGTGACGCGGGCGGCGAAGGAGGCGAGCTTCGAGCTGCCGGAGGAGTATCAGGAGGCGCTGGCCACGCTGGAGGACGATCTGACGGACTCCGCTGAGTACAACGACTTCACCGACATCGACGACTACCTCAAGTGGTGCTATGGCGAGGCCGCCGATCTGGAGACCTTCCGTCCCTTCGTGGAGCAGACGTATCTGTCCACGGCCTACTCCAACGCCAAGTACGACGAGCTGTTCGACCGCTTCGCCTACGAGACCGACCCCATCCCCACGGTGGCCGTGCGCCACATCCTGTTCGGCAGCGATGAATACGACGATCCCGAACAGTCGGCCCGGGACGCTCTTGACGAGTTCCAAGCGGGCGGCGGCACGGAGGACGTCTTTGCCGAGCTGGCGGGCGAGTATTCCACCGACCCCGGCTCCTCCTCCAACGGCGGTCTGTACGACGACGTGTACGAGGGCCAGATGGTCCCCGCCTTTGACGAGTGGTGCTTCGACCCCGCGCGTCAGCCCGGCGATACGGGTCTCGTGGAGACCGACTACGGCTGGCACGTGATGTACTACGTCGGCGAGGGCGAGCCCACCACCGACTGGATCACCGAGGATGCGGACGACCAGTATTCCATGTGGCTGGAGGAGCTGAAAAACGGCGAGCCCAAGGTCACCTACAGCGCCATCCAGATCTACGACCTCGTCGAAACCGAACTCAGCGAAGCCGAATAACATCATACAATAAAAGGAGATTCGCGCCATGAACAAGACATTGATCGTCAACCGCGAGCTGTGCCGTCAGCTCCTGAGCCTGCAGGACTGCATCCCCGCCATGTCTGACGTGCTGATCGCCGCCTCCCGGGGCGAGGTGAAGATGCTGCAGCGCAGCATGATCCCCCACCAGAGCGGCAATATGCTGGCGCTGATGCCCGCCACGCTCCTGCCCCTGCACGTCACGGGCAGCAAGGTCATCATCTTCCCCGGTCCCAAGGCCAGAAAGAACGGCACCAATCAGGGCATCGTGCCCCTGTTCGACACGGAGACCGGCGCGCTGACGGCCATCGTCGACGCCGAGCTGATCACCGTCGTGCGCACGGCGGCCACCAGCGCCGCCGCCACAGACGCGCTGGCCCGCAAGGACGCCAGAAGCGTCGCCATCCTCGGCGCGGGCAATCAGGGCCGCGCCCATGCGGAGGCCATGACGCTGATCCGCCACATCGAGGAAATCTACATCTGGGACCAGTTCCCCGCCGCCGTGGAGGCCGCCGTGGAGCATCTGTCCAAGCGTCTGCCGGGCGTCAAGCTCATCCCCTGCGCCACCGCCGAAGAGGCCGCGCGGAACGCCGATATCCTGTGCACCGTCACCTCCAGCCGCGGCGACACGCCGTTCCTCAAGGGCGAGTGGCTGAAGCCCGGCGCGCATCTGAACGCCGTGGGCGCCTGCAGCCCCACCTCCCGCGAGGTGGACACCGAGACCGTCCGCCGCTGCAAGGTCTTCCTGGACTGGCGTGAGGCCGCCCTGCGCGACGCCGGCGACCTGATCATCCCGCTGACGAAGGGCGAGATCACCGAGGACCATTTCGCCGGCGACGTGGGCAAGGTGCTGACGGGCGAGCTGCCGGGCCGCGAGAGCGACGAGGAGATCACCATGTTCGAGACCATCGGCATCTCCGTGGAGGACATCGCCGCCGCGCAGCTGATCGCCGACAAGGCCCGCGCCGCGGGACTGGGCGTCGAGGTGGAGATCTGATATGGCGATCCGCCAGTATCGGTTCACCTCCACGCTCACGGAGGACGACTTCGTCGCCTACATGGCCGCTTTCAACCGCTACAACGCCTACAGCGGCGGCATGCAGAAGCTGTCGCGCATCGCCTTTCGCGTCAGCGGCGCATTCATGATGGTGACGGGCCTGCTCAATCTGGTGCTGTCGTTCTATCAGACGTTCGTGCTGCACGAGCCCGCGACGGCCACGGCCTGGGTGTCCGGCGTGGGGTTCCTGATCGCGGGCGCGCTGGTCTGGCTCAGTCAGAACGCCGATCAGGCGGGCCGGAGCCTCTGGAAGCGCTACGACAACAAGGGTCAGCCGGAGGTCGTCCGGTTCTCCCCCAACCATTATAAAAAGGGCGACGAGAAGCTGGAGTACTCCTCAGTCTCCGCCGTTTATGAGGACGACAGTCATTACTACCTCTTCCGCGGCCGCCGCCAGGCCGATATCCTCCGCAAGGACGGGATCGACGAGCTGGGCCTGGAGGGCTTTGATAAGTTCCTGGAGGAAAAGACAGACCGCGTTATACGCACGGTGAAATAAGCAATCTACAAGCAAACAGCCTCCTGCGGGGGCTGCCAAGTTAAGAAAAGAATCCCCATAGAGAGTGCGAAAGCACTCTCTATGGGGATTCTTATTAATCTGTTTACCAAAACAATAGTCAAACTTGCTGATCTGATATATATTGTCATGCGCTCAGTATCGACAATCGGCGTGAGCAACCACGTCCTCAATGAGGGCGAGAACACGGCTGGGCTTTTCACCCATCGCCTCGCAGATCCGATAGAAGGTTTCAAGCGTAGGCTTGCGCACCCCGCGCTCAATGGCGCTCAGATGCGTCCTGCCGATCCCTGCCAGCCCGCTGACGACCTCCTGCGACAGTCCTTTTCGTTCGCGCTGCTCTGACAGAACTTTGCCGATCAAAACGGCGTCCAGCATATTGTCTTCCATCGGGCTCACCCCCTATAACGTGAGTGTACCCGAACATTTCACCCATATTGAATACATTTGTTGACATTATGAATACATTTGTGTTATATTGTGCATGGAACCTGTGGAAAACAATCACATGTCAAAGGGAGGTATTCACCATGGCACCGTATTCAGATAACGCCCAATCGCCATTAAGCAACACTGCAGAAACCGTAAAAAGAGGCATTCGTTCTCCATTCACGCCCAAGATTATTGCTGCAGTAATCCTAATAGTGTTGGCGCTTTTGATAGCATATCCATTAATAAAACAAAAGATTGCTCACGAAAAAAAGGTGTCCGCAGAAAATGCGTGTTTTTCACAAATCGCAGACCGCTGGAATCAACTTGATCCGGAAATTACACACAATGTGACAGCCACGCCTGAATGGGTAAAGGAACAGTTTAAGAAGATGACAACTGAAGGTACTGCAAGTGAAGTTTTTTTGAATGATTATTTTAAAGAAAAGATTAAAGAAGTTTGTTAATTTAGCGATGGATTCATATATGATTACATAGAACAGTATGCAAAAAAGGAGAAACGAGCAATGATAGAAGACAATGTACGGATCATGCGCATCTCCGCCGTACTGAGTGATGAAGAAGTAAATCTGGCCAAGGCGTATATCCTCGGCGCTGTTCACAGCAGATGCACAGCGGGCGGCGACCCAAGGATCTCCGTCCGGCGTCTTTTCGGCGGGGACAACGCAAACTGGAAAGGGACGCCGCTCCAGGCGATATACAACTACTATGTTTCGGTCAAAGGCTATGCGCACGAAAAGGCAGCGGATTCCGCTGCTCAGGACGTTGGAAAACTGCTGAAAACGGTGTTGTATGAAGATAAAACAAGGACCTTCCGCCTTGATCAATCCGACAGTGGCAACAATTATGTTCTCCTATAGTCTGCGTCCATCACAACGAACGCATACGAAACGAAAGAATCCTCCCGCGCGGGAGGATTCTTTTTGACAAGCGGAACTCGTGACCGGGTATGCATGGACCATCGGGTGCACATAATCCTTTGTAGGGGAGGTGCTCCGTCCCCTTCCGCCGCATTGATGGATCATCGGGGTTGCGGGCGTGGTTGGAAGCCCGCCCTGCAAAGGCTTGGCTCTCTCCGTGACTGAGGGAGTTGCTGCGGGATGATCACATTTCCGTGGCGGCTCTAAGCCCGGGGCAACTCCTTCCACCACCTCCGGTGGTCCCCCTCCCTCGGAGAGGGAGGCTATGTAGCCGCGGCCATGATGTACGCCCGATCAGTTATGGCGGCCGCATTCCGCCGCTGCGACGACCGCCCTTCCTCGGCGCCCCCTCCGTCTGAGCACGCGTGTCCCAGCCTGCGGCTGGGCCTTTCGCGCGGAATGGGGAGCTGGCACGGCGATGCCCTTCGCCGTGACTGAGGGGGTCGTACCGGGATACACACACCCGGTCCCATGCTGTGCGCGTACCGGATTAAGGTCAATGGTTACGCGCTAACGCGCGCCCCCTATCGCCTCCGCGGCAAAGCCGCTCCGGCACTTCCCCCGGAGGGGGAAGCGAGGAAGGGCATCGGCCCCGCAGCCACCCGGTTCCATGATGTGCGCCGAGCAGCTTCTCTCCCTCAGTCACGGCCCTGCGGGCCGCGACAGCTCCCTCATCAGAGGGAGCCAAGCCGGCTGGCGGCTGGGGCGAACATATTCAGGCATCAGAGGGAGCCAAGTCGGCCTGGCGGCTGTTCAAGCATCAGAGGGGAGCCAGGCACTTGAAAAAGCACGGTCCCGGCGGAATGCCGGGACCGTGCTTTCGTGTTGGGGGGATCTATTTAATTGAAGAAGTTCATCAGCATCTGCGCGGCTTCGGCGCGGGTGGCGGTGCCGGTGGGGTTGAGCTTATTGTCGGCGCCCTTGAGGACGCCGGTCTTGACGGCCCAGCCCATGGCGTCGGCGGCCCAGCCGGAGACGGTTTTGGCGTCGGCGTAGTCCGTCAGGGTATCGGCGCTGCCCTCGCCCTTGGCGTAGCGGCAGAGGATGGCGGCCAGCTGCTCGCGGGTGACGGGCTCGTCGGGGTGGAAGCCGCCGTCGGGGTAGCCGTTGACGATGTTCTCCGCGGCGGCCCAGCTGACGGCGTCCGCGTACCACGCGCCGGACCTGACGTCGGTGAAGGACGCTTCGGCGGCGGGCGCCTGTGCCTTGGCGGCGCGGTAGAGGACGGTGGCCAGCATGGCGCGGCTCATGGTGGAGGCGGGCGCGAAGCTGGTCTCGCTGACGCCGCTCATCAGGCCGTTCTCATCGCAGTAGTCCACGGCTGCGGCGTACCAGCTCTGGGGCTGGACGTCGCTGAACCGGCCGCGGCCCTGGGTCTTCCCGGACTGACCGGGGACGGTCTGGCCGTTCTGGCCCTGCTGGGGGACGGTCTGGCCGTTCTGGCCCTGCTGGGGGATGGTCTGGCCGCTCTGGCCCTGCTGGGGGACGGTCTGGCCGTTCTGGCCCTGCTGGGGCAGCTGGCCCTGCTGGCCGTTGAAGCCGCCCGTGCGGCCGCCGAAGCCGGAGGCCGCGTCGGAGGCAGTGGCCGTGGCGGTGCTGCTGCCGGAGGTCAGGGTGTAGGTCTTGCCGCTCTCCAGCGCAGGCGAGGTGAAGAAGACGAAGGAGGCATTGCGGACGGCGGTGGCCGTGTAGATCGCCTTGCCGCTCTCGTCGGTGATGGTGAAGGTCTCGCCGCCGGTGACGGCAGCCGCGCCGGACTGGTTCGTCAGGCCGAACTGCTGGCCCTGCTGGCCGTTCATATCGGGCATCTGGCCGAAATCGGGGCGCTGGCCGTTCATACCGCCGCGGGGGCCGAAGCCCGTGCCCGTCAGGCCGTTGTCCAGAGGCATGTCGGGCATGGCTGCCTGGCCGTTCTGGGGGACGGTCTGCGCGTCATCGGTGGGACGGGTCATGCCGTCGGGGCGCTGACCGCCCATCATGCCGCCGGTGCGGCCGCCCATGGTCCCGCCGCCGAAGGTGACGTAAGGCTGGGAGGTCTTGCCGAGGTTGAGGCCCATGCCCATGGTGCCGACGCCCAGGACCGTGGCGCCCTCGCCGATGGTCAGGCCTCCGTCGCTGTCAAGGGGATCGCCGTCGCCCTGGCTGGGGGTGTAGATCTCCACGATGCCGCCCTCGATGTCGACGGTGCCGTTGGAGTCGATGCCGTCGCCATTGGTGACGTTGACCCAGACCTTGCCGCCGTAGATATTGCAGGAGAAATCGTAGTTCGTCAGGTCGCTGTTGGCGGCGTTGATGCCGTCGTCGGCGGCATTGACCGTGACGTTGCCGGAGTAGATGTTGACCGTGGCGCCCTCAATGCCCTCCTTGCTGTCGGTGACGGTGACCGTCGGGCCGGCGGTGCCCTCGGCGCCGATGTTCAGCACGTAGTCGCTCTTGATGCCGTCGTCAGCGGCGCTGACGGTGACGGTGCCGGAGAGGATGTTCAGCTCCTGATCGGACTTGAGGCCGTCGTTGACTGTCGCCTTGATGTTCAGCGTCACGTCCTCGATGGTCAGGGACGATTCGCCCTCCTCCTCGGTGGTGGCGCCGCCCTTGACGCCGTTTTTGCCGTAGGAATTGACGTTGATGGTGCCCGTGCCGGAGATCGTCACCTTCGAGCCGTCCTTCGTCTTGATGACGGCGTTCTCGGCGTTTTCGTTCTCGGGGTAAGTCTCGTCGTTGTTCTTCTCGGTGTCGGTGAGGTTGTTGACCGTGCCCGCGTAGGCGACGATATTGACCTCGGTGGATTTGTTGCAGGCGATGGGAGCGGTGTCGGCGCTGGTCAGGTCGAGACCCTTCAGCACCAGCGTCACGCCCGTGACGCCCTTCTTGACGGTGATGGAGCCGTCGCTGCAGGAGCCCTGCACCACGTAGGTGCCCGCGCCCTTGATGGACAGCGCAGTGCCCTCGAAGGCGTAGTCGGTGTAATCGCCGTCCTTCGCCGTGATGCCGGAATCGGTGAAGGTCAGCGTCGTCGCGCCGCTGAGGGAGACATCAGACGCCTGCGCGGGCTCACCGGGCATCAGCACCAGCGCCATGCACAGCGCCAGCGCCGCCGCGGCGACCTTTTTGAGATCGGATAGCTTGTTCATATGTCGTACCTCCTTGGAATGATTTGCTCCTTTCGGGATGGCTACAGTATACCCGGGCATCCTTAACGCAAGTTAAAACCATACCTGAGCCGGACTTAAAAATTCGCGCCCTTCATTACTCATTATTCATTATTCATTCTTCAGTATTCATCAGCATCAAAAAAGGGCCTCCCGGGAGGGAGACCCTTTTGGTATGTACTGTTACAGGTCGATCTTCACGTCCTCGCGCTTGGCGTCTTCGGCGCGGAAGAAGTCCAGGGGCTGCATGCCGAGGAAGCCGGCCACGAGGCTCTTGGGGAAGGAAACGATGGCCTGATTGAAGGCGGAGACGTTGCTGTTGTAGAGCCTGCGGGCGGCCTGGAGGTGCTCCTCGGCGTCCACGACGGCCAGCTGGAGCTGGCGGTACGTCTCGGAGGAGCGGAGCTCGGGGTACGCCTCGGCCAGGAACGACACGCGCTCGGCCATGGCGTTGGTCAGCGCCTCGGCCTCGCGCCGCTTCGCCATGGTCATGCCGGAGCGGAGGTCGATGACCTTCGTCAACAGCTCGGTCTCGTGGGCGGCGAAGGCCTTGGCCGTCTGCATGATCTTCGTCAGACTGTCGTAGCGCTTCGTCAGCGCCACGTCGATGCCGGACAGGCTCTCGTCGATCTGGACCCTGCGGCGGCGCAGGCCGTTCATCGTGGCGATGAACCAGACGATCAGGATCACTGCGATGATCAGAGGGATGAGAATGAGCTTCATTTACTCCACACTGCCTTTCCATAACATAATGTTTTCGGTGAGCTTCAATGTACTGACAAAGGTGGTGATCAGCCCGATGCTTGCCTGCACCCGCTCGGTGTCACGCCGGTCGGGGGCGCGGAAGAGGCTGGGCTCGAACTCGTTTTTGTTGCTGTAGACCGCCACGTGGAGCCGGCCGTTGATAAAGCAGAGCATCAGCTTGCCGTCCACGTGGGCCGCCAGTGTGCGGATGCGCTCCATCAGCGCGGGGGTCAGCAGGTAAAACGCCTCGTGCTCGCTCTCGGCGAAGACGCGGAAGCGCTCGTTGAAGGCCGCGCTCTCGGTCTTGATCTCGGTCATCGTGGCGCCCAGGCCGAACAGGCCCGTGTGCTTGCGGTTGCTGCCGAAGCCCCTTTCGGTGACCTGCAGGTCGCAGCGGAAGGGCTTGCCGAAATCGAAGATCATCCAGGGGCCCTTGAACAGCGTGACCACGGTGGTGGTCTTGCCGGTGCTGGTCACCTGCTGGATCAGCACGTCGGCCCGCTGAAAGGGCACGCCCTGATAAGAGCCACTCACGAAGTCGTCGCTGTGATAGCGGTTGCCCATGGCGATCATCCGCGTCTCGGCCAGCATGGCGCGGGAAAACCCGGCCTCCGGGTCGAAGACCAGATCGTCGAAGGTCCTCTCCAGCGCCGTGCGGACGATGACGTCCTTGTAGCTCTTCGTGTAGCGATTGGAGCGGGTGAAGCCCCAGACCAGCGCGCCCAGGGCGGTCAGAAGCAGCAGCACCCCGGGGACCATGCGCCCCGTGATGAAGACCGCCGCGCCGGGGATCAGCAGCGCGATGCCGCCGAAGATGCCCCAAAGCGCCTGCGTGCGGAGCTTCTGCAGCTCCAGCCACGATACGACCCTTTTGTCGACACTCATCAGACCGCCCCCTTTCCAGCGCGTTCTTTTTCCTCTTGTACCGGATTAGACTCCGCGCCTGTCAAAAAGTTCCCGATCTCGCGGAACATATGACATGAAAGAAAGTCAAAATGTATACCAAAGCCGTAAAAGGTGTGGTATAATGATTGTGTATGTATGATACCTCCCGCCGGAGTCGCTGTCAAGCGGCGGACGGGCGGCGTCATAAAATGTGAGTCAAGAAGAAGGGAAGGACCTATGAAACGATTTCAAAGGCTGCTGGCTGCCGCGCTGATCGCGGGCGTGCTGATGGCGCTGACCGCGTTCCCCTCGGCCGCAGCAAAGGAACTGACCGACATTTCGGGCCATTGGGCCGAAAGCTACGTCAAGAGCGCCGTGGCCCGGGGGTACGTCAACGGGTACGAGGACGGCACCTTCAAGCCCAACAACCCCATCACCCGCTCCGAGTTCTGCAAACTAATCAACTCGGCCCTGGGCCTGACCGCCACCACGAGCATCAGCTTCTCCGACGTGACGGCCGGCAAGTGGTATTACGCCGAGGCGCAGAAGGCCGTGGCTGCCGGGTATATCTCCGGCTATGACAACGGCACCTTCGGCGGCGAGAACCGCATCACCCGCCAGGAGGCGGCCGTGATCATCTCCCGTCTCGTGCCCATCCCCGGCACGCTGGGCGACATCACGAGGATGAAGGACAGCGCCTCCATCTCCTCCTGGGCCATGAACGGCGCGAAGATCGTCTTCACCAAGGGCTACATCAACGGCGACGATCAGCAGCGCTTCCGCCCGCTGGGCGATCTGACCCGCGGCGAGGCCGTCAAGATCATCGAGACCATGCTGCAGAAGGAGACCGTCGTCAACTCCAATCTGACGGTCACCGCCACCGGCCAGACGTTCTCCGACCGCATCTACACGGGCAGCGTCGTGCTGGCCCCCGGTCTGGGCTCCGGCACCGCCACGTTCAGCAACTGCCGCATCCTCGGCCCCATGGTCGTCAACGGCGGCGGCGCCTCCGGCGTCCGGCTGTCCAACACCACGGTGGCCTCCATGACCGTCAATAACGCAAACGGCTCCACGGGTATCGCCGCCGCGGGCAGCACCAGCGTCGGCAGCGTCCTGCTGTCCACCCCCGCCGCCCTCGTGGAGAACAGCCTGACGGGCGCCGGCTTCACCAACGTCACCGTGGGCGGCGCGACTGCCAGCAAGAACGTCACGCTGACCGGCGACTTCGACACCGTCACCCTCAGCGCCCCCGCGTCCCTCAACCTGACCGCGGGCTCCATCAAGGAGCTGAACGTGGGCGCCTCGGCGGCGAACTCCAACGTGACGCTGGCCTCCGGCACGAACGTCTCGACCGCCAACGTCGCCGCCGCCGCCCGCTTCCAGGGCGCCGGCAAGATCGCCAAGGCCGTCCAGACGGCCAAGGACGTCACCTACGAGACCCAGCCCGCCAGCCTGTCTGGCAGCGGCGTTCCCGCGACGCCCGTCGTCAAGCCCGCCGCGCTGACGGTGGCCTGCGATCCCGCCAACAACGCAAAGGATCAGGCCGTGGACAAGGCGATCAAGCTCACCTTCTCCTCGCCCATCCGCAATTCCTCCGACAAGGCTGTGACGGCCGCCTACATCCGCGACTCCGCCGTCAGCCTGCTGTCCGGCGGCAGCCTGGGCACCAAGGTCGCCTTTGACGTCACGATCTCCGCCGACGCGAAGACCGTCACGCTGACGCCCATGGCGAACCTCAAGAACGGCACCGCCTACAGCGTCGTCGTCCACGCGGGCACCATCAAGAACACCGAAGGCGCCTTCTGCGACGGCACGACGTTCACCTTCACCACCGTCGCGGCCAAGAAGACCGTCGGCCCCGCCGTCACGTCCATCAAGCCCTCCGACGGCGCGAAAAACGTCAGCGTCGGCACCGAGATCACGCTGACCTTCGACGACACGCTTCTGACGGCCACGGGCAAGACCCTGACCGCCTCCTACGTCCGCTCCGACGTCATCGAGCTGCACCGCGGCAGCAAGACCGGCTCCACAGTGGCCTTCACCGCCACGGTGGGCTCCACGAAGAAGGCCATCTCCATCGAGCCCACCTCCGACCTCAAGACCGACACGAAGTATTACGTCGTCGTCCTGGCCGACACGCTGCTGGACTCCGACGACGATCTGAACGAGGAGCAGTGGTTCAGCTTCACCACGTCCTCCGACGAGGGCGTCGTCCCCGAGGCCGACCCCGAATCCGGCTCCGAGATCGACACCGACACGAAGTTCACCTTCACCTTCCCCTCCGCCATGTACAACAGCGAGGGCAGCACGCTGACGGCCTCCTACCTGCAGAAGACCGCCTTCACCATCCGTCAGGGCAGCCAGACCGGCTCCAAGATCTCCTTCAGCGCCAAGATCAGCTCCGACCGCACCACGGTCACGCTGACGCCCGACGACCTGCTGGCCGAGGAGACCGATTACTACGTCATCCTCGCCGCCGGGTCCCTGCTGGACGAGGACGATGAAGAGGTGCCCAAGCTCGTCTTCGAGTACACCACCGACGAGTACAGCGGCTCCACCTCCTCCGGCAGCCTGACGCCCACCTCCGTCTCGCCCAAGAACGGCAAGACCGGCGTGGACAAGGGCACCGACATCACCCTGACCTTCGGCACGGCGCTTTACAACTCCAACGGCGGCACACTGAACGCGGGCCACGTGGAGGACGCCGTCACCATCCACAAGGGCAGCTCCACCGGCGCCAAGGTGGCCTACAATGCCAGCGTCAGCTCCAGCAAGAAGGTCATCACCCTGACCCCGCTGATGGATCTGACCAAGGACACCAAGTATTACGTCACCATCGATCAGGGCGCCTTCCGCAACGACAAGGGCACGAAGAACGCCAAGTACAGCTTCTCCTTCACCGTCGGCAAGAACGGCGTGGGCGAGCTGGAGCCCTATGACACCACCCCGTCTGACGGCGCGAACAACGTCTCCGCCACCTCCGACATCCGCGTGTACTTCAGCGAGCCCATCTACCAGCCCGACGGCAGCGCCGTCACGGCCAGCTACCTGAAGAACTCCGTCTTCGAGATCCGCAAGAACAGCGCCAGCGGCACGCGCATCAGCTTCTCCGCCAGCATCAACAGCGCCAAGAAGACCGTCACCCTGACGCCCAACAGCGAGCTGAGCGCCGGCGCCACTTACTATGTGATCCTGCTGGAGGAGTCCATCGCCAACAGCGACGAGGAGATGAACGAGGAGTACACGTTCTCCTTCTCCGTCTCCGGCGGCGGCAGCACCTCCGCCCGGCCCACCTCCGTCAGCCCCAAGGACGGCGCGACCAACGTCTCCACCGCCACCCAGGTGGTGCTGAGTTTCGACGGCGAGGTCTTCCGCAACAGCTCCCGCGCCGCCATGACGCCCTCCGCCGTCGTCTCCAGCGTGGAGATCCGCAAGGGCAGCAACTCCTCCTCCGCCACGAAGGTGGGCTTCTCCGCCAATGTGGCCCTGGACGGCTCCTCCGTCAGCCTGAAGATGAGCCAGGCCCTCGATCCCAGCACCACCTATTACATCTACATCCCCGGCAACACGTTCTTCAACGGCTCCGGCACGGGCAACAGTGCCGTGTCCTACTCCTTCACCACCGGCGGCGCCTCCTCTCTGGACGCCCCGGAGATGACGCCGGCCGACAAGAGCCGCGACGTCTCCTCCTCCGTGGATGAGATCCGGCTGAGCTTCAACCAGTCCGGCCTGACCACCGCCGCGGGCGCATCGCTGACAAGCGATTACATCGCCCAGAGCGTCACGCTGACCGCCGACGGCGAGAAGGTCCCCTTCACGGCCAGCTACGGCGGCAAGACCGTCGTACTGATCCCCAACGACGGCCTGCTGTACGACACCGAGTACAAGGTCTCTGCGGCCGCGGGCGTCTTCAAGGCCGGCGGCGCGTCCTCCAAGGCCTTCAGCTACTCCTTCTCCACCGCGAAGCCCACCATGAGCGTCACGGCCAAGGGCGAGAAGACCACGGGCAGCCTGACGGTCACCTATGATTACTCCGGCGCCAACGACGCGTCCTTCCTGATCGTCTGCGGCAGCGAGGTCCTGGCCGACAACTTCATGCCCAAGACGGCCAAGGGCTCCTTCACCCGCGAGATCGAGGATCTGGAGGAGGCCACCGAGTACCGCGTCACCGTCACCCTGACCTACAACAACGGCAAGACCCTCACCGACACCGCCACGTTCACCACCGGCAAGACGTCCCACGACTCCACGCTGGACACCCTGACGGTCACCGACCTCAGCGGCAGCTACGGCGCGCGTCTGGGCTCGATCTCCGGCGGGCAGGCGGACGCCGAGATCATCGGCGAGCTGGAGCCCGACGGCGACAGCCTGACGATCACGGCCTCGCCCAATGACGAGAACGCCGTGGTCGTCATCGACGGCACCCGCGGCGAGACCCGCAAGGTCACCGTCCCCGCGGGCAAGACCGATATGACCGTCAAGGTCGTCGTCACCGCCGAGGACGACACATCCACCACCTACATCCTGACGATCCATCTGAAGGAAGCCGAAACGACCGATTAATCATCTTATGACCAATTATGGGCCGCCCGGCGGGCGGCCATGCGTCTGGCGCAAATCAGGATTTGCGCCATGAAGGGCCCGCAGGCGGAAGGTCATCCGCCTGCTCGGGCCGGCCTGCTGCAGCGCACGCCTTGACAGGCGCACGTTTGCAGACCGGAAGGTGTGTTTTCAGCGGCACATGTCCGCTGAAAACACAGATACAATACCGCTCGCTGCGCGAGCGTGATAGTTCTTCCGGTTAATCGTTCTTTATGACCAATTATGGGCCGCCCGGCGGGCGGCCTATTTTACAAACAAGGAGTCGTTCATTTATGAAAGCCAAACGAATCGCCCTGGCGCTGGCGGCGCTGCTGCTGACGCTGGGACTGCTGACGGGCTGCGGCAAAACGGAGACTCCCGCGCCTGCGCCCGCGCACCAGCAAACGACCGTCGAGCCGGTGCAGCCGGCGGAGCCGCAGACGCCCGCCGTGACGATCCCGGACCCCGACCCGCAGCCGCAGGTGCAGACGCTGACGCCGCAGCCGGACCCCGCGCCGGAGCCGGAACCCGAGCCTGAGCCGCCCGAGACCGCGCCCGAGGACAGGCTCACCGTGGAGGAGGACGGCCGGTACTACGACCCGGACCACGTGGTGCTGTACCTGCACACCTACGGCCGTCTGCCATCCAACTACATCACGAAGAAGGAGGCGCGGAAGCTGGGCTGGTCCGGCGGCACGCCGGAGAAATACCGGGAGGGCGCGGCCATCGGCGGCGACCGCTTCGGCAACCGGGAGGGCCTGCTGCCCGATGCCGAGGGGCGCACCTACACCGAGTGCGACCTCAACACCCTGGGTCAGAAGAAGCGCGGGGCCGAGCGTCTTTTATTCTCAAACGACGGCCTCTATTTCTACACCGGGGACCACTATGAAACGTATACCGAGCTGACCGTCAACGAGAAAGGAGAGGTCGTATGGATGAACTGAGAGAATACGTCGTCAACTGCCGCCTGCTGGACACAAAGGAGGCCGCCCACCGCTATTTCAAGGGGCTGTTCGACTTCCCGGACTACTACGGCAGCAACCTCGACGCGCTGTACGACTGTCTCAGCGAGCTTCCCCCCTGCCGCATCGTCCTGCGCTATCCCCACATGCTGCGCGGCGACTACGGCAGAAAGCTCCGCGCCGTCTTCGACGATCTGGCAGACGAGCGCGACGATATCGAGCTGACCGAGCGCGACTGACCCGGTCACTTTCCACGCCCCGGAGCGATGCGCCCCGGGGCGTTTCCGCGCGCAGTAAAAGGCCCCCGGCAGGGGGCCTTTTACTGCGTTTTCAACGATCACACTGTCTCCAGCAGCGCGGCCAGATAGGGAAAGCTGGCGGCGGTGGTGTAGACGAAGGTATCGGCCAGGCCCTTCTGCTTGAGGTCCTTGACCTGGTCGTTCAGCGTTTCTGACATGCTGTCGTCCACCACCAGGACGATCTTGCTCTCCGGCAGCTCTCTGCGGACGAGCTCCAGCAGCGGGCGCCGCTCCACCGCCGTGTACCCGACCGTCACCGAGACGCCCAGCAGCAGCACGTCGGCCTGCCAGATGCGGCACTCCTCGATCTGGCAGGCCGACGTGCTACTGCTGGGCGTCT
>SVKN01000046.1 GCA_015068445.1 Oscillospiraceae bacterium | reverse complement strand
ATCCCGGGGCAACTCCCTCAGTCTGCTTCGCAGACAGCTCCCTCGGAGAGGGAGCCTTTCCAGCGCCGCGGCAGCGGCAGTATCCGATGCGCCGCAGGCACAACAATTGTCAACTGTCAATTGTCAATTCGCCCTTCAACTGTCCACTGTACACTGTCAACTGTACGCTCGACAAAAAGCCGCCCTTGCGGGCGGCTTTTGTGCGCTTTTTGCTTTACGCCATCTGGGGGATGGTGAGGTCGTGGGTGAAGACCTGGCCGTCGATGATGGTGTGGAGGCAGTTGGTGTAGTTGCAGAACGGGTCGCCGTCCCAGACGGCGATGTCGGCGTCCTTGCCCACCTCGAGGGTGCCGAGGCGGTCGGCGACGCCCAGCAGCGTGGCGGGGTTGATGGTGATGGCCTTGAGGGCGTCGTCCCAGCTGAGGCCGGAGCGGATGCACAGGCCGATGTGCATGGGCAGCAGCTTCGTCAGGCTGGCGGAGTCCTCGGTGAGGCAGACCGTGACGCCGGCCTTGGTCAGGCGGGCGGGGGTCATGAGGTTGCGCTCCCAGACCTCCTGCTTATAGGGGCCGGAGACCAGCGGGCCGATGGTGCAGATGATGTTCTTCTCAGCCAGCTTGTCGGCCAGCTTGAAGCCCTCGGTGGCATGCTCCAGGGCGAACTTCAGGTGGAACTCCTCGGCGATGCGCAGGACCGTGGCGATGTCGTCGGAGCGGTGGCAGTGGAAGCGGCACATCATCTCGCCGCGGACCACGGGGACAAGGGCCTCCAGCTTGAAGTCGAACTTGACCTTCTCGCCGTTGGCTTTGGCGTCGGCGTACTCCTTCGCCTTGAACAGCGTCTCGCGGAGGATGGCGGCGGTGCCCATGCGGGTCTTGATCTTGCCGGACTGGTAGGCGCCGCGGGGATTTTCGCCCATGGCGAACTTCATCACGCGGGTGCCGGGCAGGACCATTTCGTCGATGGTCTCCTTGGGGGCCAGCTTGAAGGCGAAGCCTTCGCCGCCGATGACGTTGGCGGAGCCGGGCAGGACGCAGGCGGTGGTGAAGCCGCCGCGGCGGACGACCTCGAGGGCCATGTTGCAGGGGTCGAAGGCGTCGATGGCGCGGACGTGGGAGGTGACGGGGTCGATGGTCTCGTTGACGTCGCCGAAGCCGCCTCTGGAGCGGGGCTCGCCCATCAGGGAGATGTGAGTGTGGGGCTCGACGAAGCCCGGGGTGACCCAGCAGCCCTCGGCGTCGATGACCTGGGCGCCCTCGGGGATGGCGACGTTCTCGCCGACGGCGGTGATCTTGCCGTTCTCCGTGAGGACCGTCGCCTTGTCAAACTTCTGGCCCGCGGCCGTGAAGACCTTGCCGTTCTTGATCGCTAATACCATGGGGAATCATCCTTTCTTTATATCAATCTTTTGCTTCCTGATAAGGGATCTCGCCGGGCTGCACGGGGCGCAGGGCGGTGAGGCGGACGACGGGCGCTTTTGAGCATCCGGATGACCAGCCGGGCCGTGTGGCTGCCCGTCTGCTCGTCGCCGTGGATACCGCCGGTGATGACCACCGAGGGGCCGTGCCCCTCGCCGAAGGTGTGCTGCTCCAACGCAAAGTTATATTTGTCCATAATATGCCTTATTGTATTCGGATCGGCCGGGGGATCGTCGGAAAACGAACAGTCGCGGCCGACCGCGGTTCTTGTGTATCATTATACTCCAAATCGCCCCGGCAGACAAGTGGCTGCGCGGGAGGGAGGTGGGCGGGCGTTGGCGGCATTTTCCCGGGGCCCTGTTAGGCGATCGCTCACGCAACGCCGTCATCCTGAGCGGAGCAGGGTCGAAGGATCTATACGCTTGAGCCGCCATGATGCGCGCGGGCCGGGACGGAACGGTGTGGGCACCGTTCCCTACGACGTTCAGTATCCGCCGCCGTGATGCGCGCCGACCGGGTATGGCGGCCGCAGGCCGCCGCTACGACGACCACGAAACAGAAGCGTGATCATAGGCCGATGTGGGCATCGGCCCCTACGACGACCAGTGTCCGGGGCCATGATGTGCGCCGACCGGCCGGGCGACCGAAGGTCGCCCGGCGATCACGCGCCGTCAGGCGCGGTATTCGATCGTCGGCGAAGCCGGCTCAACAATTGTCAAAACTGTCCATTGTCAGCCGTCCATTACGAAAAGGCTGCGGGCTTGTGCCCGCGGCTTTTGCTTCGCTGTTTTATTTCTTGAGCAGGATCTTGCCCAGGCGATCGGCGGTCTGGACACCGTTTTTGACGGCGAACCGGCCGTCCATGAGGACGTGATGGACGCCGATGGGCTTCTGGAAGGGCTCCTGATAGGTGGCGGTGTCGGCGACGGTGTTCCAGTCGAAGACCGTGACGTCGGCGACGAGGCCCTCCCAGAGCAGGCCGCGGTCGGTGAGGCCGATGCGTCCGGCAGTCAGGCCGGTGATGCGGTTGACGGCGGTCTCCAGGGAGCAGAGCTGCTTTTCCCGGGCCAACTTCAAAAACCGGACGAAGGTGCCGAAGCTGCGGGGATGGGGCTTGCCGTCGTTGAGGGCAGAATCGAAGGACAGCGCGTAGCCGTCGCTGCCGATGGAGACGTCGGGCTGGGACAGCATGTACTCCACCATGATGCGTTATCTCCTTACAGTTTGATGGTTCCGACGCCGTCTTTGATCTCTATCTCGGTGCCGTAGGGCTCGCAGAGCTTCGCCAGGCGCTTCAGCAGCGCTTCGTCGCCGGACAGGACGGGGACGCCCTTCTGGGCGCGGGGCTGGTCCATTCCCAGGGAAATGGGGAACAGCCGCGCCTCGGTGAGCCTGCCGTCCTCGATGGTCCAGGCGGCCAGCACGGCCTCCCAGATCTCGGGCAGCGTGCCGTAGCCCACGGTGCCGTTTTTGCTGCGGTCGTCCATGTACGCGCCCACCTTGGTGTCGAGGCTCATGCCGCGGTTGGCGTAGGCGTCCCAGGGCTGGTACTCCACGGTCTCGGTCTCGAAGATGAAGTTGCCGAGACTGTAGAAGATCAGGCCGCCGTTGTACCGCTCGATGCCGCGGACCTCGTGGGGGCCGTGGCCGATGACCACAGACGCGCCCGCGTCGATGCAGCGGCGGGAGAACAGCTCCAGGAAGTGGGCGGGGACGGTGGTGTCGGTGACGTCGTACTCATGGGCGTGGAAGCTGACCAGGACGACGTCGGCCTGCTTTCCGGCCTCCGCGATCTCGCCCTCGATACGCTTCATGTCCTTTTCATTGGGCACGGACTCCACCCAGATGTGATCGTCCAGCAGGAACGTGACGTTGCCGAAGGGCAGCGTGCCCTCCTTGGGCGGCAGGCGGTAGCCGATGGCGGCGTAGCGCTCCACCGTGGCGTTGACGTGGGTCAGCTGGGAGATCTCCTTGACCTGCGCGTAATGCTCGGGGTCGAGATGGTAATACTGGTGGAAACGCAGGGGGCTCAGGCCCGGTCTGCCGGGCAGATCGGCGGTCTGCGCACCCGCCATGGCCGACAGGTCGAAGGTGGAGCAGACGGAGATCAGCGCCACGCGGGCGCCGGGCGTCTCCAGATAGCAGGGCTTGGACGCGTCGCCCAGGTCCTTGCCGGTGCCGGAAAAGACCATATTGCGCGCCTTGAGGTTGCGGATGGTGGCCAGGACGCCGCCATGGCCGTAGTCGCAGGAGTGGTTGTTGGCAGTGTTGAACAGGTTGAAGCCGTAGCGCAGCATGTCGTCGAGCATGACGGGGTCCGTCATGGCCCAGGTGCCGCCGCTGACCGCCGAGGGCACGCCCTCCCGGTCGTGGAAGGTCATCTCGAGATTGGAGAATCTGACGTCGTAGGTCTTGATCAGCTCCGCGAGCTCCGCAAAGCCCGCGTAGCCGTTCTCCGCGATGCGCCGCGTGATGAACGCGTCGCCGGAGGCGATGAAGGTGGTTTTGGACATATCGATCGAGCTCCTTTTGGATCAATTGACAGTGGACAGTTGAGGAGTCGGCCTGCGGCCGACGGATTTGATACCGCGCCTGACGGCGGGAAGGGCAGGATCCTTCGGCTCTGCTCAGGATGACAACGGAGGGGGAACAGATCGCGGCCGCTTTTGACAACTGTCCGTATTATTCCTATCTGATATTACTCTTTGTTCTTATAAAAATCGGGGATCTGCTGGTCGTGGTAGGCTTTGATCTCCTGGCGGAAGGCTTCGTCGGAGAGGATGTCCCAGCCGGTCATGGCGAGGCCCATGCCGCCCTTGATGGCCACGTCAATGGCGTAGGGGGTGGCGGAGGCGACGCAGTAGGCGGGGGTGTGGGCGGCGGCGGTGTCGTCGATGGAGAGGTAGTCGTGGATGGCGGGGATCTTGATGGAGACGTTGCCGATGTCCGAGGAGCCGTACTGCTTCCGGGGATCGGGCCAGACCATCTCGATGCCCAGCTTCGCCATGTTGTCCTTGAACGCCTGATTCATGGGCTTGTTGGGGTAGCGCTCGGCGGTGATGACGCCGTTCTTGAACGCCAGCGTCGCGCCCGTCATGGCAGCGGCGCGCTCGGCGCAGCCGCGCATGATCTCCACCAGCTCGCCGCAGCGCTTCATGGTGTCGGCGCGGACGGTGAACTTGGCGGAGGCGAAGGCGGGGATGATGTTGGACGCCTGGCCGCCGTCGGTGATGATGCCGTTGATGTTGTCGGACAGCTCGAAGGTGGGGCGCATGGCGTCGATCTGGTTGAACAGGCTGATGCAGGAGGTCAGGGCGTTGATGCCGTTCTGGGGGGCGGAGGAGTGGCAGCCTCTGCCGGTGAACTCGGCGATGACGCCGGTGGAGGCTCTGGCGCCGCGGCCCACGAGGTTGCCGGGGACGCCGCCGGAGGACGGGTGCATCATCAGGGCGAAGTCCACGTCGTCGAAGGCGCCGCGGTCCAGCAGGTGGACCTTGCCTGCGCCGCCCTCCTCGGCGGGGGTGCCGATGATGGAGACCGTGCCGTCGAACTGGTCGGCCAGGGCCGTCAGGCCCAGGAACGCGGCGACGGAGCAGGTGGAGATCAGGTTGTGGCCGCAGCCGTGGCCGACGCCCTTGCCGTCGGGGCTGCAGCCGGGCAGCGCGTCATACTCGGCCAGGAACGCCACGCGGGGGCCGGGTCCCCTGCCCTGCCTGTCGGCGCGGAAGGAGGTGGCCATATCGCAGTAGCCGCGCGTCACGGTGAAGCCGTGCTTCTCCAGCAGGTCGCAGATGAAGCCGGAGGACTGGACCTCCTCGTACCCCAGCTCGGGGTGGGCATGGATGTCGAGAGCCAGCTGGGTCAGCTCGGGACGGAACGATTCGATGACGTCGATGATCCGGGTCTTCTGATCGGGCATAGGATGATTACCTCCTTGAAAAGCAATGATGTGGGCGGGCGGAAGGATCCCTCGGCAAGCTCGGGATGACAGGTAAAGGGCGCCGCGCGCCTGTGAAAAAGGAGCCGCTCCGGGAGGGGCGGCTCCCGGTGACGGGACTGGAGGGGAGAGCCTGCGCTCTCCCCTGCCTGTTTATTTGTTCCGGAACTCCTGCCACTTGTGGCAGGCGACGAAATGGCCGGGGCGCATTTCGGTGAGGGGCGGATCGGATGGGCGAAAAGCTCCTCGGCGGGGGCCTTCTCCACCAGCTGGCCCAGCATCATGGCGCAGGACGCCAGCACGATGACGCCGGAGATCCAGTCCATATCAGACCTCGCGGGGCACGATGCGGCCGCCGAAGCGCACGGCGAAGGGCCTGCCGTCCCCGCCGGGGAGGAAGATCATGTCGGCGGTGTTGAAGGGATGGCGGACGATCAGCATGTCGGGGGCGGCGGTGATGAAGTCCACGGTCTCCCCTGCCACCACGACCTGCAGCCTGCCCTCGGGGGCCGTGATCTCGATGCGGGTGCCCTCGCCGGACTGATAGGCGCCGCAGGCGGCCTCGATCTGCTCCTTCGTCCAGCAGACCTCGTGGAACTGCGGCTCGGTGTAAGGCTCCTGCCCGTCGAACCAGCGGAACAGGGCGTTGCTGATCTGGGAAACGGGGACGCCGGAGGTGTTGCACAGCACCACCACGCCGATGCCCAGCTCCGGGCACCAGGCGAAGTTGGAGCTGACGCCCGTCAGGCTGCCGCCGTGCTGGTGGATCGTCATATTGCCGATGGTGTTGGTGGCGATGCCGTAGCCGTACCAGGAGTGGAAGCGGTACTCCTGACGGATCTTCGTCATCTCGCGGACGGTCCATTCATCGGTCAGCGGCGCGCCGTCGTTCATATACATGCGCACGTAGGCGCGCAGGTCGTGGAGCGTGGACTTCATGGCGCCGCCGCCGGGCAGGACGAAGGCGTTGTCGTAGAAGTCCCAGCCGCCCTGCAGCTTGCCGCCCACGTGCTTGTACAGCGTGCAGGCGTTCTCATCGTGCAGCGGGGCGATGTACTCGGCGCAGGAGCGGCTCATGCCCAGGGGCTCCAGGATGTTCTTTTTGACGAACTCGGCGAAGGACTTCTCGCCGCCTCTGCGGCGGACGATCTCGCTGAGCAGGCCGAAGCCGTCGTTGCAGTAGCTCATGCGCTCGCCGGGCTTGCAGATGAAGGACGTGCGGGTGCTCATGCGCTCGGCCACCTGGCGGGCACCCTCCAGGGCCAGAGACTCGTCAAAGGTCAGCTCGTCCTTCCCGCCGTTCCAGATGCCCATGTCGGCAGCCACGTGCTCCACGAGGATGCGGGGCATGGGGAAAAAGCCGCCGGAGTGGCACAAAAGGTGCCAGACGAGCACCGGCTGATCCTGCGGGTCGCGGAACTCGGGGATGTAGGTGCTGACCTTCTCGTTCAGGTCCACCAGCCCCCGCTGGCGCAGCAGCATGATCGACATGGCCGTGAAGGATTTGGACACCGAGGCCAGACCGAAGATCGTGTTCTCGTCGATGGGCTTTTGGCTCTCCAGATCGCGGCAGCCGAAGGCCTTCTCATACAGCACGTCGCTCTTGTCAAACACCGACACCGCCAGACCCACGGCCTCGTACTGCTTCATCACGTCGCCGACAAACGCTTCAAAGGCCGCCTGACAGCCCTCTTTTCTGAAATCCATTGCAGTCGCTCCTTTTCATATGATGCATAATGGGAGATTCTTCGCTGAAACAAGTGTACCAGTTTTTGCGCGATGATGCAAGCGGCGGGCGTAGGCGGGAGGTTGACGGGGCCGTGTCAAAGGCTCCCCCAACGGGGGAGCTGTCGCCGAAGGCGACTGAAGGGGGCGCGCGTCAGCGCGTATTCAATGCCCTTCCCCGGCGCCCCCTCCGTCTGAGCACGCGTGTCCCAGCCTGCGGCTGGGCCTTTCGCGCGGAATGGGGAGCACGCGTGTCCCGGCCTTGCGGCCGGGCCTTTCGCGCGGAATGGGGAGCTGGCACGGCGATGCCCTTCGCCGTGACTGAGGGGGACGCGGCGGGATGATCTCGGTTCCGTGACGGCTCAAAGCCCGGGGCAACTCCTTCCGTCACGCTCCGCGTGCCACCTCCCTCGAAGAGGAAGGCTATGCTGACGGGGCCGTGATGTGCGCGGGCCGGTTCCGTGTCCTTCCCGCCGTCAGGCGGTATCAAATCGTCGGCAAAGCCGACACCTCAATTGTCAACTGTCAACTGTCAACTGTCCATTCGCCCTTCCACTGTCCACTGTCAACTGCTCACTGTCAACTGAAAAAGCCCCGCCGTCCCGGCGGGGCTTTTGGGATCCTTTTACTCCACGGTGACCGTGCCGTTTTGTACGGTGACGGTGTAGTTTCTGGCGATGTAGCCGGCGGGGGCGGCGGTCTCTTCGACGGTGTAGCGGCCCTCGGGGAGGTCGCCGAGCCAGAAGCAGCCCATGGTGCCGGACATGCTCTCCACGGCGAAGGTGGTGCCGTCCACGTAGCGGATGACGAGCTTCGCGCCGGGGAGGGGCGCGTAGCTCTCGTCGGTCTTCTTGAAGATGACGCGCTTGGCCGCCGTGGGCACGTCGAGGATGCGGCCCTGGACGTTGAAGGCGGAGCCGTTGTCGATGCACGTGACGACCGTATTGCCGGAGCGGTCCACGGTGACGCTGTAGGTGCGGCCCAGGTTCCGGTAGCCGTCGGGGATACCGGTCTCGCGGAGGGTGTAGGCCCCGGCCTGGACGCGCTGGAACGTGAATGTGCCGTCCGCGCCGGAGGTGGCCGCGGCGACCTCCTCCGTGCCCTTGTAAAGCGTCATCACAGCGCCGGGCAGGCCATGGCCGAAGCTGTCGATCTTCGTCAGAGTCACGTCGCTGCCCGTGCGGGTGTTGGTGATGGCAGCCGTCTTGTCGGCGTCCATGGTGACGGAGAAGGACGACTGGGTCTCCCCGGCGGTGACGCCGGCGTTGTAGCCGCCCACCTGTGCGGTCATGGTGAAGTCCACGGGGTCGACGGTCTCGCGGATGGTGTACGCGCCGCGCTGGAGGCCCTGGATGCGGATCGTGTCGCCGTGGCGGACGGACAGGCTCAGGGACCGGTCGGCCACCGTCAGCGTCTCGATCTCGCCGTAGCCGCTGACCGTGTAGGTCTCGCCGTTGGTGAACTGGCTGGAGGTGATGGTGACGGGGAACGTCAGCGCTTCGTCCTCGGCGCTGCCGACGACGGTCTTCGTCAGCGTCAGCTCGTAGCCCTTTTCACGGTAGATGGCGTAGACCGTGGGCTCGCCGGAGAAGGGCTGATACGTCTCGCCGTCCGTGCTCCACCTGACCTGACCGCCGTCCACCTTGAGGCGCAGCGACTTGTCGTCGCGCACCTCGTCCATCTGGGACGTGTTGGACGCGTTCGCGGGGCCCGCCGCCAGGCGGATGTAGTCCAGCGACAGCGCGCGGTCGCCGTCCAGATCGGGCGGGACGCGGTAGCCGCCGGCGACGGTCTGGTCGATGAGGAACGGGTCCGTGCCCACCTGCAGCTGCAGGCCCTGGGTCACGGCGGCGTCGTTCAGCTCGACGGCCGCGCCGTTTCGCCGGATGGCGCCGAGCCGGGTCAACGCGCCGTTGGCGCCCTCCTTCATATAATAGATGCGCGGCATCTGGTAATAGACGAACCAGATGCTGCCGTCGTCCACGGAGAGCCCGTTGTCCTCGTTGAGGACCAGGCGGTAATACTCGCTGTCCTCCGGGCGCAGGAAGCTGACGCTCTGCACATCGTCCACGTCGGCGGTCACGGCGCCGCTGCCGCGGCTATAGATGACGCCGGCGAAGTGGTAGCTGCTGTCGCCGATGAAGAGGTTCGCGGGGTCGTTTTCGCCCACGGTCTTCGTCTCGCCCAGGGGGATCGTGACGGTATAGACCGACGCGTCGCCCGTGCGCAGATCGTCCCGGGCGACGAAGCCGCCGCCCTGGGCCAACGCCACGTGGAGCTCCACCTCGGCCTGCTTGCGGGTGTTGGTATAGGTGACGGTCTTGTCGTCGACGTTTTCCGCGGTGGTATAGGTCCAGACATAGACGGTCTGCTTCGTGCCGCCGGTGCTTTCGTTGTCGGTGGTGAAGTCGTCGTCCTCGGTCTGGGTGACGGTGATGCGCTGGGTGACGGTGGTGGTGATCATCGTGCGATACTGATACTGCGTATTGATGCCGTTCTGGTGCGAATCATCCTGCGGCGTCGTCGTCTCGGAGACTGTCGCAGGCGTGTGGAACAGTGTGGTCGTCTCGCTCTCGCCGTCGGCCAGCTGGTACGTCGTCTCGGAAAAGACGTCGACGGCGCTGTCTGTATCGCTGCTCTGCCTCGTCCAGCCGCCCCAGTTGTTCCAATAGTCATTATTAAACCATCCGTCGTGCCAGGTGCGGGACCTGACATCCACCGTCGTCGTTACAGTCTCGATCTCCTCCACGACGACGGTGTAGGTGAACTTCTTCTCCATGTCGCTTTCGAGGCCGACCGTGTGCTCGCGGAGGGTGACCACCGTGGGCTTTGACTCGAAATAGACCACGTACAGCTGCAGGTCATAGCCGCAGCTGTTCCACGTGCTGCCGCCGTCGGTGGAATACCGGAAGCCGCGCCAGGTGTTCTTCACCCGCAGGGCCGGGCGGCTGCTGTCGCTGTTCGAGGAGGCGGTGATCAGGTGGAGCTGGGCGTCGGAGGCGGCGTCCGGGTCGCCGATGGCGTAGGCGAAATACTTGTAATCCGGCTGATTGGCCCAGGCCAGCGGCCGGGTGACGGCGGAGGTCATGTTGCAGTCGCCCGCCTGCGCCGCGGTGGGATAGCCCGCGCCGTTCATCTCCACGTCGCTGAGCGCGCCGTCGGTGCCCATGAGCTTGTAGCCGACGGCCAGCTCCTCGGGATCGAGGTAGTAGATCAGATAGACCTTCTGATCGGCGGGGATGTCCTGCGTCGAGCCGTCCGCGAAGGTGGCGCGGGCGAAGCGGGTGACGGTGTTGTAGTCGAGCTTCGTGATGAGCGTGCTTTCGGAGACGTCCTCCATATCGTCGCTGAGGCAGGCGAAGGCGTAGGCATACCCCTCGGGCATGGTGACATACGAATCGTCGTGGGCGCTCAGGTCGATCTCCACGCCGGAGTTGATGAGGAAAATGCCGTTCTTTTCGGGCACGCGCCAGCCGTCGGCGTCGGCCAGAGCCTCCTCGGTGGAATCGACCACGTGGTACGCCACCTGGATGGGCGTGGTCCAGAAGCCGTAGAGCGTCATCTCCCCGGCCACGGGGCCCGCGAAATCATAGGGCGTGGCGACGTCGCCGGAGTCGGTGTAGCGGACGGTGCTCCAGTAGGCGAAGCGCTCCTCGGGGTCCGAGGACGCGGGGGTGTAGGGCGGCTCGTCCACAGTGCCGTTGACGTAGGCCAGCGTGTAGTACTGCTGCCGCGTCTGGTCCCAGGTGTAAACGGACGTGTCCCAGTCGCCGCCCCAGTCGGCGTTGACGTTGTTCTTGTCGAACCAGACCCGGACCTGCCACATGGCGTAGAGGGTCACGGGCTCGACAGAGTCGATATAATACTCCTGCCCCGCTTCAAAGACGTCGCCGGTGCCGTCGGGGTTGGTGCTCCAGCCCTTGAACTCGGCGTTCTCCAGCGTGAAGCCCGTGCCGTCGCTGAGGCGGTAGCCCAGGTTGTTGTAGAGGTTCGTCACGGTGGCCTGCACGTCGGAATGGGTGTAAACGGGGATCAGGCCGTAGCTGCCCGTGGGCGCGCCGTAATCCGGCGTGCCGGTGATCGTGCCGCCGTTGGCGTCGTAGATGATGCGGGCGGTGGGCGCCGTGGTGTAGACGGCGTCGAGGATGACGACGCGGTGCTCCACGTCGTCCTCGTCGGTCTCGTGGACGGCGAACTTGGACTGGAGCTCGAAGGTCTGGCCGGGGGTGTAGATCGTGCCGGAGGGATCGTTGCGGACGGTCCAGCCCACGAAGTTGCGGCCGTCCTCCACCGTGGCCGCGCGGGAGACGACGACGCGGGCGTGGTCGGCGTAATCGGCGTCGTCCAGCACGAGGAAGACGTCCTCGTTGCCGTCGCCGCTGTCAAGCGTGCCGTCGCCGGCCTCGAAGCGCAGGTGATAGGTGCCGATCTGCTTCCAGTGCAGGCGCAGCGTGGTGTTGTGCATGACGGGCTGGCCGAAGGCGTAAAGCGTCTCGGAGCCGTCCTCATTGACCTCGAACCAGCCGGCGTAGCGGAAGGCGTCGGCCTCCGCCTCATAGCGGGTGCTCAGGTCCACGGCGGGGTCGCTGATGTCGTCGGTGTAGTAGGCGTGGCGCTTCTGCAGCGCATCCTCGGCGGAGGACCACTCGTCGCCCAGACCGTAGTAATGGCGGTCCTGCAGGGCGTAGTAGTAGGTGCCGTTCAGCGCCTCGATGTAGCCGCGGGTGACGGTGGTGTACTCCTCGATGGGGTCGCCGTTGTAGGGCTCCCAGAACCAGGTGGACTGGGCGCCGGACATCTCGCCGCCATTGGGGTCGATCTGGATCAGGTACCACTCGGTCTCCCAGCCGGCGAAGAGCTGGAGGTTGAAGGCGGGCATGCGGTCGATCAGCGCCTTGTTCTGCAGCGTGGAGGCGTTGTACTCCGCCTCCGTGAAGAACACGCGGGTGGAGCAGGCCGAGTCGGCATACCAGCCCGTGAAGTGATAGCCCTCGGGCGGGGTGGGATTCGTGAAAATGCTGCCCGCCGTCGTCTCGCCGTATTTGACTGTCGTCGAATGCAGCAGGTCGTTGGTGACGGAATCGCGGAACTGGATGGTATACGGCGTGCGGAGGTAGTAGAAGTTGGCGGGCGTCGAATTGATCCTGCCGCCGCTGAAAGCGGGGTTTGAGCCGTTTTTCGTCATGCCGACGAACTCGATGAAGTCTTCGTCCTCGGTGATGTAGCCGTAGTTGGCGAGGACCTGCTTATACAGCACATATCCCACGCCGTTCCACGTGACGTCGGGCGTCTCGGAGGACAGCGCCTCCACGTAGTAGTTCATGGTCTTCGTGCCATTGGCGGACGTACTCAGCTGGAACGTGATGTTCTCAGCGGGCATGGAGTCGATGTACACGAGGACCTCACTGTAGGTCTGGCTGCCCTGGGGGGCCCAGCGCTGGCCCTGATTGTACGTCACGCCGTTGGTTCCGACGATGGGGAACTCCGAGGAAATGTTGTGCTGATACAGCTCGGTGATCGTCTTGATGACCGTATTGTTGTTGTTGCCTGTGCGGAACCGCAGCGTGTAGGCGTTGCGGTCGTAATAGACGTTGATGACAGAGGAGCCGTCGCCTTTGACCGTGACGTCGCTGTCGCAGCGGCCCAGCTGGAAGCCCATGAAGCTCATGGTGCGGTCGCCGTTCGTCGCGTTGACCACCGTGCCGGTGTACGCCTGACGCGTGATGCTGGTATAGAAATCGTATTGCTTCTGCTCGGCGGAAAGGTTCGCCTCGTCCGTGACCTTCTGCTGCCAGATAACGACGGTATAATTCGTCTCTGTCTCGCTCCAGCGGCCGTAGAGCGTGGCGTCGGCGGTGATGCGGATGACGCTGCCGGAGCGGGTGAAGACGCCGGAGGCGCCGGTCAGGGCCGGGGTGCCGTCGGCATTGACGATCTTCGTGCCGCCGGTCTCGGCGGAGTACCAGCCCTCGAAGCGGTAGCCCGTGCGGGTGGGGATCGGGAAGCTGCTCTCGCCCTCGTCCACGTAGTAGAACCGCGGCGGGATGTAGGTGGCGCCCTGGCCCGCGGGCGCGGAGGCGAAGGTGAGCCAGTGGACGTCCACGAAGACCGGGTACAGGTCCACGTTGCCCGTGATCGTCATGGGGCTGCTCTCCAGCACGGCGTTTTCGTCCACCACGTCGGGGTCCTTCGTCCAGCCGCGGAAGGCCTTGCGCGGGGCGGCGTTATGCTGCTCGCCGTCGGTGTGCTGGGCGGAGTCGTCGTAGCTGACCGTGATATCGTCGATGACCACGGCGGCGGAGCCGTCCGTCAGCTCGCCGCGGCGGGTGGCCGTGACGGGCCAGGAGCGGGTGGCGCCGTTGTACTGCTCGTGGAAGATGACGTAGGCGAAGTCGGCGAACCGGGCGTAGAGGTCCACGGCGCCGGAGGACGTGACGGCGGGGACGCTGCTGAAATCGAAGCGCTCGCCGCCCTCCGGGGCCGTGTACCAGCCGTCGAAGGTGGCCCGGCTGGCGCTGGCCGGGAGCCGGGGCACCACCAGCTCGTCCGTGACGCCGTTCAGCGTCTTGATGGTCTGGCGGCAGACGAGGGTGCCCTGGTCGGTGTAGAAATAATAGGGCTGATACGTCCCCGAGGCGTCGGGGGCGAAGAAGTTATAGGTGCGCTGGGGGTGGTTCGAGCTGACGAGGGCGTAGACCGAGAAGCCGGCGGTGCGGAACGTGACGTCGCCGCCCGCGCTTCTGGCCTCCAGGACCTCGGTCTCGGGGCCGAAGTGGACGATCTGCACGTCGGGGGCGCATGCGCCCTCCATGGCGATGTGCATGCTCACGGGCGAGGCGGGCTGCAGCTCGCTGCCGCCGCGGAGGATGGAGATATCGACGACCTCGCTGCCCATGACGTCGGACAGCTCCAGGCCCAGGGCCCGGGCTGCCTCGGCCAGATAGCGCAGATAGTCGCCGCCCGTGACGCGGGAGACGGTCAGATCGGCGTCGTCGGGGATGGCGGCGTCGCCGGTGTAGTACATGGTGACGGCCCGCGCGCCGCCGTCGCGCCCGCCGGGGGCCAGCGCCGCGGTCTTGCGGTTGACGAGCTTCGTCTCGGGGGCGGGCCAGTCGCCGCAGTGGGACGTCAGGAAGTCATAGTCCCCGGCGTCGCCGCCCAGCTGCGCCACCGTGGGCAGGAAATAGTGCCCCTGGTACTCGATGACCAGCCGCGCATCGAAGGGCTCCGCGCCTGCGCTGTTCTCCATGAAAGCGTTCCAGGAGGCCGCCGAGGCGTCCAGCGCCGTGACGCCGGAGACGCCCGCGGGGACGGGGGTG
Source organism: Oscillospiraceae bacterium (assembly GCA_015068445.1). Taxonomy (GTDB): domain Bacteria; phylum Bacillota; class Clostridia; order Oscillospirales; family Butyricicoccaceae; genus RGIG1902. Next base: position 4,174 of record SVKN01000046.1, on the reverse strand, counting down.
TTGTCGCTCCTCATGTTGACGATCTCATAATACCGGCTCTGCCCGGCGTTCAGCGTGCCCGCGCCCAGGAAGGCCCTTGGCGCGGCGCCGCCCACGAGGCCCGTGGCGTAGGTATGGGTGGTCGTGCCGCTGCCGGCGCGCCCGACGAGGCCGCCGGAAACATCGCCCGTGACGGAGCAGGTGGAATAGGCGCAGTCCACCGTCAGCGACGCGGAGGACGCGTCGCCGATGAGACCGCCCGCCGCAGCGGCGGCGGTGACGTTATAGCTGTCGTAAGCGCCGTCGCTGGTGTGGCCGGCGGCGTAGCTGTTTTTCACAACGAGGATGTCGGAGGCCGCGCCCACGAGGCCGCCCGCCGCTCCGTTCGTCGAGGTGACGAGGAGGTTCGCGGCGCTCTGCTGCACCGTGACGTCGGAGGCGGAGCCGATGAGGCCGCCCGATGCGCCGGAGCCGGTGACGGTCCCCGCGCCGCCGGAGGAATGGGCGTAGACGCCCGTGACCGTGCACGATCCCATGGACCCGGCCAGCGCGCCCGCCGTCCCTGCGGTATTTTTAATGGTGCAGTCCAGCAGCTCCAGATCGCTGACGCCGCCGTTTTCCAGCGCGCCGAAGACCCCGGCGTTCGCCAGGTCGGTGTCTACCGCCACGTCCGCGATGCGGTGGCCCGCGCCGTCGTAGTGCAGATCATAGCCCGGGGTGACGGGCAGGAAGGTGTTGTCCTTCGTCTTGTACTCGTTGGCGGCGTCCCAGACGCTGACGGTCCCGCCGATGGCGCTCTTGAACGCCGTCCACGACAGGTCGCCCAGCTGGACGGCCTCCGCCGGAGGCGACGCCACGGAGGAGATGTCCGCCGCCAGATTCTCCAGATGGCGGATGTTGCCGATCTCGGCGCGGGTGCCGCTGCGCCCGGCGTACAGGCTGTTCTCGGTGCGCGCGCCCGCCGACACAGGGAGCGTCAGGGCGTCGTCGCTGTAGGCCACGGCGGTGACGCGGATGTCCTCGCCGGGGACGAAGTCGGCGCTGACGCCGCCGGGCGTGCAGAACAGGTCATTGAAATGCATATCCTTCGCCGTCACGTCGTCGAAGATGACGGTGAACGTGCCGTCCTCATATTTGATATAAGAGGGCTGGTCGGCCGCGGGGTCGAGCTCGATGGTCGTCTGCGCGCCGCTGGTGAGGCCCTCCACAGTCAGGCGCACCTTGCCGCCGTCGTTGGGGTTGCGGACGGTAGCGTACAGCCGCTCGGCGTTGATCAGCCGGAAGATCGGCGGCTCCAGCGCGTCTGCCACGGGCAGGACGGAGGCCTCCACGCCGCCGTACCAGCCGAGGACCGCGCCGTCGGTGTACTTGCGGCGGTCCAGCTTGTGCGCTTCGCCGTAGTAGTCGTCCATGAGGGTGTCGTACTCGGTTTCAACGTAGCTGTGGGGGAAGTGCCCGCCGGGGGTGGCGTAAAAGACGTCGAGGACAAGCGCGGGCTCCTTCTGGTAGCGGACGATGTAGCTGCCGCCGGTGCGGACGGTCTCGTCCACGGAGCCGAAGGGCAGCATGAGATCGAGGAGCGTTTCGTCGCCGCTGTCGCCGGGGTTGACGACGAAGTAATAGACGCCGGTCTCCTGGCCGTCCTCGTCCGTCTCCGGGATGCCCGTCTGCCCGCCCAGGCCCAGGTACCCCTGGGAGGCGGCCATGGACAGGTGGTTCTGGGCCGCCACGAAGATCTCCTTGGCGATGCCGTCCATCTCCAGCTGCTTCATGGCCCGCTGGTGCTTCACCACGTTGATGAACGACACGCCCGCCAGGATCACGATGATCCCCACGACGAGCAGGACCTCAGCCAGTGTGAAGCCTTTGTTCCGTCTGCGTTTTGTCATGGTGATCACCGTCCTTTCGGTTTTTGTGTTTGTATGATGCGCCGCGCCGGGGCGCTGGGCGTTCGTTTGACAGGTCTCTCTGTCCGTCCCGGCATCTCTGCGCACAGCTCCTTCGACTCCGCTGCGCGACCCTCGGGATGACAAATTGGGGAAACGGGTCGCGTCGCAGGGGCCGATGCTTCCCCCATCGGTCTGAACACGCGTGTCCCGGCCTGTGGCCGGGCCTTTCGCGCGGAATGGGAAGTGCCGGAGCGGCTTTGCCGCGGAGGCGATAGGGGGCGCGCGTCAGCGCGTAATCATTGCCCTTGACCGGCCCGCGCAGATCACGGGACCGGATAATGGTCTTCGCAGGGAACGGTGTGGGCACCGTTCCCTGCGGGCGATCCTGTACCAGCTGCCGGGATCAATCCCGCTTCGCTTCCCTATTTCCCCGTCCTGACGCAGTATTCGTCCAGCGCGGCGACGCTTCTGCCCTTCTTTTCCACGCGGAGGTCCTCGAACGTCACGAGAGTGCCGTCCACGGTCACGGAGGTGTACGTGACGGTCAGGTTCTTCGTCTGCGCCTTGACGGAGACCAGGGGACGGTCGGCAGCGGCGATGGTCTGGCGCAGCAGGATCGTGCCGTCGCCTCCCAGCCAGATGCGGCTGTCGCCGCCGGGGCCCGCGTAGGTCAGCGCGCCGCTTTCCACGGCGGCGCCGGACGCCAGCCCCAGCTGGTCCCGCAGCTCGGTCATGGCCGTGGACAGCAGCACCTGCGCGTTGGCCGCGTCCACTACCTTATAATAGGCGTTAGCTGCCACGGGCATCCCACCCGCCACCACGGCGGTGATCATCAGCAGGATCAGCACCGTGATCAGCACCTCCGCCAGCGTAAAGCCGGTTCGGCTGTTCAGTCTCTTCATATCACTTCACCTGATAGGCCATGACGTCCGGGGCGGCCGCGTTCGTATAGACCTTCACCTGCAGCGTCCCGTCGGACAGCCGCAGGGCGGCTGCGCCGTCCCTGATCGTCACGGTGACGGTCTCGCTCGTCCCCGTCTGCTGGTCCAGACGGACGTTTTCGGCGTAATAGGCGCTCAGGCGCGCCTCGCTCTGCTCCGTCATGCGCGCGGACGAGGCGACCATCGACGCCAGCATCACCAGCGCCGCCGCCGAGATCAGCAGCGCCACCAGCACCTCGCCGATGGTCTCCCCCGCCCCGGAGCGCAGCTTGCGTTTCATGCTCATTGCGACACCTTCTTCATGGAGGTCACGGTCCACGTGAACGTGTCCGGACGCGTCTCGCGGGTGACGGCGGTGACGGTCTCGGTGCGTGTGAGCCCGCTGCCGCCGGAGGACGTGGTGTAGGCGGTCGTGGACCCCGGCGTGCCGCTGCGGCTGCAGGCCAGCGTCATCAGCACCGTGTATTTCGGCTCGTCGGCGTTGGAAAAGGTCAGCTCCATGACGCCGTCGGGGCGTTGGCTGACGCGGACGTTGACGGTCAGGGACGTCTTGTCGCCCACGGTGACGGTCAGGTCCCGGGTCGCGGCGGCGCTGGCGCCGGAGGCGTTCCAGCCCTCGGCGGAGTCGTAGTCCGTCACGCTGCCGAAGACAAGCGTCGTCGCGGCGTCGCCCAGCAGCGTCCCGGCGGTCGGGAGCGTGGAGGAATAGTTGTAATCGGGGCCGGAGGTCGTGACGGTCTCGGTGACCGTACTGTCCGGCTGCTCGGTGTAGGTGGTGGTCTCGGTCTCCGTGCTCACGCGGACGCGGGTGACGGTGACGCTCCGGCCGTCCAGCTGATCGCAGAACAGCCGCGCCGCCGAGGTGACGGCGTAGTAGCGGGCGTCCATGGACGTCAGCTGGCTGAACCGCCCGGCCGCCGCCGTGCCCGCCGCCAGAACGACACTGCCGATCACCGCGCACACGAGGAACAACAGCAGCGCAAAGGTGAGCGACGCGCCCGCACGCCCGCGCAGCTTCCGCATCATCGTCCCGTTCACGCCGTTCACCTCCCGTCCCTGGGCCTAAAAACCCACGATAATACTTATAATGATACAGAATAAGAATAACACAACTCCGCACTGTTGTAAAGAAGCGACTGGACAGAAAACGCCGCAGCAATGAGCGGGACTTTCCTTGCTTCCCCCAACGGTCTGAGCACGCGTGTCCCGGCCTGTGGCCGGGCCTTTCGCGCGGAATCTGAACACGCGTGTCCCGGCCTGTGGCCGGGCCTTTCGCGCGGAATGGGAAGTGGCCCGCGAAGCGGGGCGATAGGGGGCGCGCGTCAGCGCGTAACCATTGCCCTTGACCGGCTCGCGCACATCACG
>SVKN01000045.1 GCA_015068445.1 Oscillospiraceae bacterium | reverse complement strand
AGCCCGGCGCGCTGGACGGCCTGTGCGGCAAGATCCGCCTGATCGCCGTTCCCGCCGAGGAAATGATCCAGCTGGCCTTCCGTGAGAACCTCCGCAAGGAAGGCGTCATCAGCTACATGGGCGGCAAGGTCGAGTTCATGCACCGCGGCATCCTGGACGGCGTCGATCTGTCCATCATGGTCCACGGCACCATCGCCGGCGAGGGCGAGCCCTATGACTTCTCCTGCGGCTACGGCTCCAACGGCTGCATGGCCAAGACCATCCGCTACAAGGGCAAGAGCTCCCATGCCGGCGGCGCTCCCCATCTGGGCGTCAACGCGCAGTACGCCGCCATGCTGGGCCTGCAGGCCGTCAACGATCTGCGTGAGACCTTCCAGGAGAAGGATACGATCCGCTTCCATCCCATCATGATGGGCGTCAACTGTGCCGTCAACATCATCCCCGATGAGATGAAGATCGAGAGCTACGTCCGCGGCCACTCCATCGAGGCCATGAAGAGAGAGAACAGGAAGGTCAACCGTGCGCTGACCGGCGCTGCGCTGGCCATCGGCGCCGGCGTCGAGCTGTGCGACCGTCCGGGCTACTCCCCCGAGATCCACGATCCCGCGCTGATGAAGCTGGTCGAGCAGTGCTGCGTCGATCTGGTGGGTGAAGAGCACGTCAAGTTCAACTACACCAACTGGGGCACCGGCTCCTCCGACTTCGGCGACATCACCTGCGTCATGCCCGGCATGCAGTTCAGCTCCTCGGGCGTCGTGGGCACCTTCCACGGCATCGACTTCCAGGTCGTGGACGCCGACCGTCTGTGCGTCAACGCCACGAAGGCCCAGCTGTTCGTCGCCGACGCGCTGCTGAACAACGGCGGCGCGGCCGCCAAGGAGATCTGCAAGAACTACAAGCCGCAGTATCCCTCCATCAAGGCCTATTTCGAAGCCATCAACGACCTGATTCTCGACAAGGACGCCGTCAAGTACGATGAGAACGGCAACGCCACCGTCGATTTCCAGAACGTCTAAACCGTATCCGTAACCCCGGACGTCCCCCGCGGCGTCCGGACTTTTTGAAAGGAGTATCAACATGACCGAGAGACAGGAACTTATCGTCAAAAACGTAGACGCCAACAAGCAGCTGGTCCTCGACGCCGAGCGCTGGCTGTGGGCCCATCCCCAGACCGGCTACACCGAGTGGGAAGCCCACAACTACCTCGTCGAGAAGTATGAGGCTCTGGGCTACAAGCTGAATATGGCGGGCGACATCCCCGGTTTCGGCAAGATCCCCGGCTTCTGGACCGATGTGGACACCGGCAAGGAAGGCCCCACCATCGCCATCTTCGGCGAGCTGGACGCCCTCGACATCGCCAACCATCCCGAGTCCGTCAACGGCATGACCCATTGCTGCGGCCACCACGCCCAGGGCGCCGCCCTGCTGGGCGTCGCGGCGGCGCTGAAGCAGCCCGGCGCGCTGGACGGCCTGTGCGGCAAGATCCGCCTGATCGCCGTTCCCGCCGAGGAAATGATCCAGCTGGCCTTCCGTGAGAACCTCCGCAAGGAAGGCGTCATCAGCTACATGGGCGGCAAGGTCGAGTTCATGCACCGCGGCATCCTGGACGGCGTCGATCTGTCCATCATGGTCCACGGCACCATCGCCGGCGAGGGCGAGCCCTATGACTTCTCCTGCGGCTACGGCTCCAACGGCTGCATGGCCAAGACCATCCGCTACAAGGGCAAGAGCTCCCATGCCGGCGGCGCTCCCCATCTGGGCGTCAACGCGCAGTACGCCGCCATGCTGGGCCTGCAGGCCGTCAACGATCTGCGTGAGACCTTCCAGGAGAAGGATACCATCCGCTTCCATCCCATCATGATGGGCGTCAACTGCGCCGTCAACATCATCCCCGACGAGATGAAGATCGAGAGCTACGTCCGCGGCCACTCCATCGAGGCCATCAAGCGCGAGAACAAGAAGGTCAACCGCGCGCTGACGGGCGCCGCGCTGGCCATCGGCGCCGGCGTCGAACTGTGCGACCGTCCGGGCTACTCCCCCGAGATCCACGACGTGCCGTTCATGAAGCTCGTCCAGAAGTGCTGCGAGGACCTCGTGGGCGCCGACCGCGTGCGCTTTATGTATGACAGCTGGAGCACCGGCTCCTCTGACTTCGGCGACGTCACCTGCGTCATGCCCGGCGTGCAGTTCCACTGCTCCGGCGCCATCGGCACGGGCCACGGCATCGACTACTTCGTCAACAACCCCAACAAGCTCTGCCTGAACTCCGCCAAGGCGCAGCTGTTCGTCGTGGACGCCCTGTTCTCCAACGGCGCTGCCGCCGCCAAGGAGATCATCGCCAACTACAAGCCCCAGTTCCCGTCCATCAAGGCTTACTTCGAGTCGATCAACGACATGATCCTCGACAAGGACGCCGTCGTGTACGACGAGAACGGCAACGCCACCGTCGATTTCCAGAACATCTAACGCCGTCCGGCACAAGGGCTCCCCGCCTGGGGAGCCCTTCTTTTTTGTATATTTGCACAAATGGAGTTGTCCAATAGCCCCAAAGTTGAGCAAAGAAGATAAAAACCGCTTTTCGCGGGTGCAGCGTTGTGATATAGTAAAGGCGTATGGAGTCCCCATCAATTCTTCAAGGAGGATGATTCACATGAATGAAAAACAAAAACTGATCGTCAAGAATGTTGACGCGCACAAGCAGCTGATCCTTGACGCGGAGCGCTGGCTGTGGGCCCATCCCCAGACCGGCTACACCGAGTGGGAAGCCCATAACTATCTGGTCGAGAAGTTCGAGGCCCTGGGCTACAAGCTGAACATGGCCGGTCAGATCCCCGGCTTCGGCAACATTCCCGGCTTCTGGGTAGACGTTGACACCGGCAAGGAAGGCCCCACGCTGGCCATCTTCGGCGAGCTGGACGCTCTTGACATCGCCAACCATCCCGAGTCCGTCAATGGCATGACCCATTGCTGCGGCCACCATGCGCAGGCTGCCGCTCTGCTGGGCATCGCCGCCGGTCTCAGCGAGCCCGGCGCGCTGGACGGCCTGTGCGGCAAGATCCGCCTGATCGCCGTTCCCGCCGAGGAAATGATCCAGCTGGCCTTCCGTGAGAACCTCCGCAAGGAAGGCGTCATCAGCTACATGGGCGGCAAGGTCGAGTTCATGCACCGCGGCATCCTGGACGGCGTCGATCTGTCCATCATGGTCCACGGCACCATCGCCGGCGAGGGCGAGCCCTATGACTTCTCCTGCGGCTACGGCTCCAACGGCTGCATGGCCAAGACCATCCGCTACAAGGGCAAGAGCTCCCATGCCGGCGGCGCTCCCCATCTGGGCGTCAACGCGCAGTACGCCGCCATGCTGGGCCTGCAGGCCGTCAACGATCTGCGTGAGACCTTCCAGGAGAAGGATACGATCCGCTTCCATCCCATCATGATGGGCGTCAACTGTGCCGTCAACATCATCCCCGATGAGATGAAGATCGAGAGCTACGTCCGCGGCCATTCGCTGGAGGCCATCAAGCGCGAAAACAAGAAGGTCAACCGTGCCCTGACGGGCGCCGCGCTGGCCATCGGCGCCGGCGTCGAGCTGTGCGACCGTCCGGGCTACTCCCCCGAGGTCCACGATCCCGCCTTCATGAAGCTCTGCCAGCAGTGCTGCGAGGATCTGGTAGGCGCCGACCGCGTCGTGTTCGATTATGAGCGTTGGGGCACCGGCTCCTCCGACTTCGGCGATATCACCTGCGTCATGCCCGGCGTCCAGTTCAACGCTGCCGGCGCCATCGGCGTCGGCCACGGCATCAACTACTACGTCAAGGACGCCAACAGGCAGTGCGTCAACTCCGCCAAGGCTCAGCTGTTCGTCGCCGACGCTCTGCTGTGCAACGACGGCGCCGCCGCCAAGGAGATCTGCAAGAACTACAAGCCCGAGTATCCCTCCATCAAGGCTTACTTCGAGGCCATCAACGACATCATCCTGGACAAGGATGCCGTCAAGTACGACGAGAACGGCAACGCCACCGTCGACTTCCAGAACATCTAAGCGCGTCTGCGCTGCGCAAAAGGGGGCTGCCCTTCCGGGCGGCCCCCTTTTCATATGCTTTTTTGCTGTGAAGCTATCTGGCTTTACTGCCTCTTTTATAAGCGATCGAGATCAATACGACGACGGCGATCTCGAAGCAGATCTCCATGATCAGCGCCGGAGAGTAGCTGCCGGTGACGTCGTAGAGGTGGCCAATGTAGAAGGCGGCGAAGGCGTTGCCGATGGTGGTGCCCATGCTGACCTTCGGATAGACCGTCGCGTAGTTCTCCAGGCCGAAGATCTCCTTCGTCGTCATGACGCAGGCGACGGTGCACAGCGTGTAGCACAGACCGTAGGACGCCGAGGCGGCGATCAGCAGCGGCGCGCTGCGGGCCGTAAGGATCACCAGCAGCGACGCCACGGTCACCGCGCCGAACAGCGGCACCGTGCGCCTGTTGCTCAGGCGGTCCACGATGGTGCCGTAGAGCAGCTTGCCGCAGGTGTTGACGATCATGGCCGCCGAGATCATAGCGGAGCCCACCGCGGCCGCAAGGCCGTAGCTGGACACCGTGCCGGGGTAATGCTGGGCCATGGAGGTCACCATGGACGCCATGGAGGCGGCGGCGATCACGAGCCCGGCCGTCAGCCAGTCGATGGGGATACGCTCGCCGGAGACTGTCTTCGTCTCGGTCTTCTCCTCTTTCCTTCCGTAGGGCTCCAGACCCTGGTCCCCGGGCTTCAGCGTGATGGGCAGCAGCAGCGCGGGCGCGAGGAACAGCGCCATGAACGCTGCCAGGCCGATCATCCCGGCGCGCCAGCCGCCGCGGCCGATGATGGCCGTCAGGATCGGCGACAGCACTGCGCCGCCGATGCCCGTGAAGCCCATGGCGATGCTCGTCACGAGGGCGAGCTTTTCATGGTACCAGTTGCTCAGCAGGATCGTTGTGGTGACGAAATGGACCATGCCCGCGCTCATGCCGCGCACGACGCAGGCCAGATACAGCAGCGGCAGGCTGCTGACCGTGGAAATGAAGAGCGTGGAGCCCACCATCAGCACCATGGCCAGCAGGACGAGCTTCTTGAAATTGTCGGACCGCAGCACCTTCGGGATAAAAAGGCCCACGCAGGCGGAAACCATGCCGTTGATCGTGGTGGTCAGGCTGACGCTGCCGCGGCCCACGTTCAGCGCCGTCGCCATGGGCGTAAAAAAGACGCCCGCCACGTTGGAAATGCTGGACATGGCCCCCAGCATCCCGCAGGCCGCCACGACCACCATGATGTGGCGCGGCGTCAGGCGCTTCGTCTGTGTCAGTTCGTTCATTGCGATGTCCCCCATTTTTCGAACATTACCAACAGTATAACGCCTGATTATCAACTTGGCAAATCTTTTTTACAGCCGCTGAACGGCGATATCGTAAATATACCGGTAGATCACGCGGTAGACCGCGTCGCACTGCTCGAAGGAAGCGGGGATCCCGCCGGACAGCAGCTCCATGGGGACGCCGAACAGGCGCATCCGCGCGCCGGTGTCCACCATGCCGTGGGCCTGATAGAACCGCTTGCGCCTGACGCGCTGGTCGTAATTGGGCGCGTCCGGGTCCAGCGCCTCGATCTCCAGGAAAAAGACGCGGTCGGCGTATCGCAGCCGCAGCAGATCGAGCGCCCTGCCGCCGCAGCCCCGCCCGCGGTGGGCAGGGTCCACGGCGAAATAGTCCAGCAGCACCGACCCGCCCGCCTCCATGGTGATCGCAAGGCCCTTCGGGCCGTCCTCGTCCAGGATCAGGATATGGGCAAGCCCCTGCCGCACCCGTTTTCGGATGATGCGGAAGGGCTTGCGCTCCGCGCGCGGGAAGGCCTCCTCGTACAGCGCTTTGACATAATTCAGATCATCGTCGGTGGCGTCGCGCAGGATCATGGGATCAATACTCCTTTTTGTCGATGAACCGCATGCTCAGGCGGTAGGAGAGCACGGGCAGGACGAGCAGGAAAAGCAGCGGTATGACCGCCAGCCAGGGACTGCGCGCCAGCGCACTCTCCAGCGCCGATCCGATCTCGGCGACGACAGCGGCGCCGACGATGAGGGCCGCCGCGACGGCGGAAACGCCCAGCACGACCCACCGTCCCCTTTCGACGCCCAGACGGATGATGCCGGGGATCGAGACGGAGATATACAGGTCGGCGACGATCAGGCCGGTCACGGCGCTCGTCAGCAGGTCCTCCTGCGCACGGCCCATGACGGCGTCCAACACAAAAGTCAGCGCCAGCGCCGCGCAGATCATCGCCGCGACGCACAGGAGGGCCATCAGGTACTTGGAGCGCACGTACTGCCTGCGGCTGACGGGCAGCGTCAGCAGGTAGCTCATGCCGTTTTCGAACTCGTCATACGTGAACGTAGTCTGCACCATGGACGCGGCCATGATGCACACCCAGGTGATGAAGAAGCTCCCGCCGCTCAGCGACAGGATCAGCCCTACCACAGGCACGATCACGAGAATACGGGAGCTTTTCAGGTAGCTCAGGTCCTTGATCAGCAGCGCTTTCATCGCTTCGCCTCCCCCCGGATCATCATGGTGATGACCGTGTCGATCCCGGCCCGGTCCACCACCAGACCCGGCACGGCCTCGTAATAGGCGCGGTCGTCCGTCAGGCACGACACGCCCCAGCTCTCTTTTTTCGTGCGCAGGACGCGGCTCTTGTCCAGCGCCTCAAAGGCGCTCTCGTCCAGCTTCAGCAGGCCGTAGCGCGCCAGCAGGCGGTCGGTGTCCTCGTGCAGGACGATCTTCCCCCTGTCGATCATATACACGTCGTCGCACAGGCCCTCCAGATCGGAGGAGATATGCGAGGAGATCAGGATGCCGCGGCCCTCCTGCTGCATGTAAGATCGCAGCAGGTCCAGTATCTCGTCCCGGGCCACCACGTCGAGACCCGACGTGGGCTCGTCCAGCAGCAGCAGATCGGCCCCGTGGGACAGGGCGCACAACAGCTGCGCCTTCGTCCGCATGCCCCGGGACAGGCGGCGGAGCTGTTTTTTGGTGTCAAGGTCATATTCTTTACATTTCTTTAGAAAAGCGGCTTTATCGAAGTTTTGATACAGAGCCGCCTGGATATCGGCTACGGCCCTCAGGTCGATATAGCCGCTGAAGCCGGCGTCGGCCAGCATGACGCCCATGCGGGCCCGGTCAGCGGGCGTCAGCGAGGCGGCGTCTTTGCCAAAGACCTCCGCCGTGCCGCCGTCGCGGTCGATCAGGCCCAGAAGCGTCTTGAAGGTGGTCGTCTTGCCGGAGCCGTTGGCCCCGACAAGGCCCGTGACGTATCCCTCGCGCACCTCCAGCGTGCAGTCGAGGGCGAAATCGCCGTAGCGCTTGGCGGCGTGGTCCAGTTTGATTAGCATGGTCATTCCTCCAGCAGCAGTTTCAGCAGATCGGTCAGCTGTTCGTCGGTCATGCCGGCGCGGCGGCCCTGCTCCACGGCCCGGAGCATCGTCTCCTCCACGGCCCGCCGCGCCTCCTCGGCGGCGGCGTTCTTCGCCGCGCCGGAGATGAAGCTGCCTTTTCCGTGGACGGTGGCCACCGTCCCCTCAGCCTCCAGCGCGTCGTAGGCCTTTTTGACGGTCAGGGCGCTGATGCGCAGCTCGGCGGCCAGCGCCCGCACTGAGGGCAGCGCGTCGCCCTCACGCAGCGCGCCGGAGGCGACCTGCTCCCTGACCTGCCCTGCGATCTGCTCGTAAATCGGTATGGGAGAGGAATTGCTGATGATCATCTTCATGGTTGCTCCCCTTTCCGATAAACAGTATATAACAGTATAGAACAGTTGTCAAGAGAAAAACGGCGCGATTTCACTTGCGCCGTTCGTTTCGATATGACGTTATTCAAATCACCGCGCTCTGCGCCGGAGCCACAGCTTCAGCAGGAGGCACGCGAGGATCACTGCCGCGCAGGGGATCAGCCGCACGAGGGCGGGCGTGTACCACGGCGCCGAGTTGAACGGCTCCATGATGCGATAATACCGGTAATCGCCGATGGTCAGGCCCAGCCAGGAGCCGAAGGACGCGCCCATGACGACGTTCAGAAGTGTTTCAATCCGTTTCATAATCTCTCCTCTACCCTGCCGTGCCGTCCAGGTCGCCGTCGCCGCCCTCGATCTCGATGACGAGGCCGTTGGGCAGGCAGACGATGGGCGCGCCCCGGGCGCTGATCCAGCCGCGGTCGACGCAGATCTTGTCCGGGCAGTCGGCGTGGGAGACGCAGATGCGCCCGGGCTCCACCTGCACGGTGTTCGTATAGTCGCCGCCGATCTCGATGGTGTAGGGCCGCAGCACGCGGCTCAGCTCGATGCGGTACAGCTCCTGCCCGTTCTGGGTGACGACGGCCACGGCCCCGCCGCGGCCAAGATACCAGTAAACGCCCGCGGCGGCGCAGGACAAGACCAGCAGCGCGCCCAGAAGCGCCAGCCAGAAGCGATTGCTCTTCATCAGTACTCGATATCCTTTTCTTCCTCGTCGAACTTATTGCCGTAGTAGTCGAACAGCTCGATCAGCTTTTTCACCTCGGCCTTGTGCCTGCGGGACGGGATCGTGACCACGAAGGCCACGGCCGCTGCCGTCAACAGCGCCAGCGCGCACCAGACGGCGGCGCGGTTGTTTTTCAGCGTCACGCAGAAGTCGCCGAGGCCGTCCAGCTCGTAATAGACGCGGCCCAGGACCTGCGAGGCGTCGGCGTGAAGCTCGGCGTCCGCCACGCGGACCGTCAGGCTGTCCTCCTCCGCCGTCAGAACGGAGCCGATGACGCGCTCGCCGCCCATGGGCAGCACGACGATATCGCCCATGCTGAGGGCGGGGTCTTTCTCCGTCAGCGCCAGACTGCCCCGGGGCAGAAGGTCGCCGTATACGCCCGTGCGCACGGGATACGCCCCGACGCTGAGGAAGCCGGGCAGGAAGCCCTCGCGGCTGAAGGTGACGCAGGCCAGCAGCGCCAGAAGCAGGCACAGCAGAACGGCCCCAAGGCCGATGAACACTTTTTTCATCTTTCGACGGACCCCTTTTCGCAGTTCTCTTTTTTTATTGTATCACAAGTTTTCCGATGTGGGAACCAAATCTTTGTCCCCGGCGGTCATTTCGGGCACGAAAACGGTTGGATCGCTTTTATATAAAGTATTGTAAAGTTTTTAGCTTTACAGGTATTGGCTGTTTGAGATGGCGGCTTGCGACGATTTTTTGCGTTCTTCCCGGTCACTTCCCGACAAATGTCTTTTCAATTGGACGGATGTTTGATATAATATAGTATCTGTAAGATCGATCCGGGAGGTGACTGTCATGAGAATGGGCTATATCCGCGAGCCCGAGGACGTGAAATATCTGATCCTGTACTGTCTCAGCCTGCTGCCGATGACGGTCAGCGTGGACGACCTGATGGAGGTCACGATGATCGACGGCGGCTTCGGCTACTTTGAGTTCATGCAATGCTTTCACGAGCTGCTGGAGTCGGGCCATATCTCCGAGCTCGACATGATCGACCACAAGGAGTACCTGCTGTCCAACGAGGGGCGCAAGGTGGTGGAGCTGATGGAGGGCCAGCTGCGGCTCAGCGTCCGCGACCGCGCCCAGACCGCCGCGCTGCGCGTGATCTCCCGCATCCGCCGGAACAACAGTCTGCGCGCCTACCACAAGAAGAACGACGACGGCTCCTTCCACGTGACGCTGGCCGTCTACGACAAGAGCTTTGAGATGATGTCGATCAACGTGGCCGTCTTCAACGAGCGTCAGTGCCAGATGCTGGAGCAGAACTTCAAGGATAACGCCGAGAGCATCTACAAGGGCCTCCTCTCGCTGCTGCTGGAGGACCCCAAAGCAAAAGCATCCCAGGAGGAAACGAAATGAAACGCATCCGTGTCATCGCACTTTTGACGGTCCTTCTGCTGGCGCTGACCGCCTGCGGCAAGACGGAGCCCGCGCCGGAGCCTGCGGTGGAGGAGCCGCAGACCGTGGAGACGCCTGCGGAGCCCGAGCCCAAGGTCGAGGAGCCCCCGAAGGTCGAGGAACCGCCCAAGGAGGAGGAGCCCAAGGCCGAAGAGCCGGCGGAGCCCGTGCCCGAGGGCAACCTCAACCCGCTGACGGGCCTCTATGACGGCATCTCCGACGAGGCGCTGCACCGCAGGCCCGTGGCCATCATGGTCAGCAACAGCTACAACAGCCTCCCCCAGTGGGGCGTCAGCCAGGCCGATATCATCTATGAAATGCTGGCCGAGGGGCGCATCACCCGGTTCGTGGCGCTGTTCAAGGACCCCTCGAAGATCGAGAAGCTGGCTTCCATCCGCTCGGCCAGACCCTATTTCATCGATATGGCCCAGAGCTACGGCGCGGTGTACATGCATTTCGGCGGCAGCGTCCCGGCCTATGACGCCATCGCGGCGCGGTCCGATCTCATCGATCTGGACGGCATCCGCGGCAACTGGGAGGGCAGCCTCTACCGCCGCGACCCCGACCGGCGCAAGACCATCGGGCTGGAGCATTCCGTCTACACCACGGGCGAGTACGTGGAGACGGCGCTGGCCTCGCTGAAAAAGGATCTCAGCCAGGAGGAGCAGCCCTCGGCCTTCCATTTCGGCGAGGAGCACTCGGCGCTGAACGGCGAGACGGCCGATAAGGTGACGCTGACGTTCAGCGAGCGCCACCGCCCCTATTTCGTCTATGACGAGGAAAACGGCACCTACAAGCGCTGGCAGTACGGCGACCCGCACATGGACGCCTGGATGAAGAAGCAGATCGAGGTCAAAAACCTGCTGGTGCTGCGCATGGCGGTCCATGACCGCAACGACGAGCTGAAGCTGGTGGACATCACCACCACGGGCACCGGCAAGGGGTATTACTGCTGCGAGGGCAAGACCGTGCCCATCACCTGGAAAAAGGACGGCTACAACAAGCCCATCACGTTTTACGATGCGTCCGGTGCGGAGCTGACGGTCGCGCCGGGACAGACTTTCGTCTCCTGCGTCACCGAGACGGCCAGCGTGGACTTCGAATAGCGGAGGATCTCTTATGATGAAAAAATGGACGGCAGGCCTGTTGTGCCTGCTGACGGCGCTGGCGCTCATGACCGGCTGCGTCAAAAAGCCGCCCAAGCAAAAGATCGCCATGGTCACGGACTCCATGGCCGTCAGCGACAACCACCTGAACCAGTCGGTCTGGCGCGGCGGTCTGCTGAAGCTCGAGGAGGATTACAACGCCGACGTCAACTTCTATCGTCCGCAGAATTACGACGAGGAGGAGTACATGACGGGCGTCAAGACGCTGGTGGAGGCCGGGTACAACGTGATCGTACTGGGCGGGCGCGTGTTTACGGACACGCTGCTGCGCGCCTGTGAGACGTGGCCCGGCGTGACGTTCATCGGCGTCGATTCCGAGGTGGAGACCGTGCCCTCGAACGCCGTGGTGGCCGTGTTCGACAAGGCCGAGGCCGGCTTCCTGGCCGGCGCGGCGGCCGCCATGGAGCTGGGCGACGTGCGCTTCGGCGGTGTGGCCGGGCAGAACGCGGCCCCCGACGAGGAGCTGCTGTCCGGCTTCCTGCAGGGCGCCGCTTATGCGGGCGTGACGCCCGACCGGGCGGATTTCGTCGCCGTGGGCGACCCGCTGAACTTCCCGCTGGGCCAGCAGGCCACGGCACGGCTGGTGGAAAGCGGCGTTCAGTGCCTGCTGGTGTCCTCCGATCCCACGGGTCTGGGCGCGGCGGCGGAGCTGCGCGTGCGCGCCTCCATGGGCGCGGACGTCCGCATGGTGGGCTGTGAGGCCGACTACTGGAACACGGCCTCGTACTACGTCGACGATGAGCAGCGCTCTCCCGTGGTCACCTCCGCCTGGTGCAGCTACGGCGAGGCCGTGCGGCAGATCGTCGTCGATCTGATCGAGGGCGACGAGCCGCTGGGCCGCTTCCGGCTGTTCGACGTCAACTCCGGAGCCGTGGGCCTGCCCGAGGAGAACCCCAACCTGTCGCCGGAGACGCTGGAAAAGTGCGAAGCGCTGCTGGAGCAGCTCAAAAGCGGCGAGATCGTCGTCGCCGCCGAGACGAACAAATAAGGTTTGACTTAACGCAAGTCACCCGCCTTTGAAAAAAGGCGGGTGACTTTTTTTGATTCATTCAGATCTCATACAGTCGGTGCTGTTTGTTCAGGTAAAGGAAGTAGATCAGGCAGACGATCACGGAGAACAGAGAGGCGGCGGGGGCGGCGAGGCCCATGTGGAAGAGGGTGGCCCAGCTTTGGCGGCTGAAATACCAGGACACGGGGATGCGCACGAGGAACGTGGCGGCCAGGTTGTGAGCGGCGGTGATCATCGACCGGCCGCAGCCGCTGAAATAGGAGTTGAGGTTGAAGACGAAGGCCACCAGCACGCAGTCCAGCGCGTAGGAGCGCAGGAACTGGGCCGCCGCCTCGATGACGGCGGGGTCGCCGGTGAAGATGGCCGTGAATCGCTGGGGCCACAGCCAGGAGCAAACCGTGACGATCACGCCGATGACGAAGGAGAAGATCATGGAGGTGGTCATGCTCTGCATGGCGCGGCGGGGGCTGCGGGCGCCGATGTTCTGGGCCACCATGGTGGCCGTGGCCGCCGAGAAGGAGCTGGCGGGCAGCATGAAAAAGGAGATCAGCTTTTCCGTGACGCCCACGGCGGCGGAGGCGACGAGACCCATGGCGTTGATGATGGCCGTGATGATCAGGAAGGACAGGCTGATGAAGGCGTTCTGCAGCGCCAGAGGCGTGCCCACGCGGAGGATCCAGCGCAGGGAGTAGCCGTCCACGCGGATATGGCGGCGGCTGAACGGGAACGGGAAGCCCTTCCGCTTCATATGCAGCACCGACAGCAGGAAGCTGACGCCCTGGGCGAAGACCGTGGCCAGCGCCGCGCCGGCGGCCGACAGGCCGAAGGGGCCCACCAGGACCCAGTCGCACACGACGTTGATCACGCAGGCGATGAGGATGAACCACACGGGCGTGCGGGAGTCGCCCATGCCGCGGAAGATGCCGGCCGTGACGTTGTAGCCGAGGATGAAGGGCACACCGCAGGCGCAGATGGACACGTACCGGCGCGTCAGCGCCACGGCCTCCGGCGGGGCCTGCATCAGGGAAACCATCTGCGGCGTGAAGAACAGCATCAGCGGGACCATCAGCAGTCCGGCGATCAGGAACGTGACGGCCATGGTGCCCACGGCCCGGGCCGCACCCTCATCGTTCCTCTCCCCCATCTTCTGGGCGATGAGGACCGTGCCGCCGGTGCACAGGCCCATGACGGCGGCCGTGACGGTCTGCAGGACCTGACTGCCCGTGGATACGGCGGAAACGGCGGCCGCGCCGCTGAACCGGCCGACGACGAACATGTCCGCCGCGCCGTACAGGCTCTGCAGCAGACTGGCCAGCAGGAACGGCACGGCGAAGCGCACCAGCGTGGGACCGATCTTCCCCTCGGTCAGGGACAACTGTCTCATTGGGATCACACTCTCTTTTACGCAATAAAAACCGGATAAGACGGGGCTCTGAAACCCCATCTTATCCGGTCACCCATACCTCCGATGGTATGATGTATTGTAAATGGTCGGCGATGAAAAGTCAAGCTATTTGTTGAACAGGTCCTTGACCTTGGCGAAAAAGCCCTTCTTTTCCTCGTAGTGCTCGTCGTCCACGACCTCCTCGAACTTGCGCAGAATATCCTTCTGCTCGCGGGTCAGGTTGCGGGGCACCTCGATGTTGACCTTGACGTACTGGTCGCCGCGGCCCTTGCCGCCCAGTTTGGGGATGCCGCTGCCCTTGAGGCGGAACACAGTGCCGTTCTGGGTGCCCTCGGGCATATTGTACTGGACCTTGCCGTCCACGGTGGGGACCGTCAGCGTCGCGCCGAGGGCCGCCTGCGAGAACGAGACGGGCATCTCCAGCATGACGTCCTGGCCGCTGCGCTTGAACAGCTTGTGGGGCCGGACGCTCACGGTGACGTACAGGTCGCCGGACTCGCCGCCGGCCTTGCCCGCGTGGCCCTGACCGCGCAGGGTGATGGTCTGGCCGTTGTCGATGCCGGCCGGGACCTTGACGGTGATGCGGCGCTTCTTCTTGATCTGGCCGGTGCCGCCGCAGGAGGCGCAGGGCTCCTTGATGATCTTGCCGGTGCCGTGGCAGTGGGCGCAGGGGCCGGCCGACTGGAACACGCCGAAGGCCGTGCGCTGGGTAGTGCGCACCTGACCGGTGCCGTGGCAGACCGGGCAGGTCTCGGGCTGGGTGCCCTTCTTGGCGCCGGTGCCGCCGCAGTCGGGGCAGACCTCGCTGCGGTTGAGGCTGATGGTCTTTTCACAGCCGAACACGGCCTCCTCGAAGGAGAGCTCGATGTTGATCTCCACGTCGCGGCCGCGCTGGGGGCCGCTGCGGGTGCGGGTCTGGCCGTAGGCGCTGCCGCCGAAGCCGCCGAACCCGCCGCCGAAGAAGCTGCCGAAGATGTCGCCCAGATCGATGTCGCCGGCGTCAAAGCCGCTGAAGCCGCCCTGCTGGCCGGCCCCGTAGGTGGGATCGATGCCCGCATGACCGAACTGGTCGTACCGCGCCTTCTTCTCGGGGTCCGACAGGATCTCATAGGCGGCGTTGACCTCTTTCATGGCTTCTTCGGCAGACTTATCGCCCGGGTTCAGGTCGGGGTGATACTTCTTGACCAGCTTTCTGTATGCTTTTTTGATCTCGTCGTCCGAGGCCCCCTTGGACACGCCGAGGACCTCGTAGAGGTCACGCCTTTCTTCTGCCATTGTCGTTTACTCCTATATGAATCGGTGAATGCCTCCCGCCCCCGGACCGGGGACGGGAGGCGAAGAGGTGATGCTGTGCTTATTTGTCGTCGTCGACGACCTCGTAGTCGGCGTCGACGGTGCCGTCGTCATTGGGCTTGCCGGCGTGCGGGGCGCCCTGCGCGTCCTGCTGGGGGGCGGCGTTGGCGTACAGCTTCTCGGCGATCGAGTAGAAGCGCTTGGTCAGCTCCTCGGCGTCATTCTTGATGGCGTCGTAGTTGTCGCCCTTCAGGGTCTCCTTGAGCTTGTTGAGCTGCTCCTCGATGGGAGCCTTCTCCTCGGCGGTGACCTTGTCGCCCAAATCGTTCAGGCTCTTCTCAGTCTGATAGACCAGGTTCTCGGCGTTGTTCTTGATGTCCACCTGCTCCTTGCGCTTCTTGTCCTCCTCGGCGAACTGCTCGGCCTCACGGACGGCCTTGTCGATGTCGTCCTTGGACAGGTTGGTGGAAGCGGTGATGGTGATCTTCTGCTCCTTGCCGGTGCCCAGATCCTTGGCGGAGACGTTCACGATGCCGTTGGCGTCGATGTCGAAGGCGACCTCGATCTGAGGCACGCCGCGAGGCGCGGAGGGGATGCCGTCCAGATGGAAGCGGCCCAGGGTCTTATTGCCGGCGGCCATGTCGCGCTCGCCCTGCAGGACATGGATCTCAACGGAGGTCTGGCCGTCCGCGGCGGTGGAGAAGATCTGCTTCTTGTTGGTGGGGATGGCGGTGTTGCGCTCGATGATCTTCGTGCACACGCCGCCCAGGGTCTCGATGCCCAGAGACAGCGGCGTGACGTCCATCAGCACGACGTCCTTGACCTCGCCGCCGAGAACGCCGCCCTGGATGGCGGCGCCGATGGCGACACACTCATCGGGGTTGATGCCCTTGAAGGGCTCCTTGCCGGTGATCTTCTTGACGGCCTCCTGCACGGCGGGGATACGGGTGGAGCCGCCCACCAGCAGGATCTTGTTCAGCTGGGAGGGCTCGACCTTGGCGTCGGACAGCGCCTGACGGACGGGGCCCATGGTGGCTTCCACCAGGTCGCGGGTCAGCTCGTCGAACTTGGCGCGGGTCAGGGTCATATCAAGATGCTTGGGGCCGGTGGCGTCGGCGGTGATATAGGGCTGGTTGATGTTGGTGGAGGTCATGCCGGACAGCTCGATCTTCGCCTTCTCGGCGGCCTCCTTCAGGCGCTGCATGGCCATGCGGTCGCCGGACAGATCGACGCCCTGCTCCTTGCGGAACTCGGAGACCATCCAGTTGACGATGCGCTCGTCGAAGTCGTCGCCGCCCAGGCGGTTGTTGCCGGCGGTGGCCTTGACCTCGACCATGCCGTCGCCGATGCTCAGCACGGACACATCGAAGGTGCCGCCGCCGAGGTCGTAGACCATGATGGTCTGATCGTCTTCCTTCTCAACGCCGTAAGCAAGCGCGGCGGCCGTGGGCTCGTTGATGATGCGCAGCACATCGAGGCCCGCGATCTTGCCGGCGTCCTTAGTGGCCTGACGCTGGGAGTCGGTGAAGTAAGCGGGGACGGTGATGACGGCCTGGGTGACCTTGTCGCCCAGATACGCTTCCGCGTCGCCCTTCAGCTTCTGCAGGATCATGGCGGAGATCTCCTGGGGGGAGAACTTCCTGTCGTCGATGGTGACGGTGTGATCGGAGCCCATCTCTCTCTTGATGGAGAGGACGGTGCGCTGGGGGTTGGTGACGGCCTGGCGCTTGGCCACCTGGCCGATCATGCGCTCGCCGGTCTTGGAGAACGCCACCACTGAGGGGGTGGTGCGGGCGCCTTCCGCGTTGGGGATGACAACTGCCTCGCCGCCTTCCATAACGGCTACGCAGGAATTGGTAGTACCAAGGTCGATACCGATAATCTTTGACATAGTAAAGCTCCTCCTTGTATGGGTCAATTGATTTTATTCTTTATTTGAAAGGGCTTGCGCCCCTGCAGACTTGTTTAATCACTCACCTTGACCATGGCATGGCGCACCACGCGCTCGCCGAGGATGTAGCCCTTCAGCAGGACCTCGGCCACGGTGTTGGGCTCCAGCTCCTCGTCCTCGGCCATCATGACGGCGTTGTGGAGGTTGGGATCGAAGGCGTCGCCGCGCTGACCGTAGGGCTTGACGCCCAGATGCTCCAGGCACTCGCCGTACTGGCGGGCGATCAGCTCCAGAGACTTGCGGTAGTTTTCGTCGGTCTCCTGCTCCAGCGCGCGCTCCAGCGTGTCGATGACGGGGAGGAAGGACGAGACCGTGGACGCCACGGCATCCTGCCAGATGCCGTCCCGCTCCTTGAGGCTGCGGCTGCGGAAGTTCTGATACTCGGCCAGCACGCGCTTATAGCGGTCGTCGGTCTCCCTGAGCTGCTGCTCCAGCTCCTCCTCGCGGGTGGGCTGCGGCGCTTCCCCGGTCTGGGGCTCGGTCTGGGGCTCGGTCTGAGGCTCGGTCTCCGGCTGCTCCTGCTCCGGGGTGTTCAGGTCCTTTTCTTCTTCATGGCTCATTGTGTTCACCTGGTCCTTTGTTGTTGGTTTGCTGCAGATCGTTCAGCGTCCGCACGAAGGCGGCCAGCCGCGCCGACGCCCGCGCGTAATCCATGCGCTGGGGCGCGACGATGCCGATGACGCCCTGGTTGCCTCCGCCCAGTTTGTAGGTGGTGAAGATGAAGGAGGCATCCTGCATGGCGGGGTCCTCGTTTTCGGGACCGATGCGGATGTTGATCTGCCCGGGCACGCCGCCGTTGACCAGCTCCCGCACGGTCTCGGGGTCCGCCAGATGATCCAGCAGCAGCCCCGCCTTGTGGGTATCCTGATATTCGCGGTTGCGCAGCAGCTTGGAGGCGCCCTCGAGGTAGAGCTCGTGGACCTCCCTGCCCGCGCTGCTTTCATCAATGAACGCCAGCACCTCGCGGGCCAGCGCCGTAAAGGCCGATCCGTCGCCGAAGCTGGCGGTGATCAGCATGGGCAGCGTGTCCAGCCGATCCTCACTGAGGGCCATGTTGATCAGACCGGTCAGCACCGAGACGCTCTCGGTGGGCACCGGCTGCTCCGGGCGCAGCACCTTGTTGCGCACCGTGCTCTCGCCGATGACGACCAGGGCGTAGGTCTCGCCCGTCTGATCCATGGGGATCAGCTCGACGCGCCGCACCTGCTCGCCCGCGCTGCGGGTGGACAGCGCCACGGCGGTGTGATCCGTGACGGCGGACAGCAGCCGCGACGCCCGGACCAGGATGCCGTTCATCTCGCTGAGGCGCAGTTCCATTTCCCGGCGCATGCGCTCCAGCTCCAGCGCCGCGATGCGGTAACGGTCCATGAGCTGGTCGACGTACAGGCGGTAGGCCGCCGCCGAGGGGACGCGGCCGGAGGAGACGTGCTGCTTTTCCAGCAGACCCATTTCCTCGAGCTCGCTCATCTCGTTGCGGATCGTGGCGGAGGAGATCGGGCGGTCGAAGCTGGCCATCAGCGACTTGGAACCGACGGGCTCGGCCGTGTCGATGTAGTTCTCGATGATCGCCTTGAGGATCATCATCTTTCTGTCGGACAGCATTTCGCGCTCACTCCTTCCACGCGTATTAGCACTCAGCACTCCCGAGTGCTAATACTATAGTAGCACAAATTTTCCCTGTGTCAATAGGTTTCACAGAAAAACTGTGAACTTTTTGGTAACATTGTACACAAGTCATAGCAGGCAGGCCCGCGGGTGCCACAAGTCATTTTATGCGCTCACAAGTGTTTGCAAACGCACGGCTTTGATGGTAAACTATAGTCAGGAAATTATGGGAAACAGGTGAGCGCATGGACAAAGAGACTTTATTATATCGCAGACCCTTCGATACGGACCCGTATCTGACGGAGCTCGACACGGCGGTTGTCTCCTGCGAAAAGCGGGAGGACCGGTACGCCGTCGTTTTCGAGCA
>SVKN01000044.1 GCA_015068445.1 Oscillospiraceae bacterium | reverse complement strand
GCGCCGCAAGTGCGGCGTCCGATTCTGCCGGATTCATTCCGGCAGAATCTATTGGATCAAAAGGGTCCCCATAAAAACGACGTTTTTATGGGAACATCCCCGTTCCCCAGCCCCAGAAATAACGATCTGCTGAAAGCAGGGGATGTCCATACGGCGCTTCTGCGCCGCGCCGCAAGTGCGGCGTCCGATTCTGCCGGATTCATTCCGGCAGAATCTATTGGATCAAAAGGGTCCCCATAAAAAACGTTGTTTTTATGGGAACATCCCCGTCCCCCACCCCCAGAAATAACGCAAGATAGCAAGAGGCCGCAGGGAACGTTGCTCCCTGCGGCCTCTTTGACGCAAAGAAAAAGCCGCCTTTCGGCGGCTTTTTTTATTATGTTTTTTTACAGATCCTTCGTGTTCAGCGCCCGCAGGGAGTTGAGGATCGCGATGACGGCCACGCCCACGTCGGCGAACACGGCGGCCCACATGTTGGCCATGTTCAGCGCGCCGAGGATCATGACGCCGATCTTGACGATCAGGGCGAACCACGTGTTCTGTTTGGCGATGCCCACGGTCTTGCGGGCGATGCGGATGGCCGTGGGGATCTTGGAGGGCTCGTCGGTCATGATGACGATGTCGGCGGCCTCGATGGCGGCGTCGGAGCCCAGCGCGCCCATGGCGATGCCGATGTCGGACCGCGCCAGCACGGGGGCGTCGTTGAGGCCGTCGCCCACGAAGGCCAGCTTCGCGCCCGGCTTCTCGGCAGCCAACAGCTTTTCCACCAGATCGACCTTGTCGCCCGGCAGCAGCTGCGTATGCACCTCGTCCAGCCCCAGCTGTTCCGCCACTCGGCGGCCGCTGGCGTCGCTGTCGCCCGTCAGCATGACGGTTTTGGCGACGCCGCAGGATTTCAGCGCCCTGATGGCCGCAGCACTGTCCTCCTTGACCACGTCGTTGATCAGGATAAAGCCCGCATACGCGCCGTCAACGGCCACGTACGCCACGGTGCCGTAGGCTGCGCCCTCGGGGCAGGGGACGTCGATCTGCTCCATGAGCTTCCGATTGCCCACATGGACCAGCCTGCCGTCCACACGGGCCGAGAGGCCCTTGCCCGCGATCTCCGTCACGTCCGCGATGCGGCCCTTGTCGATGTCCTTGCCGTGGGCGCGGCGCAGGGAGACGGCGATGGGATGGGTGGAATAGCACTCGGCGCAGGCGGCCAGCTCCACCAGCGTCTGTTCGTCAAAGCCGTCGGCAGGGGAGACCTGCTCCACGGCGAAGACGCCCTTGGTCAGCGTGCCGGTCTTGTCGAAAACGAGCGTGTCGGCCTGGGCCATGGCCTCCAGATAGTTGCTGCCCTTGACGAGGATGCCGCGCTTGGCCGCGCCGCCGATGCCGCCGAAGAAGCTCAGCGGGATCGAGATGACCAACGCGCAGGGGCATGAGATGACGAGGAAGATAAGGCTGCGCTTGAACCAGCCCGGGAAGATGGACAGGAACGAGCCGTGACCCGTCAGCGCCAGAAACAGCGGCGGCAGGATCGACAGCGCCAGCGCCGCAAAGACAACCGACGGGGTGTAGTACTTGGCGAACTTGGAGATGAAGTTCTCGGAGTGGGACTTCTTGTCGCTGGCGTTCTCCACCAGCTCCAGCACCTTGCTGACCGTCGATTCACCGAAGGGCTTCGTCACCTTCACCGTCAGCAGACCGTTCATATTGATGCAGCCGGAGAGGATCGCGTCGCCCTCCGCCACGTCCCGGGGGATCGATTCGCCCGTCAGGGCCGAGGTGTCCAGGGACGAGCGTCCCTCCGTCACCACGCCGTCCAGCGGCACGCGCTCGCCGGGCTTGACGACGATGATATCGCCGATGGCGACCTCCTCGGGATCGACCTCCTCCAGCTCTCCGTTTTCACGGCGCAGGTTGGCGTAATCGGGCCGGATGTCCATCAGCTGCGCGATGGAGCGGCGGGACTGGTTGACCGCGTAGGCCTGGAACAGCTCGCCGATCTGGTAGAACAGCATGACGGCCGCCGCCTCGTCGAAATCCCCAAGGCCGAAGGCGCCGATGGTCGCCACGGTCATCAAAAAGTTCTCGTCGAACACCTTGCCGCGGCCGATGTTCTTCACGGCCTTCAGCAAAACGTCGTAGCCCACCAGCGCGTACGCCGCGATCAGCAGCGCTGCGTGGACGTACGTGTACCGCTTGAGGATCATGCCCGCAAGGAACAGCACCGCCGCGGCGATGATCCGGTACAGTGTCTTTTTCATCTTTCTGGTCATAGCAATGCCCTCGATCGAATGATATTGAAAAACCCCGCCCCAGCATGGGGTGGGGTTTATGGGTTATCTCAGAATGTCGGTGTCGTACTTCTTGGCGACCTTGTCGGCTTCCTTCAGGACCTGCTCGAACTTGTCGTCCTCGGCGTCCAGGATCAGCTTCATTGCCATAAAGTTGACCGTGGCGGCGTTGACGCCGTCCAGGGCGGCGATGCCGCGTTCCATGCCGGCAGCGCAGTTGGCGCAGTCGAGGCCTTCCAGCTTGAATGTCTTTTTCATGATGAAACCTCCTAAATATATTTATCGAGTATCGCGTTGAAGCTCTCCACCGCACCCTCGTCGCCGCTTTCGATGCTCTCGCGGACGCAGGTGTTGAAGTGGTCCTTCAGGATGATCTTGGCCACCTTTTTGATGGAGTTTTCGGCGGCGGACAGCTGCAGCAGGATCTCCTCGCAGTCGCGCCCCTCTTCCATCATCCGGCGGATGGCGGCGATCATGCCCTCTACCGAGGCCAGACGGTTGTCCAGCGCCTTACTGTAGTGACTGTGAACGTGGGCCATAAGCATCCTCCTTTACCCCCACCCCCGGGGGAGGGGGTCCTTATGGCTATACTATACACCCGCCCCACAGGGTTGTCAAGGACTGACTGCGCGATTTGTTTCCGTAAGCAACAAAAAAAGTCCCGGACCGGGTGATAACCCGGTCCGGGACGACTTTCAAAATAAAGCAATGCCCTCTTCACGAAGCACGCGGCGCTACCGTGCGTCCTGATCGATGCGCGGCTCCTGCGTGCGGGTGTAATCCGGCAGCAGCTTGGGGGAGAGGGTCTGATCGGTGATCCCGGCCTCCGCGCGCTCCCGCTCGAAATCGGCCACGTGGCTCAGCGTCAGTTTGGCCGGCGTGACGGACTTGACCTTCTCGCCGACGCTGCGGCCCGCATTGCGGCCGAAGACGATGATGTCCAGCAGGCTGTTGCCCATGAGGCGGTTGCGGCCGTGGATGCCGCCGACGGCCTCGCCGGCCACGTAGAGGTTCTCGATGTCGCTCATGCCGTCCACGCTGATCCTGATGCCGCCGTTCTGGTAATGCTGGGTGGGATAGACGAGGATCGGCTCCCTGCGCATGTCGATGCCGAAGCGCAGGAACATGCGCAGCATACCGGGGATGCGCTTCTCGATGGTGCCGGGGCCGCCCTTGAGCTCGATCATCGGCGTGTCCAGCCACACGGCGGCGCCGGCGGGCGTTTTGACGCCCTTGCCCCGGTCGGAGCACTCGCAGATGATGGACGCCGCCGAGACGTCGCGGGTCTCCAGCGGGTTCATGAACACCTCGCCCTCGGCGTTGACGAGCATCGCGCCCACGGAGCGCACCTTTTCGGTGACGAGCGCACCGTAGATCTGGGCGGGGAAGGCGACGCCCGTGGGATGGTACTGGATCGTGTCGGGGTACAGCAGCCGCGCGCCCGCGCGGTAGGCCAGCACGAGACCGTCGGCCGTGGCGCCGTAGTGGTTGGAGGTGGGGAAGCCCTGATAGTGCAGCCTTCCCGCGCCGCCGGTGGCGATGACGACGCATTTGGCCCGGGCGATGTACAGCTCACCGGACTCCATGTTCATCAGCACCGCGCCCGCGCAGCGGCCCTGCTCGTCCTTCAGCAGCTCGATGGCCGCCGTGAAGTCCAGCACGGGGATGTCGCGGCACAGGACCTCGTCGCGCAGGGTGCGCATGATCTCCGCGCCGGAGTAGTCCCGGGCGGCGTGCATGCGCTTGCGGGAGGTGCCGCCGCCGTGGGTGGTGATCATCGTGCCGTCGGGGGCCTTGTCAAACTCCACGCCCAGCTCGCTGAGCCAGCGGATGGCCTCGGGGGCCTCCATGACCAGCTTGTACAGCAGGTCCTTCTGGGCCGCGAAGTGGCCGCCGCCGTAGGCGTCCAGGAAGTGCTGGGCCGGGGAGTCGTTGGGCTTGTCGGCGGCCTGGATGCCGCCCTCGGCCATCATGGTGTTGGCGTCGCCTATGCGCAGCTTCGTGACGATCATGGTGCGCGCGCCGGCGTTGTCGGACTCGATGGCGCAGGCGCAGCCCGCGCCGCCGCCGCCGATGATCAGCACGTCCACGTCATAGGCGGGGTGGTCCAGGTCGAGGTCCATGCCCGCGATGCGGGACTTGCCCTGCAGCAGGGCCGCCAGCTCCAGCGGGACCTTCTCGCCCTTGTTGGGGCCGACGGTCAGACGGCTGAACTGATCCTCTTTATAATCGGGGTGATAGGTGGCCAGCAGGACCTCCTTCTCCTCGGCAGTCATCCTGCGGGGGTCCAGCTTGATGTTTTCCGCGCGCTTCGCCTCGACCTTCGCGATCGAAGCCAGCATTTCCTTATCCTGATACATGGCTGTCCCTCCTTACTTCTCGATCTCGCGGGTGTTGTACAGCTCTTTGATCTCCTCCAGCGGCTTGTTCATCACGCGCTGGATCAGCTCCTCGATCTGACCGGACTGCACGGCGTCCACCATGTCGTCCAGATGATCGCAGTGGGGCGCGACATACTTGCCGTTGAGCCGCCGGGCCAGCATGGCCACCTGCGGGTGGGAGATCTGCGCCGGACAGCGGGTGGAGCACAGACCGCACATGACGCAGTCGAAGGACTCCTCGGCGCACTTGTCGAACTCGCCCCGCTGGGCGTAGGCGATATACTGCATGACGTTCAGGCTCTGGGGGCAGGCCTTGGTGCAGGCGTTGCAGCCCACGCAGGCGTAGATCTCGGGATAGAGCTGCATCATCACCTGCTGGTTGGGCTTGAGGGCAGACAGGTCATACTGCTGCTTCTCCAGCGGGAAGAAGGGCAGGGTGGCCACGTACATGCCGTCCTCCACCTTGGCGGAGCAGGCCAGGGCCGTTTTGAGCTCCTTGTGCCCCTTGATGCGGTAGAGGGTGGCGCAGGCGCCGCAGAAGCCGTTGCGGCAGCCGCAGCCGCGCACCAGCTTGTAGCCGGAATACTCCATGGCCTCCATGATGGTGAGACTCTCCGGGACCTGATGCTCCTTGCCGAAGAGATAGACCGTTACCATTTGTTCCATATTTCCCTTCTCCCTTCTTAATACTCGTTGGGCAGCTCGTCCAGCTCGTCCAGCCGGAACACGGGCCCGTCCTTGCAGACGAACTTGCTGCCGATGTTGCACCGGCCGCAGCGCCCCACGGCGCATTTCATGCGCAGCTCCAGGGTCGTGTAGATGTTCCGCCGGTCGAAGCCCAGCTCCATGAGCCCGGACAGCGTGAACTTGATCATCACCGGAGGCCCGCACATCACGACGGTCTTCGACGTGTCGGGCTTCAGCTCCGTGACATAATTGGGGACGAAGCCCACGTGGCCGTCCCACTCGGGCTGGGCGTTGTCGATGGTCAGGTGGACGCTGACGCCATCCTCCCGGGACCACTCGTCCAGGATCTCACGGTAATCGACGAGATCGGCCATGCTCCTGGCGCCGTAGACGATGTCGATGGTCCCGTACTTCTCCCGCCTGGCGCGGCAGTAGTTGATCACCGAGTGAAGCGGCGCAAGGCCGATGCCGCCCGCGACGAACAGAAGGTCCTTGCCGACGAAGTCCGTGTCGACGGGGAAGCCATTGCCGTAGGGGCCGCGGATCGTCACCTCCTGCCCCTCCTCCATGGAGTGGAGCCAGTCGGTGACACAGCCGCATTTCTTGATGGAAAACTCCAGGTACTCCTCCACCGTGGGGGAGGAGGTGATGGAGAACAGTGCCTCGCCCACGCCGGGGATCGACAGCATGGCGCACTGGCCGGGGATGTGCTCAAAGGGCTTTTTGCCGTCGAGACCCACCACGCGGAAGGTCTTGACGTCGGGCGTCTCGACGCGGATCTGCGTCACGACGCCGATCTGGGGGATCAGAGCGTCATTCATTTCGTTTCCTCCCCGAGCGTTCGGATGACCTTGACGATGTTCATATGGATCGGGCACTTCTGCAGGCACCGGCCGCAGCCGACGCAGGAGAACAGGCCCTCGTGCATATCGGGATAATAGACCAGCTTGTGCATGAACCGCTGGCGGAAGCGCTCCTTCTGGGTGGGGCGGGGCTGCCCGGCGGACATCTGGGTGAAGTCGGAGTACATGCAGCTGTCCCAGCAGCGGTATCGCCGGATCTCTTTGCCGCCGTCGAAATCGCGGATGTCGAAGCACTGGCAGGTGGGGCAGACGAAGGTGCAGGTGCCGCAGCCGACGCAGCTCTCGGACAAACTCGCCCAGGCGGGATCGTCGAAGAACGTCTGTGTCTTTCCGGCGCCGAAGGGCGTCAGGTCGAGGTCCTTCAGCGGCAGCAGGTCCGTGATCTTGCGGATGGCGTCCTTCGCCGCGTCGGCCGCGCCGTCGGATGCGTCCTCCAGCGGGAGGTCACGCAGCAGCGCCTCGCCCTTCTCCGTGTTGGCGCGGAAGAGGTAAAAATCGCCGCTTTCCCAGACGCTGACGTCGCCCGCGGGCTCCGCGGGATCGATGTCGAAGGCGGTGCAGAAGCACGTCTCCTCCGGCGCGCCGCAGGCCAGCGTCACCACGGTGCCCAGGTCGCGCCGGTGGGCGTAGAACGTATCCTGCGGCTCCGCGTCATAGAAAACGCGGTCGAGGATGTCGAAGCTCCGGGCGTCGCAGGCGCGGACGCCGAAGAGGACGAAGGGCTTCGCCTCCGCCTCGGCGGAGACGATCTCGATGTGCTTGCCGTCCATGCGGAAGTTGACGAGACTCTCCACCTGCGGGAAGAACAGGTCCTTGGCGCTGCGTGCCGTGTTGAGCGCGCCGCTCATCACAAGGCCCGGGGCGTAGGGGATAAAGGCGGCCTGCTTCCCCGCGTCCTCCACGGGGATGTACAGCGTCTGACGCGACGCGATGGCCTGGAACAGCGTGTCCAGGTTAGTCTTCAGCAGCTTTTTCACGCGCGGTCGCCTCCTCTCGCGTAGATCACCGAGGGCTCGGCGTCATCCTGCCGGAAGTCCATGATCGGCGGGCGGGAGGCGAAGTCCGCCCCGGCCTGATACGCGCCGTACAGCTCGTTCATATCCTTGATGAACTTGCGGTTCAGCAGGTGCAGGGGGATGCTTTCCGGGCAGACCCGGGAGCACTCGCCGCAGTCGGTGCAGCGCCCGGCCACGTGGTAGGCGCGGATGATGTGAAAGTTGTTCTCCTCGAAATCGCTGGCCGCCGCTTTCTGGGCGACGCCGGAATCGGGGTTGTCGAAGACGCATTTGACGCAGCTGCAGGCGGGGCAGACGTTGCGGCAGGCGTTGCAGCGGATGCAGCGGGAGAAATGCCCGCGCCAGAAGTCGAAGCGCTCCTGCGCGCTGAGCGCTTCCAGCCGCTCCACCTCATCGAAGCGGCCGCAGTCGGGACATTCGGTCCCGTTCTCGCCCATCATCTCGTCGAAATCGACGACCTTTTTGCTCTTGCAGTGGAGGCACCGCTCGGGCAGCGCGTCGCGCTTGGCCATCTCTGCGGGGCCGTAAAGCGTCTCCAGCAGCAGCCTGTCGCCCTCCTGCCGGGCGCTGAGGACACCCTTGACGCCGTGGGCCCGGATGGATTTCATGTCGCACATACCGTCGCAGGCCACGCCTACGGCATAGACGTTCTCCCGCGCGATGCGGTGCTCCTTCTGGAGCTGAACGAAGGAATAGGAGTCGCAGGGCTTGAGGAACGCCGCCACCCTGCCCTCCTTTTTGCTCTCTTCAATGAGATATTTTGACAGGTTGGGTCCCGAGAAGACGCTGAACACGAAGTCGCGCTCCACCTCCTCCGGGGTGCGGAACACGGCGGGCGTCAGGTCGTAGAAGAACTCGCCGAGCTTCCAGCCGAGGACCCGGTCCGCCGCGCCGCTGCGCAGCAGTGCGATCGCCTTTTCTTTTATCTGACCTTGCATCGGAAGTCCTCCAATCGACGGTTTTCGCCAAGGGCGGTCACGGTCTCCACGAACTCGTTCATCGTCTGGGCGAACTTGGCGCCCTCGGCGGCCGAGACCCACTCCACACGGGTGCGCTCCCGCTCGATGCCCAGGTAGTCCAGCATGGAGAACAGCAGCGTCATGCGCCGTCTGGCGTAGTAGTTGCCCGTGGAATAATGGCAGTCGCCGGGATGGCATCCGCAGAGGATCACGCCGTCCGCGCCGCGCTGGAAGGCGCGCAGCACGAACATGGGGTTGAGCCTGCAGGAGCAGGGGATGCGGATGATCTTGACGTTCGCCGGGTAGCTCAGGCGGTTGTTGCCCGAGAGATCGGCCCCGGCGTAGGAGCACCAGTTGCAGCAGAAGGCCACAATGGTGGGGGTGAAAGCTTCATTTACCTGCATATCGCATCGACCTCCGCCATGATCTGTCTGTTGGAAAAGCCCTGCAGGTCCATGGCCCCGCTGGGGCAGGCCACGGTGCATGCGCCGCAGCCCTGGCACACCGCCGGGTTGACGCAGGCCACGCGGCGATAGACCGTCGTGCGGTTGGGCCCGCGGAAGGGCTTGTCTTCATAGGTGATGGCGCCGTAGGGGCACACCTTCTCGCAGGAGGAGCAGCCGTTGCACATCAGCTCGTCCGGCTTCGCCACGCAGGGATTGCCGATCAGCTTGTCCTTGACCAGCAGCCCGATGACCTTGGACGCCGCCGCGCCCGCCTGGGCCACAGTGTCGGGGATGTCCTTGGGTCCCTGGCACGCGCCGGAGAGGAACACGCCTGCCGTGGGGCTCTCCACGGGGCGCAGCTTGGGATGGGCCTCGGTGAAGAAGTCGTTGGTGTCCATGGAGGCCGTCAGCTTCGTCGCCAGGGGCCTGGCGCTCTTGTCGGGCTCGATGGCCGCCGCCAGCACCACGAGGTCGGCGTCGATGACGAGCTGCCGGTCGTCCAGCAGGTCGGAGGCCTGCACGCGGAGCTTCTTGCCCTCCGGCACGACCTTGCCCACCATGCCTTTGATGTAATGGACGTCGTACTGCTCCACCGCCCGGCGGTAGAACTCGTCGAAGCCCTTGCCCGGGGTGCGCACGTCGATATAGAAGACGTACACCTCGGTGTCGGGGTATTTCTCACGGGTCAGCATGGCGTGCTTCGCCGTGTACATGCAGCAGATCTTCGAGCAGTATTCCTTGCCCTTCTCGGCGCTTGCGTCGCAGCGGGAGCCGACGCACTGGACGAAGACGATGGTGTGCGGATGCTCGTGGTCCGAGGGCCGCAGCAGCGTCCCGCCCGTGGGGCCCGCGGCGTTCATCAGACGCTCGAACTCCAGCGACGTGACGACGTCGGGGCTCCGGCTGTAGGCGAACTCGTCGAACTTGTCGAGAGAGATGGGATTGAAGCCCGTGGCGGCCACGATGGCGCCGTATTTCTCTTCGAGGATCTCGTCCTTCTGCTTGTAATTGATGGCTCCGGCCTCGCAGACCTTCGAGCAGACGCCGCATTTGCCGCTGTTGAGCATCATGCAGTACCGCGGATCGATGGTTGCCACCTTGGGCACGGCCTGGGCAAAGGGGATGTAGATGGCCGAGCGGTTGTCAAGGCCCATGTTGAACTCGTTGGGCACCTTGCGCATGGGACACTTTTCGGTGCACAGTCCGCAGCCCGTGCACTTCGTCTCATCCACGAAGCGGGCCTTCCGGCGGATCTTCACGTCGAAGTTGCCCACGAAGCCGTGGACCTCCTCCACCTCGCTGTAGCTGAGGATGCGGATGTTCTCGTGCTGACCGGCCTCCACCATCTTGGGCGTCAGGATGCAGGCCGCGCAGTCCAGCGTGGGGAACGTCTTGTCCAGCTGGGCCATCTTGCCGCCGATGGTGGGCTTCTGCTCCACGATGTCCACGGGGAAGCCCGCGTCGGCGATGTCCAGCGCCGTCTGGATGCCCGCGATGCCGCCGCCGATGACCAGGGCGCGCTTCGTCACGGGTGTCTCGCCCGCGATCAGCGGCGTGTTCAGCTGGACCTTGGCGATGGCCGCCCGGCCCAGGACGATGGCCTTCTCGGTGCCCACGGCCTTGTCCTTGTGGACCCAGGACACCTGCTCGCGGATGTTGGCGATCTCCACCATATAGGGATTGAGCCCAGCCTTCTCGCAGGTCTTGCGGAAGGTGGCCTCGTGCATGCGGGGGGAGCAGGAGCAGATGACGACGCCTGTCAGCCCCAGCTCATGGATCTTGTCGCGGATCATGTCCTGACCCGCCTGGGAACACATATATTGATAATTCGCGGCGAACACGACGCCGGGCTCCCTGGCCAGCGCGTCAGACACCGCCTGGACGTCCACCGTGGCGGCGATGTTGGAGCCGCACCAGCAGACGAATACACCTATTCTTTGCATCGTTTCACCTCGTTACTTCGCATACTTGCGCAGGGCGCTGGTGATGGCCTGCTGCGGCAGCGCCTCGTCCAGCAGGCCGGGCACATCGTCCGCCGCCAGATGATTGCCGCCGCTCTGACGCAGGGCGTACACGCGCACGGCCTCGATCAGCCGCGCGGGCTCCACGGACCGGGGACAGCGCTCGCTGCAGGCAAAGCAGCTCATGCAGTTGTAAAGGCCCTTCTTGGCCGCCAGCTCCTCCACGCGACCCTCGCGGATCATCGTGGCGAACTGATGGGGATGGACCTCCATGTCGTCGAAGGCGGGACACGCGCCCGTGCACTTGCCGCAGCGCATGCACTTTTCGGGGCTGCCGCCGGAGATGCGGATGATCTCGGCGGCTAGATCTTTCTTATTCATGGCGATCCTCCCTGACACCCAGCGCCTCGGCCAGCAGCTCGGTGAAATAATGGACGGGCAGGGGAGACGGGGCGTTCTCGCGGAGGTTGTAATAGCACAGCGGGCACGCCGTGATCAGCATCTCCGCGCCGCACGCGCGCGCGTTGTCCATGACGGCGCCGGCCCGCCGCGCGGCCTGGGACTTGTCCTCCATGGTGACGTAGCCGCCGCAGCACTCGTTGCGCATGGCGTAATAGACGGGCTCCGCCCCGATGGCGCGGATGAAGTCCTCCAGGATGCGGGGATTCTCCGGATCGTCCATCTCCATCTCCCGGGAGGGCCGCAGCAGCAGACATCCGTAGTAGGCGCCGATCTTCCGCCCCGTCAGGGGGTTCACCACGCGCTCCTTCACCTTGTCGAAGCCCACCTCGTCCCGCAGCACCTCCAGGTAATGCAGCACCGTCCAGTCGCCCTCGTAGGGCGCGGCGTCCTCCATGGTCCCCAGATAGGCGTTGACCTTCTGCCTGATGTCGATATTGTTGCGCATATCGCCGTTGACGCGCCTGACCACGTGGTGACAGGCGGAGCACAGCGTCACCAGCGGCTGACCGGCCTCTTTGGCCGCGCTGAGCGCGCGCACCGAGGACAGCCGCGTCGCGATCTCGTCGGTGGCGTTGGGGTACACCGCGCCGCAGCACTGCCACTGGGGCAGCTCCTCCAGCGTGACGCCCAGCGCCTCCATGGCCCGGCGGCCCCAGCGGTCAAGCTCCTGCGCCTTGGCCGACAGCGTGCAGCCGGGGTAGTAGCTATACTTCATAGGATCTTGCTCCTCATTGCGTATTGACCCGAACGGGTCTGTTCCATTGCTCGGACTGTCCGCACCCGCAGGCACACAACACTCCTATTATATAATGCATCATACCATATTGTGAAACCGTTGTCACGAATAAAATCGAAACGACGCCCCACGGTGCATCATCATATCACAAAAGACTTCGCTTGTTAAATATCAATCACTGTATATTTCTATGCGTTTTTTATCATTCCCCTTTGGAAGGAAAAGGGCTATACTGTTCAAGGCCCGGGGCAGACCCCGGAAAACGCCGCATCAGGCGGCAAAGGAGCGATCGATATATGGAACCGAATCAGAAATACAGGCTGGAAAGCGACTCCATCGGCGAAAAGGAGGTCCCCGCCAAGGCGTACTACGGCGTACAGTCCCTGCGCGCCATGGAGAACTTCCCGGTCACCGGCAGGCGCATGATCCCCGAGTATATCAAGGCCATGGCCCTGCTGAAGAAGGCCTGCGCCATCCTCAACGGCGAGGCCGGCATCCTGACGAAGGACGTGGCGGACGCCATCGTCGCGGCTTCCGACGAGGTCATGGAGGGGAAATACGCCGACGAGTTCATCGTCGACCCTGTCCAGGGCGGCGCGGGCACGTCCTATAACATGAACATGAACGAGGTCCTGGCCAACGTCGCCAACGAAAAGCTGGGCGGCGGCCGCGGCGATTACACCTACTGCAACCCCAACGACCACGTCAACAACGGCCAGTCCACCAACGACATCGTCCCCACGGCGGGCAAGATCACGATCCTGTGGCTGCTGCGCCCGCTGGAAAAGAACCTGCAGGCCGTCATTGGCAGCTTTAAGGAAAAGGGCGTGGAGTTCAACAATGTCATCAAAATGGGCCGCACCCAGATGGAGGACGCCGTGCCTATCCGCCTGGGCCAGGAGTTCAACGCCTACGCCTCCGCGCTGACGCGCTCCCTCAACCGCATCAAGGAGGCTGAAAAGGAGCTGTATTCCATCAACATGGGCGGCTCCGCCATCGGCACGGGCATCAACGCCGACCTGCACTATTTCCACGGCATCGTCCCCAAGATCGCCGAGCTGACCGGGGAGCCCTTCTATCAGGCCGAGGATCTGATCGACGGCACCATGCACACCGACTGCTACGTGGCCGTCTCCTCCTCCATGAAGGAGCTGGCCGTCAGCATCTCCAAGATCTGCAACGACCTGCGCCTCATGGCCTCCGGCCCCAACACGGGCTTCGGCGAGATCAGCCTCCCCGCCCGTCAGAACGGCTCGTCCATCATGCCGGGCAAGGTCAACCCCGTCATCCCCGAAATGGTCAATCAGGTGGCCTTCCGCATCATCGGCAGCGATATGACGATCACCATGGCCTGCGAGGGCGGCCAGCTGGAGCTGAACGCCTTCGAGCCCATCACGTTCTACAGCCTGTTCGAGTCGATCCAGATGATGACCAACGCCCTCGTGCCCTTCAAGAACTACTGCGTGGACGGCATCAACGCCAACATCGAGCACTGCCGCCGCCTGCTGGAGGCCTCCACGGGCATCGCCACGGCGCTGAATCCCTACATCGGCTACAAGGCTTCGGCCCAGCTGATCAAGGATGCCAAGAAGGCCGGCAAGACCCTCAAGCAGATGGCCGAGGACGAGGCCATCCTTCCCGAGGATCAGCTGGAAAAGGTCCTCGACCCCGTCGCTATGACCACCCCCGGCATCCCCGGCAGGAAATAAGCATGATAAAAGCTGAGAGGCAGCCGCCCCTCAGCTTTTTCGTATCGCGCCAAAACCGTGCCCGAAGAAAATGGCACGGATGATAGGGAAACTGGCACGAAATGCGGTTGAGCGATTGGCTTTGCTGCGATATAATAGTATAAAATCATAATGGGGAGGAATGGACATGGTCAGAGAGCTTCTGCGGCTGGGGAACCAGCAGCTTTACGAGGTCAGCGAAGCGGTCACGGAGGCGGATCGCCCTTACGTGGCGGGCTGGGTGCGCGACCTGCACGACACGCTGATGGCGTACCGGGAGCAGTACGGCGCCGGGCGCGCGGTCGCCGCGCCGCAGATCGGGCTG
The DNA here is from genome assembly GCA_015068445.1 of Oscillospiraceae bacterium. Classification (GTDB taxonomy): domain Bacteria; phylum Bacillota; class Clostridia; order Oscillospirales; family Butyricicoccaceae; genus RGIG1902. Next base: position 5,059 of record SVKN01000044.1, on the reverse strand, counting down.
AAAAAGCGGCTGCTGTACGCCTATATGGACAGAGCCTACGTCTTCATCAACCCGGTGCTGACGTTCCCGGATGACGAGACCTACGAGCTGATGGACGACTGCATGTCCTTCCCGGGCCTGATGGTCCGCGTCCGCCGCCACCGGCGCGCCGACATCTCCTACCTTGACGAGACGTTCACGCCGCGCACCATGCATCTGGAGGGCGACTTATCCGAGCTGCTCCAGCACGAATACGACCATCTGGACGGCATCCTTGCCACCATGCGCGCCGTGGATGACAGGTCCTTCTATCTCGAGCAGATGAAGCGTGACTTCTGACGGAGAATGCGTGATGACGATGAATGAGCCTGAGGTCATGACCGTCACGACAGACGGGTTTTCCATGGATTACGTCCGCTTCGGACAGGGGAAAGAGACGCTGGTGATCCTGCCCGGACTCAGCGTCCAGAGCGTCATGCCGCTGGCCGGGGCCATCGCCCGGGCGTATGCGCCGCTGACGGATGATTTTACGGTCTATCTGTTCGACCGCCGCAGGGAGCTGCCCGACCCGTACCCCGTCCGGCAGATGGCCCGCGACACGGCCCGGGCGCTCCGCGCGCTGGGACTGGAGCAGGTAAGCGTCTTTGGCGCGTCTCAGGGCGGTATGATGGCCATGACGCTGGCGATCGAAGAGCCGCAGCTCGTCAAAAAGCTGGTCCTCGGCTCCACCTCTGCCTGCGTCAGGGGTGAAGACGCAGACGTCGTGCAGCGCTGGATCGCGCTGGCCCAGGCGGGCCGCGCGGAGGAGCTGTATCTGGCCTTCGGCGAGGCGGTCTACCCCGCAGCGATGTTCGGGCAGGCAAAGGACATGCTGGCGGAGGCTGCCAAAACCGTCACGCCCGGGGACCTGGCCCGCTTCGTGATCCTCGCCTGCGGCGCCCGGGATTTCGACGTCACGGAGGAGCTGCACAAAATCGCCTGTCCCACCCTCGTCATCGGCGACCGGGACGACCGCGTCCTCGGCCCCGACGCCTCCGTCCTTCTGGCCGAACGCATCCCCGCCGAGCTGTACCTCTACGACGGCTTCGGCCACGCCGCCTACGACACCGCCCCCGACTACAAACAGCGCCTGCTGGCGTTCCTGACAAAAGAATAAAAGAAAGATTCGCACATAAACAAAGCGGCGCGGGATTGTCCCGCGCCGCTGCTGTCTGTCGAAAGACAAGTCTTTCGACAGAGAAGGGCCCGCAGGCAGAATTACATCTGCCTGCTCGGGCCGGTCTGCTGCAGCGCACGCCTTCACAGGCGCACGTTTGCAGACAGGAAGGAGTGTTTTTGTCGGCGCATGTCCGCCAAAAACACCGATTGATCAGCGCTCGCTGCGCGAACGCGGCGTTCCGAACAGTAAAACAGATCTTTTTGACACGTAAAGCGGCGCGGGATTTTCCCGTGCCGCTTTTTTGTGTTGTGGTTTGCTTTACATATTGTTCTTGATCAGCAGATCCTGCTTGATATCCCAGAGCTTCTGGGAGAGGTCGACGTAGTAGGGGTGGGGGTTCTCGAAGCGGGTGACTTCGCCCCAGAGGCGGTAGGTGGTGTCCTTGCAGTACTCGCGGAGCTCGTACATGGACTTGGGGGTGTGCACGCACTTGCCGTGATCGAACAGCTGGACCATGACGGGCTCAGCCTTGAAGTTCTCCAGCGTCTGGCGCTTCCAGGTGTAGATCGGGTCGAAGATCGTGTAGGGCTTCGTGTCGTCGATGACCTCGTCGCTGAGCGTGATGACGTCGGCGATGTAGTGGTTGTCCCGGCGGGAGGACAGACGCCACAGCTTTTTGAAGTGGGGCGTGGTGATCTTCTCGATATTCTCGGAGATCTTGATCTTCGGGATGATCGTGCCGTCCTTGTCCTCGATGGCCACCAGCTTGTACACGCCGCCGAAGACGGGCTCGCTGCGGGAGGTGATCAGCCGCTCGCCGATGCCGAAGGAGTTGATCTTGGCCCCCTGCATCAGCAGGTCGCGGATCAGGAACTCGTCCAGGGAGTTGGACACGACGATGGCGCAGTCCTCCATGCCCTCCTCGTCCAGCTTCGCGCGGATCTTCTTCGTCAGGTACGCGATATCGCCGGAGTCGATGCGGATGCCCTTCAGGCGCAGGCCCTTGGGCTCCAGCACCTCGTGAGCCACGCGGATGGCGTTGGGCAGGCCGGACTTCATGACGTTGTAGGTGTCGATCAGCAGCGTGCAGGCGTCGGGGTAGGTGTCGGCGTAGGCTTTGAAGGCGCTGTACTCATCGGGGAACATCTGGACCCAGCTGTGGGCCATGGTGCCCAGCGCGGGCGTGCCGTACAGCTGATCGGACAGCACGCAGGCCGTGCCCACGCAGCCGCCGATATACGCCGCGCGGGCGCCCAGCACCGCGCCGTCCGCGCCCTGGGCGCGGCGGGAGCCGAACTCCATGACGGCCCTGCCGTTGGCCGCGCGGACCATACGGTTGGCCTTGGTGGCGATCAGGCTCTGGTGGTTGATGGTCAGCAGCACCATCGTTTCGATGAACTGGGCCTGCATGACCGGGCCGCGCACCGTGACCAGCGGCTCGCCGGGGAAGATGGGGCTGCCCTCGGGCACGGCCCACACGTCGCACTGGAACTCGAAGTTCTTGATATAGTCAAGAAACGCCTCGCTGAAGCTGCCCTTGCTGCGGAGGTACTCGATGTCCTCCTCGGTGAAGTGCAGGTTCTTCAGGTAATCGACCAGCTGCTCGACTCCGGCCATGATGGCGTAGCCGCCGCCGTCCGGGATCTTGCGGAAGAACATGTCAAAATAGGCGATGGTGTCCGCAATGCCGCTTTCGAGATAGCCGTTGGCCATGGTGAACTCATAAAAGTCGGTCAGCATGGAAAGATTGTTGTGCAAAGCCATTTTCGTCAGTCTCCTTCGGAGGTTATTATTTTAGAGGTCGATCTTGCCGTCTTTCAGGATGCGGGTGGGGAACAGATCCTGCTGCTGCATCATCTCGAGGATGTGGCCGCCGCGGTTGTAGTTGTCCACGGCGTGATAGTGGATGCCGAAGCGGCGCTGCACTTCCGTGATATAGCCGCGCTCCAGCGCCTCGTTGATGATCTCCTCGGTGCGCTCGGGCGAATAGGTGGTCAGCAGGCCGCGGCGGAACTTCTCCACCATCTGCTCTCTCGCCTCGGGGTTCGAGGGGAACGACAGGGTGATGCCCTCGTATTTGAGGTCATAGGCACGCGTCAGGTCGTCCGCGTCGAGATCGGGGTACTTGCCCTCGAAGATCATGTAGTTGTGCTCCAGCTTGCGGCGCTTGGCGGGCACGTCGGCGGCGTAGCCCAGGCACAGCACGACGAAGGGGAACACCTTGTCGGGCAGGTTGTACATCTCGGCGATCTGCGCGCCGGAGTGCATGGCCGTGCCGATATAGCAGGAGCCGATGCCCAGCAGGTGGGCCGCCGTCTCCGCGGACTGGGCGCAGCACATCACGTCCTCAAGACCCGTGACGAAGTGCATCCAGCTGTCGTTGCAGTTGAAGGGCGCGTTGCGCTCGGCGGCGTAGACGCTGAGCTTCTTCCAGTCCAGGCAGAAGATCAGATCGACGGACGCCTTGCCGATGAAGGGCTGATTGGTGCACAGGACGCCCAGCTGCTTTTTGCGCTCGGGGTCCTTTTCCACGATGATGGACACCGGCTGCAGGTTGCCCGCCGACGCAGCCGTCACGGCCGCCAGCAGCACCTCGTCCAGGTCCTCCTGGGGGATGGGTTTATCGGAGAAATTGCGGATGGACTGCCTGTCCTGCATGTGGTGGACGGCCGCTAAAGCCGCCTGTCTGTCAATGCTCATTTGAGTTCCTCCTTTATATTAATAAATAATTCGTTCAGCTTGTCGATGGCCGCCTGGGACCGGGGCACGGAGCCCTGGGCCGACACGGGGCTGCCGCCGCCCTTGCCGCCGAGGTCGGCAGTGTAGGCCTTGACGTACGCGCCCAGATCGGGCGTCTTGTCGCCCTTGGGCCGCTGGAACAGCAGGGAGACGCGTTCCTCGTCCGTCAGTGCCAGCAGCGTGATCAGCTTGCTTTTCGCCAGCCGGTCGGCGATGGATTTGTAATGCTTCATGTCGCCCGATTCGACGATCCGGCACACTACGCCGTGACCGCCGATTAGCGCGGCGCTGGCCTCCAGCAAGCCGTAATCGCTCTCGTCCAGCCGCGCGCGCAGCTCCTGCTGGACGGTCTCCAGCCGGTGCAGCTCCTGCACGGTCCTCCGGGCGGCCTCCGGAGCCTCCTCCGTCGTCTCCACGCCCAGAGCCTGCTGGATGCTCAGCAGTTGCTCCGTGCGGGCGCCCAGCTCCTTCTTCGCGGCCTCGCCGGTCTTGAAGTCGATGCGGAAGATCCCGCGGACCTCCTTGGCCCCCGTGATCACGATCTGCCCCAGCTCGCCGGTCCGGCGGCAGTGCGTGCCGCCGCAGGCGTTGACGTCAAAGTCCTCGATGGTCACGAGGCGGATGAAGGCGTGGGGCGTGATCTTGCCGCGGACCGGGAACGTCCGGGCGACCTCGGGCGTGTAGTACTCCGTCGTCACCGCGTGGTTTTCCAGCACGATCCGATTGGCCTCCCGCTCGCCCTCGGCGATCTCCGCCGGGGTCAGGCGCGCGGGCAGCTCGATCTGGCCGCCCTCCGCCGTCACGTGGGCGTGAGCCGTGTCGTTGTGATAGAGCTTCGTGAACGTGGCGGAGAGGATATGCTGCGCCAGGTGGTGCTGCATGTGCGCCAGCCGCGTCGCCCAGTCGATGCGCAGCGTCACCCGCTGTCCGACCTCCAGCGGGCAGGGGAGGAGGTGGACGATCAGTCCGTCCTCGTCCGTGACGTCGAGCACCTTATGACCGTCCGCCGTCCCGGGCTCGCAGGGCTGCCCGCCGCCCCGGGGGAAGAAGATCGTCTGCTCGAAAACGACGGCGTACCGGTCCTCCCGCTTTTCGCAGGAGACAACCGCCGTGTCGAGCTCCGTCAGATACGAGTCCGTATCGAAGGGTCTGCGATATAATAAAGTCTCTTTGTCCATGCGC
>SVKN01000043.1:2571-19776 GCA_015068445.1 Oscillospiraceae bacterium | reverse complement strand
GAGCCCGTCAAGGGCGGCATCCTCGTCAATCAGCTGCCGGAGAACGCGAAGGCGCTGCTGAAGGAAGCGAACCCCGACGCCTCCCCCGCCTCCTGGGCCGTGCGCTTCGCCGCCTCCCAGCCCCAGGTGATGATGGTGCTCAGCGGCATGTCCGCCTATGACCAGCTGGAGGACAACATGAGCTACATGGCCGACTTCCGGCCGCTGACGGAGGGCGAGAAGGACGTCATCGCCAAGGTGGTGGCCGCCATGAACAGCGCCTCCACGATCCCCTGCACCGCCTGCGAATACTGCGTGGAGGGCTGCCCCATGCAGATCAACATCCCCAAGTTCTTCGCCGCCTACAACTCCGTCCAGCAGTTCGGCCAGAAGGTGCTGGGCAATCAGCGCATGTATTACAACGTCTACGCCGAAGAGGGCGGCAAGGCCAGCCAGTGCCTGGGCTGCGGCCAGTGCGAGGGCGTGTGCCCCCAGCATCTGCCCATCATCGACAATCTGGTGAAGGTAGCCGAGACCTTCGAGCAGTAGATCAGAAAGGAAGTCCCATGACCATTTCCGAAGCATCGCGCAAATACGGCCTCACTTGCGACACCCTGCGGTACTACGAGCGCATCGGGCTGATCCCGCCCGTGCCCCGGGACGCCGGGGGCAAGCGGGATTACGACGAGGACTCCTGCGGCTGGATCGAGCTGATGAAGTGCTTCCGCTCCGCCGGGGTCCAGATCGACGCGCTGATCGACTACGTCGCCCTGTACCGTCAGGGCAGCGACACCGCCGGGGCGCGCCTGGCCATCCTCGAGGACCAGCGGGAAAAGCTCCTGGCCCGCATCACCGAGATGCAGGCCTCCCTGCAGCTGCTGGACAAAAAGATCGCGTTTTACAAAGAAGATCAGTGAAAGAAAACAGCCGCCCATTTGGGCGGCTGTTTTTTGCAAGTCTTATTTCTTTCTCTTGAACAGGTGGAAGCCGGGGTCTCTGTTGGAGCAGTCCATCTTGAGCTCCTCCACGGAGGTGTAGACGAAGGGATAGATCACGCGGGCGCGGCCCTTGCGGCCCTCTTCCTCATACTTGCCCTCCTTCAGGGACGGGTCGAGGATGCAGACCTCGCCGTTGTCGTGGGACACGACGACGACGTAGTGGCCGCCGTGGGTCAGCAGGCCGACGTAGCCCTCGCGGTCGCCGCCGGAGTTGGCGATGACCTGACCGCCGGTCTCCAGGCACTTGATGACCTTGTCCATGTCGTTGGTGTTCTCATACGTCATGCCGTAGCGCTCAGCGATGACGGGGCCCAGCATGCTCAGGTCGGTGCCCATGTGATGGTTGGCGCCGATCTCGCAGGAGACGCGCAGGCACTCGGTCAGGGTCAGCTTGGCGAAGGTCATGTTCTCAACGACCATGCACAGGCTGCAGGGCCCGCAGGCAGCCGTGGCGGCGTTGTTCTTGCCCTCGGGGGCGCCGCCGTTCTCGGCGTTGTGGAGGTAAGGCACCATGGGGTGCTCCAGCTGGTTCAGATAAAGCATGGGAGACAGCTCCTTTCGGGTTTTGATGGTTTTATTGTACCATCGGGCCGGCGCAGGCGCAAGGTTTTCTGTTGCATCCGGCGACTGTTTTGCGTACAATAGAGGCGTCGGAAGGAGGCCATGCCATGCTCAACATCGTCCTGCTGGAGCCGGAGATCCATTTCAACACCGGCAACATCGCCCGCACCTGCGGCGCCACCCACACGCGCCTGCACCTGATCAAGCCCTACGGCTTCGAGATCACCGACAAGCATCTCAAGCGCGCGGGCCTCGATTACTGGTGGCTGGTGGACATCACCGAGTACGAGAACCTCGACGATTTCCTCGCCCGCAACCCCGGCGCGCGCATCCATTACGCCTCCACCAAGGCCCCGCGCAACCACACCACCGCCGAGTTCCGCGACGGCGATTACATCATGTTCGGCAAGGAGACCCGCGGCCTGCCCGAGACGCTGCTGGCCGCCCACTACGACCAGTGCATCCGCATCCCCATGGTCAAGGACGCCCGGAGCCTCAACCTGTCGTCCTCCGTGGCCGTGGTGCTGTACGAGGCGCTGCGCCAGCTGGGCTTCCCCGGCCTGCTGGAAGAGGGCGAGCTGACCGGCCGGGAGGAGTAGCGGGCGGCCACCATACGGGGCCGGGATGTGCGCGGGCCGGTCATGGCGAGCACAGCTCGCCGCTGCAACGACCACTGTCCGGGGCCATGTGCATCACGCCGCGCAGCGGCGGTATCCAATGCGCTGCAGGCACAACAATTGACAATTATCCATTGTCAATTGTCAATTCGCCCTTCAACTATCCGCTGTCCACTGTCAACTGTACACTGAAAAAAGCCGCCTTTCGGCGGCTTTTTGATTTACAGCTCAAAGGGGATGTCTCCGGCCATGAACAGCTGGACGCGGCCGCTGATCCTGACGCGCTCCCCGGCCATGCAGACCGTGAGGGCGCCGCCGCGGGCGGAGAGCTGGCGGGCGGTCATGGTCTCCTTGCCCAGCCAGCGGGACCAGAGGGGCGTGGTGTAGGTGTGGGCGCGGCCCGTCACCGGGTCCTCGAGGATCGCGAGCTTCGGGTAGAAGCAGCGGGAGACGAAGTCACATGTCTCGCCCGGGGCCGTGAGGATGAACCCCAGGCCGTCCACGGCCTTGATCCTGTCGCCGTCAGGGACGAACTCACGGACGTCCCGCTCGCTCTCGGCCACGACCACCATGTCGCCGCCGTCGTACCAGGCCTGCTTCGCCAGACCGCCGGCGGCCGCCTGGATCGCGTCGGTGACGGGGATCAGCGACGACCGGCCCACGGGGAAGTCCATGGTGAACAGGTCGCCCTCCCGGGTGACGATCAGCTCGCCGCTGAGGGTGTCGAAGCGCATCTCCGTCACGTCCGGATCGACGAAGGTGCTGACCACGAAGGACGCAGCCAGTGTGGCGTGGCCGCAGAGGTCGATCTCGCCGCCGGGGGTGAACCAGCGCAGGTCATAGCGCCCCTTCTCCTTTTTGACGACGAAGGCCGTCTCGGAGTAGTTGTTCTCGATGGCCAGCTTCTGCATCAGCTCGCCCGCGGGGAAGGCCCTGCAGGGCAGCACCGCGGCGGGGTTGCCCGTGAACAGCTCGTCCGCGAAGGCGTCGACGATGTATTGTTTCATACGATCACCTGCTTTTTTGTTTTATCATACCATATCCCGCCGTCACAGCACAAGCTCCAGCGCGAACACCGTCAGGCAGCAGGCCGAGGCGACGGTGAACAGAGACTGTCCGCACCAGGCCAGGGCGACGCCCACCAGCAGCGCCGCGCCGCCGGCCCAGGGGGACCGGGCGGCCGTGACGATGGCCGGGAACGTCATGACGGCCAGGGTGACGTAGGGCACATAATAGAGGAACGAGCGCAGGAAGCGATTGGTGATCTGACGCCGGATCAGCGTCAGCGGCGTGACGCGGATGGCGTAGCTGACAAGGGCCATGACGAGGATATACGTCCAGATGCTGTGTCTCATGCGTCCGCCCCCTCATCCTTCACGGGGAACAGGACCGCCGCCGCGGACGCCAGCAGGACCGTCAGCAGGATCGTCCGCAGTCCCTCGGAGATATCCCGCACCAGCGGCAGGACGCTGAACAGCCAGCTGAAGAGGAAGGACAGCGCCACGAAGACGCCCACGATCCGGTCCTTCCGGGCGGGCGGGATGATGACGGCGATGAACATGCCGTAGATGGCGACGCTCAGCGCGCTGACGAGCCGGGCGGGCAGGACGCTGCCCGCGGCGATGCCCAGCGCCGTGCCGGAGGCCCAGCCGGGCATGGCGAGCATCATGGCGCCGTACATGTAGACGGGCGGCAGCCAGCCCTCCTGGGCGATGGCCAGGCCGAACAGCTCGTCCGTCACGTCGAAGCCCACCAGCAGACGGTGGTAAAAGGGCGTCTCGGGCGAGAACTTCTGGCTGAGGGCGCAGCTCATGAGGAAGTACCGGGCGTTGGCCACGAGGATCATGGCCGCCATCTCCCAGAGCGTTGCGTCGGCGGCGATCATGGCGTATCCGGCGTACTGGCCCGCGGAGGCGTTGACCAGCAGGCTTGACACCAGCCCGTGCAGCGGCCCCAGCCCCGCGTTCCGCGCCGCGATGCCGAGCGTGAACGCCACGGCGAAGTAGCCCAGCGCGATGGGCAGACCGTCCCGCATCCCCCGCAGCAGCTGCTGCCCGGACGCGTTGTGTTCTGTGTTCATACTGATTCTCCAAACGATCGATTCCCGCAGAAAAGCGGCGATACGATTATACTGCCGCCGCCGGGGCAAAGCAATCAATTGATTGTGAAGCGAAGAAGGCTCCCCCGGCGGGGGAGCCTTTGCATGACGTCGTCTCAGCCGTCGATCCCGAAGGACCAGCTGCGGCTGAAATCGCCGAAGAGGAACAGCCTGAGGGTGCCCTTCACCGTGTTGTACACGCTGGAGAACAGCGTCTTGCTGCGGTCGGCGCTCTGGCCGGGGACCTGGGCCACGAAGCGGAGCAGCAGCTCGCCGAGGTCCTCGGGCATGGCTCTCGGGAAGCGCTCCAGCCCGGCCTTGAGGCACTCGTAGCGGCGGTCGTCGCCGCGGAAGCCGTCCTCATAGCTCAGGCGGTAGTTGGTGCAGCAGGCGGCCTCCACGACCTTCAGCTCGTCGCCCACCCACTCCAGGACGACGGAGCGTCCGCTGCGGTCGCAGACCATCACGTGGAAATCGCTGCCGGGCAGGGCGCAGCAGACGTTGAACGATCCCGCCAGCGCCAGCGCCTCGTCCACGGTGGCGCACCGGTCGATCATCATGCGCATCAGCAGCGTGTGGCTGGTATTGGGCCTGCCGGGGACGTTCTGGGCCGGGCAGACCTTGCTGCACAGCCACGCCTTTTTGTCTGCATGATTGAGGGCGACGCTGCCGACGGACGAGCCCTTCGCCGTGGGCGACGGCGTCTCGCCGGGCGTCTCCAGCGTGAAATGGAGCTTGTAGGGCTCCTGCGCCCGGCGCAGGCCCTCCTCGTAAGCGATCTCGTTCCAGTCCGCCCGGACGCTCAGCGCCATGATGCTGACGGCGAGGCCCGCCTCGTTGAGGGCGTCCATGCACAGGTACGGACTCAGGGCCAGGGCGGAGATATCGGTGACGCCGTCGTCGAGGCTGCCCGTGATCATGCGGCCCTCGCTGCGGTCCAGCCAGAAGGCGTCGCTGACGCCCACGGAGCGGTATTTCGCCTTTGGGTTGTGGGCGTGGACCACCACGGCGACGTTGGTGATGTCCTTGGAGCGGTCGTTCAGGGGGTAGTGGCGGTAGTCGTAGTTGCGGTACATGACGGGCTCGCCGCTCATATTGGGCACGAAGAACGTGGAGCACCCCGCGCCCAGCACGGGCAGCAGCTCCTTCGGGACCTGATAATAGTCCCAGCTGACGTCCATCTCGTACAGCATGCCGACGTCGTCCAGCCGCCGCAGGGATTCCACCGCCGCGATCTGGTCCGCCGCGCGGAGCAAAGCGTGAGGATTCTTCATGGCAATGCGCCTCCTTCTGTGATTCTGGTCCCATTATACCAGAACGGGCGCGGATTGGAAAGCGGGCGCGTCTCGCGCCTTGCCATTCCCCATTTTTTGTGCCATAATCAAGAAAAAACGAAAGAAGGCGCGCGCATGTTTGAACTGAGAGAATGTACGGCCGCATCGATCCAGGCGGCCATGGCGGCGGGAGAGCTGACGAGCGAGGAGCTGGTGCTGGCGTATTTCGACCGCATCGCGGCGGCGGACCGGTCGGGGCCGACGCTCAACTCCGTGCTGGAGCTGAATCCGGACGCCGTGACGACGGCGGCGGCCATGGACCGGCTGCGGGCGCAGGGGCGGGTGCTGTCGCCGCTGCACGGCGTGCCCGTGCTGCTCAAGGACAACATCAACACCCATGACAAGCTCCACACCTCGGCGGGCTCGCTGGCGCTGGCCGACAACTGCGCGCCCTATGACTCCGCCGTGGCCGCCCGGCTCCGCGCCGCGGGCGCGGTGATCCTGGGCAAGGCGAACATGACGGAGCTTGCCAATTTCATGGCCTATCACATGAAGGGCGGGTACTCCTCCCGGGGCGGCCAGGTGAAGAACCCCTACAACCCCGCGGCGGAGGTCTACGGCTCCAGCTCAGGGTCCGCCGTGGCGGTGTCCGCCAATCTGACGGCGCTGGCCGTGGGCACGGAGACCAACGGCTCCATCATCGCCCCGGCGTTCATCAACGGCTGCGTGGGGCTCAAGCCCACGGTGGGGCTCGTCAGCCGCACGGGCATCGTGCCCATCAGCGCCACCCAGGACACGGCCGGGCCGCTGACGCGGACCGTGGCGGACGCCGCGGCGCTGCTGAACGTGCTGGCGGGCGAGGATGAGAGCGATCCCGCCACCCTGGGCGTAGACGCGATCCGGCCGGAGGACTACACGTCGTTCCTCGACGCGGACGGCCTGCGGAACATGCGGCTGGGCGTCAGCTGGTACAACGCCCGTCCGGCGGAGAACCGCGGGCGGTACCTGACCGAGGAGATGACGGCGCTGGCGCAGCGGGCCGTGGACGACATGCGCGAGGCCGGAGCCGTGATCGTGGACGGCTGCGACGTGCCCACGGACATGAACAACTTCGACGTGATGCTCTACGAGTTCCGCCAGTGCCTGGACGCGTATCTGGCGACGACCAACTGCCGGGTGCGGACGCTGGAGCAGATGATCGATTTTTATATGGCGCACCCCAAGGAGGGGCTCAAATACGGCATGGGCATCCTGCTGGACGCCCAGCTGAAGGCGGCCCGGGGGCTGACCGATCCCGCGTACATCGAGGCGAAGCGGAAGTGCCTGGAGGTGGCCCGGGGCGGGCTGGACAAGGCGTTTGCGGAGCATGAGCTCGACCTGCTGGTGCTGCCGCTGTTCAGCGGCCTGTCGCCGGTGTCCGGGTACCCGTCCATCTGCGTCCCCGCCGGATACACGCCGGACGGCACGCCCTACGGCATCACGCTGGTGGGCCGGCCCTTCGACGAGCCGAAGCTGATCCGGGCGGCGTACGCCTACGAGCAGTTCAGCAAACGCCGCGTCGCGCCGGAAGTATAAGGGCGCGAGAAAGGATCGATGAACGGGCCGGGAGGCGTGCGGGGCGCCTTGGCTCCCTCCGCGAGGGAGCTGTCAAACGGCAGAGCCGTTTGACTGAGGGAGTTGCCGCGGGATGATCGCGGAGCCGGGGCCGTGATGTGCGCGGGCCAGTGCGGAACGGTGTGGGCGCTGTTCCCTACGAAGGCCACCATACACGGCCGTGATGTGCGCCGACCGGTCATGGCGGCCACAGGCCGCCGCTGCGACGACCACTGTCCGGGGCTGTGTGCATCCCGGGGCAACTCCCTCAGTCTGCTTCGCAGACAGCTCCCTCGAAGAGGTAGCCTTTCCAATGCCGCGGCAGCGGCGGTATCTGATGCGCCGCAGGCACAAACAATTGTCAACTGTCAATTGTCGATTCGCCCTTCAACTGTCCACTGTCCACTCACGAAAAAAGCCTCCCTTTCGGGAGGCTTTTTCAGCGTTTCTTTATTCCACCGACACGATGTAGGAGTACACCGGCTGGCCGCCGTAGACGACGTTGATCTCGGCGTTTTTGGCTTCCTTCTGGAAGACGGCGGCGACTTCGTTGGCGCTCTGCTCGTCGGCGCCCTCGCCGTAGAGGATGGTGATGAACGTGGTCTTGCGGCCCGCCAGCTCCCTGGCCAGCTTTTTGATGACGTCCTCCTGCTTTTTGGAGGTGTGGATCAGCTTGCCGTCGGCCATGGCCATGTAGTCGCCCTCCTTGATGGAGCGGCCGTCGAACTCGCTGTCGCGGGCGGCGTAGGTGATCTGGCCGGTGCGGACGCGGTCGATGGCCTCCTGCATGGCCTTTTTGTTGATCTCCAGATCGACGTCGGGGTCGAAGGCCAGCATGGCGCACAGGCCCTGGGGGATCGTCTTGGTGCCCAGGACGACCACCTGCTTGTCGCTGAGGGGCGCGGCCTGCTCGGCGGCCATGATGATGTTCTTGTTGTTGGGCAGGACGAAGACGACCTCGGCGGGGGTGGCGTCCACGGCGTTGAGGATGTCCTGGGTGGAGGGGTTCATGGTCTGACCGCCCTGGACCATGCTGTCAACGCCCAGATCGGTAAAGACGGAGTTGAGGCCCTCGCCGGCGGCCACGGCCACGAAGCCGTAGCGGTTCTCGGGCGCGGCGACCTTGCGCTCGCCCATGCTCTCCGCCACGGAATCCTTCAGCAGCTGCTCGTGCTGGGCGCGCATGTTCTCGACCTTGACACTCAGCAGCGGGCCGTACTTGAGGCCCTCGCCCAGCGCCTTGTCGGGGGTGTCGGTGTGGACGTGGATCTTGATGATCTCGTCGTCATCCACCACCACGACGCAGTCGCCCATGGACTCCAGCACCTCGCGGAGCTTGTCGGGGCTGCGCTTTTTGTCCCTGCGCTCGCAGATGAACTCGGTGCAGTAGGAGAAGGTGATCTCGCCGGTGTCGAACTGGGAGAAATCGGCGGTGCGGGGGTTGGTGAACTCCGCGGGGTCGGGCTTATCCTTCTTCGGCAGGAAGAAGGGGCGCGGCGCGGCCTTGCCGGTCAGGGCGGCGTGCATGCCCTCCAGCAGGATGATGAAGCCGAAGGCGCCCGCGTCAACGACGCCGGCCTTCTTCAGCACGGGGTTCTGCTCGGTGGTCTCGGGCAGCGCCAGCTTCGCCGCTTCGATGGCGGCGTCAAGCACCTTTTCGGGGTCGCGGTCGGCCTTGGCGGCCTTGACGGCGGCCTCGGCGGCCATGCGGGAGACCGTGAGGATCGTGCCCTCGGCGGGCTTGAGCACGGCCTTGTAGGCGGCGGCGACGCCCTCGGTGAGGCCGTTGGCCAGGTTGCCGCCGTCGGCCGTGGAGATATCCTTCATGCCCTTGCCGAGGCCGCGGAACAGCAGGGACGTGATGACGCCGGAGTTGCCTCTGGCGCCGCGGAGGACGGCCGAGGAGGTCACCTGCAGCGCCTTGCCCAGCGTGGGCGAGGTGAGCTTCGACAGCTCCCGGGCGGCCGAGTTGAGGGTCATGGACATATTGGTGCCCGTGTCGCCGTCGGGGACGGGGAACACGTTGAGATCGTTGATCTCTTCCTTGCGGGCGTCTACGGCGGCTGCGCCCTCGATCATCATATTCTTGAATACTTCGCCGTCAATCATTCTTGCCACTGTACTGCCTCCAATCCAGGGTCACGCCTTCACGGCGTCGATGCAGACGGTGATCTGTCCCGTCCGGAGCCCTGTCTGTCTTTCTACGTTGTAACGGACCTCGGCGATGATGGAATCGGCCGCGGCAGCGGCGTTGACGCCGGGGTCGACGGCGATGTGCAGCTCGAGATCCACCGCGCTGCCGTCCTGGGTGGGCGTGACGACCACGCCCTTGGTCATCTGCTCGCGCTTGAGCAGGCGGACGATGCCGTCCCTGACCGAGTCCTCCGTCATGCCCTTGACGCCGAAGCAGGCCGTGGCGGCGCTGCCGGCGACCGAGGCGATGACACGGTTGGAAACGGCGACGGAGCCGAGCTCATTTTCCAGTTTCATGTCGTGCGCTCCTTTCGGGGGTCGGTCCTTTCCTGATACAGTATCATACCATATTCACGGCGCGATTGCACCATAAATTTTGATAAACTTTGATTAACTAAGTTTTATGGGATCAATACATCTTTTTACTGAATATGATGCTCTTTCACCATGATCATCCCGGCGTAGTTCCCCGCAAAACCTCCGGTTTTGCGGGGGCCCTCGGATTGAATAGATTTTGCCGGAATGGATCCGGCAAAATCGGACGCCGGACTGCCGGCGCGGCGCAGATGCGCCGTGAGGCGTCCACGCGGCGTGTGATGTCTTTTACTGAATATGATGCTCTTTCACCATGATCATCCCGGCGTAGTTCCCCGCAAAACCTCCGGTTTTGCGGGGGCCCTCGGATTGAATAGATTTTGCCGGAATGGATCCGGCAAAATCGGACGCCGGACTGCCGGCGCGGCGCAGATGCGCCGTGAGGCGTCCACGCGGCGTGTGATGTCCTTTACTGAATATGATGCTCTTTCACCATGATCATCCCGGCGTGGACGCCTCTGGCCTCGCCGCCCTGGCGGCGGTGGGACCAGAACTCATGCTCGTCGCCGCAGCAGGGGCAGAGCGTGGAGATGTCGATGTTGTAGGGCTGCAGGCCCATGCGGAGCATGGAGGAATAGGTGAGCATCTTCAGGTCGATGTGCCACTTGTTGCCCTCGCGGTAGAAGTAATCGGGCACGTGGTCCTGATAGATCTCGAAGAGGATCTCCTTGACGTCGTCGTCGGTCTCGAAGCAGCGGCGGCAGATGGAGGGGCTGACGGCGGCGATGAGGTTCTTGGGCTGGGTGCCGTACTCCTCCCCCATGCGGGTGATCGTCTTGTCCAGGATGCCGTTGGCGACGCCGCGCCAGCCGGAGTGGACCACGGCCACGGCCCCGTGGGCCCGGTCGCACAGCAGGATCAGCTGGCAGTCGGCGTAAAAGCCGGCCAGCACCACGCCGGGGACGTTGGTCATCAGCGCATCGCAGCCCTCGGGCGCGCCCACCTGACGGAAGCCGCCGCCGCGCTCGCGGACGACGCCGATGACGTCGGTGTGCTTCTGGCAGGTGCGGACGACGTCGTCGTACTGCCCGCCCACGACGCTGGCGGCGATGGCGAAGTTCTTCGCGATGGCGTCGCGGTCATCGGTGCCGGTGAAGCGGAAGTTCAGGCTCTCGTAGACGCCCTTCGACACGCCGCCCAGGCGTGTGAAGAAGCCGTGGCCCACGTTGGAGCAGATGAGCAGCTGGGGCGAAACGTAGTACTTCCCCCCGTTTTCAAACTCGCGCGCAAGAAGTTCTGACATGGATCGTACCTCTTATCCTTTGAAATCGACGGTCTCGGCGGAGACGCATCTTCCTGATTCATCCAGCGTAAACAGCGCCCCCTGGATGGCGGGGTCGTCGAACGAATAATCGTAACGCACGTAGGGCGTTCCGAGGAACATGGCGATGGATCTTTCGGGCTTGACGCCCAGCACGGAGCGCAGGGCGCCCGTCATGCCCAGGTCGGTGATATAGCCCGTGCCGCCGGGCAGCACGGTCAGGTCGCGGGTGGCCACGTGGGTGTGGGTGCCCCACACGGCGGCGGCCCGCCCGTCCAGATAAAAGCCGAAGGCCTTTTTCTCAGAGGTGGCCTCGGCATGGAAATCGAAGAGGTAAATATCGGCGCTCTCCCGCCGGAGGAGCATGTCTGCTGCCTCGAAGGGGTTCGAGAGGCGGTAGTCCATATCCACCATCCCCATGAGATTGCACACGCAGACGCGCTTGCTCCCCACGTCCAGCGTGACGCTCCCCTGCCCCGGCGTGCGGGCGGGCATGTTGAGGGGGCGCAGGAGGAAGCGGCACTCGTCCAGCTTGTCGAACAGGCGGCGGTCGTTGAGGGCGTGGTTGCCCAGGGTGATGACGTCGGCCCCGGCGTAGAAGAAATCGTCGGCCGATTCGGGGGACAGGCCCCGGCCGTTGTCGTTGGCGTTCTCGCCGTTGAGGACGACGAGATCGGCCCCGGTCTCCCGGCGCAGGGCGCCCAGCTTATTCTTGATCAGCCTGCGGCCGCACTCGCCGCAGACGTCGCCCAGCGCGAGGATCTTCATGGACTCACCCCTTAAAAACAGTTGACAAAACCGCGTCAGGCGGTTATTATAGTCAGTGCAAATGCCCCCGTAGCTCAGCAGGATAGAGCGTTCGCCTCCTAAGCGAAAGGCCACGCGTTCGAATCGCGTCGGGGGTGCCATATGGACGAAAAAGCCTTCACAGCCTCCGCTGCGGAGGCTTTTTTCATTGGATCGCGCGATATACGCAAAAACCGGAGACTGGGTCTCCGGTCTCAGTCTGCAGATAAAGTCTGTCTTTTGATATGAGCGCGCAAGCGCGCGCCGCGACTTCTGTCAACTCATTTTAGCATTGTTGACAAGGCATGTCAACAAAGCGCGGGCGCTCTTTTCCGTCAGGATTCACGGTCCAGCGGCTCGTAGAGGCGGCCGTCGTCGTCGCGGACCAGGTCGCCGTAGGCGGGGCTGACGGCGATCTCCTGGCCCTCGGGGCCGATGAGGATGGCGCTGTCGCTCTCGGCGTAGCCCAGCTCGTAGCGGTCGATGCTGACGTCGCGGTAGCGGATGTAGGTCTGCGCGAAGCGGTGGGCCGGGACAGGCGGGACGGTCTCGGGCTCCGCAGCCGCTTCGGCGGGGGCGGGCGCCGCGTCCGCGTCCTCGTCGTCGTCATCACGCTCCCGCCCGTCCCAGAGCTTCTTTTTGGCGCAGCTCAGGCCGTGGAGGACGAAGGGAATCAGCAGCAGCCAGAAGAGCTTCTTCTGCAGGATATCGGCGCCCGCCAGGATCAGGGCCATCTGGACGGCCACCATGATGGGCAGCTCGACGATGGCCAGCAGCAGGTACTCGGCGTCCCACAGCGCCCACAGCAGCATGGCCGCGCCGCCGACCAGCGCCGCCACGGCCATGACCTTGGACCCCTGGGGGTTCATGATCGTCTCCAGATAGCCGGTCTCGGTCTCCGTGCCGATGACGACCTCGCGGACCATGTCGTACCCGGCGAGGATCACCGTGCTGACGAGGTTGTCCTTCGCCAGCAGATAGCGCAGCAGACCCAGCGCGCCCGCGTAGATTTTGAACAGATTCCGCTCCGGCTTGTCGTAGCAGGTGCACATCAGCAGATACGCCAGCGCGATCCCGCCGCCGAGGATCAGTTTCGTCAGCATGTCGTTCCCTCCGTTCGGAAAACGTTTTCAGATCATCCGCTCGGGATGGTAAAGCTCGTCGAAGCGCTCGGGCGTCAGAAAGCCCAGACGGATGCAGGCCTCCCGCAGGGAGATGTTCTCCCGGAAGGCCAGCTTGGCCGTTTTGGCCGCGTTGTCGTAGCCGATGTGGGGGCTCAGCGCCGTCACGGTCATCAGCGAGCGGTCGAGGTTCTCCTTCATCTTCGCCCGGTCGGCCCTGATGCCGCTGACGCAGTTCTTCTCGAAGGACCGCAGGGAGTCGGACAGCAGGCGCACGGACTGCAGGAAATTATAGATGCACACGGGCATGAAGACGTTCAGCTCGAAATTGCCCTGGGAGGCCGAGAACCCCACGGCCGTGTCGTTGGCCATGACCTGCACGGCCACCATCGTCACGGACTCGCACTGGGTGGGGTTGACCTTGCCCGGCATGATGGAGCTGCCCGGCTCGTTTTCGGGGATCGTGATCTCGCCCAGGCCGCACCGGGGGCCGGAGGCCAGCCAGCGCACGTCGTTGGCGATCTTCATCATATTTGCCGCCAGCGCCTTCAGCGCGCCGTGGGCGAAGACGAGCTCGTCCTTGCTCGTCAGCGCGTGGAACTTGTTCTCCGCCGTGCGGAAGGGCTTGCCGGTCAGGGCGCTGATGCGCTCCGCCGCCATGACGTCGAAGCCCGCGGGGGCGTTGAGGCCCGTGCCCACGGCCGTGCCGCCCAGGGCCAGCTCGTGCAGGCCGTCGAGGCTCAGGGCGATCATGGCTCTCGCCTTCTCCATCATGCTGCGCCAGCCGGAGATCTCCTGCCCGAAGGTGATGGGCACGGCGTCCTGCAGATGGGTGCGGCCGGTCTTGACGGCGTCGGCGTTCTCACGCTCCAGCCGGGCCAGGGTGGCGATGAAGCTGTCCAGCGCGGGCAGCAGGCGGTCCTCGATGCTCATCACGGCGGCAATGTGCATGGCCGTGGGGAACGTGTCGTTGGAGCTCTGGGACATATTGACGTGGTCATTGGGGTGAAGCAGCTTCTCCCCCGCCAGCTCGTTGCCGCGGCCGGCGATGACCTCATTGGCGTTCATGTTGGACTGGGTGCCGCTGCCCGTCTGCCAGACGACCAGAGGGAAGTGGCCGTCCAGCCTGCCGTCCAGGATCTCGTCGCAGACGGTCTCGATCAGCTGCGCCCGGCGGTCGTCCAGCTTGCCCAGCGCCCGGTTGGCCTGGGCCGCGCCCTTCTTCAGCAGCGCGAAGGCGCGGATGATCTCGGGCGGCATCTTCTCGCCGCCGATCTCAAAGTTCTCGAGGCTGCGCTGGGTCTGGGCGGCCCAGTACCGGTCCGCCGGCACCTTCATCTCGCCCATCGAATCTCTCTCGATGCGGTATTCCATGGTTGGGGTCTCCTTATGCTGTGAAAAATATCAATCCTTTTTCAGGTCGCTGCCCGAGGCGGGGAGCTCGTCGTACTTCTCCAGCTCGCCGTCGGAGCTGACGTAGGTCTCGGTCTGGGTGACGGTCAGGCTGGAATCCGTGGCCTTGCCGGAGGACCGCGGCAGGCGGCTGGTGCGGATAAAATAGACGATCAGCAGCGCCAGCACGCAGACGACCACCAGAGCGATCATCTGCACGTCCACCCGCTTGTCGGTCTGTTCGTGCTTGTATTGTCTTTTCTGCTGTTTCATAAATGCCTCCGTAAGTCGTACTCTGACAGGGTAAGTATAGCACACTTCTCCGCGGTGTACCAGCAAAACCGCTTTTCCGACGTCATTTTTCGTGGTACAATGGAAAAAAGATCCGAAAGGAGCGATATTATGTTCGCATCGATGCTGGCGATGGCCCTGGCGCTGTCGCTGCTGACCGGCGCGGTGGGCGTTCCCGCGGCCCCGCCCGCCGATCCTGATATCCCCGCCCCCGGCGGCACGTCGGACAATTCCTGGAATGCGCCGAAAACCGTCGAAAGCACCGAGATCGTCTCGGCCTATATCTACACGATGAACCCCGGGTGGTCGGAGACGCTGACGGCGCGCTGCTACCGGTTCTCGGTGAAGACGGAGGACAACGTCGTGACGGGAACGTATGTCACCGACGGCGGCGATCTGCAGACGTTCACGGCCGATCGCGACTTCCTGACGAAGCTGCAGCAGATCGTCGCCGACGGCGCGCTGGTGAAATACAACGGTCACGCGCGCTATACCTACGGTCTGCCGGACGATTTCGGCACCACCGTGCGCATCGAATACGCAAGCGGCGAGTACATCCGCTTTTCTGACAATCAGTCGCCGATGATGAGCGCGGAGACGCTGACGTCGCTGGCGGCGCTGTTCGAAGGAGCCGTGGAGAAATGAGCAGACGCATCCTGATCGTTTTATGCTCCGGCAGGCGCCGGGGCAACACCGCCCGGCTGGCGGAAGCCTTCGCCGCGGGATGCACATGGCTCCGGGGCGGTTCAAAGCCCGGGGCAACTCCTTCCGTCACGCTTCGCGTGCCACCTCCCTCAAAGAGGGAGGCTATGCTGACGCGGCCGTGATGTGCGCGGGCCAGTGCGGAACGGTGTGGGCACCGTTTCCGACGACGACCACCATACGGGGCCGTGATGTGCGCCTGACAGACGGGCGGCCGCAGGCCGCCGCTGCGACGACCACATAACGCGGGCGTGATCAAGGGCCGATGTGGTCATCGGCCCCTACGACGCACGACGCACCCAAACGTGTCATCCTGAGCGGAGCGAAGCGGAGTCGAAGGATCTATGCCCTTCACGCCGCGCAGCGGCGGTATCCAATGCGCCGCAGGCACAACAATTGTCAACTATCAACTGTCAATTCGCCCTTCAACTGTCCACTGTCAACTGTACACGATACAAAAAGCCGCCCGTCGGGCGGCTTTTTCGTATCCGTTTCGTATTATCGTTCCGGGTTAAAACTCATCGTAATCGTCCTCTACGGTGTAGTCCGCTTCGCTTTTATGGCGGGTGCCGGTGAGGTCCATGTAGTAATTGCAGTAGGTGCTCACGCGGTAGGGGCTGGCGTAGATCTCGCTGAGGCCGTAGGTCAGGGCGCTGAGGAAGGACCAGCCGATGAAGCTGAAGACCAGCAGGAAGAACTCCCAGCGATGGCCGCGCATGAGCAGGCGGCTCTCGCGCATGGCCTCGACGGCGGTCATGTCGGGGTTGTCAGCCAGCAGGAGCGTGGTCTGGCTGTAGCCCAGCAGCAGGATGACGCCGGGGACGATCAGCGCGATGAAGCCCAGACCGACGATGACGCTCGTCAGGAGCTCCGCCACGATGATGCGCACGGGGCGGTAGAAGCCGTCGAACAGGTCGCCGTAGCCCACCTCGCGGCCCCGGGCGGCGCGCAGGCAGTAGTAATAGAAGCCGTAGCCCAGCACGGCGCTGATCACCCAGATCAGCACGGACAGGATCGACAGGTACCCCTTCTGCATGGGGCTCATGCTGGTGTAATACTGGATGATGGCCTGCCCGGCCTGGGCGGGTCCGGCGTGATAGACGACCTCGGCCGCCTTGTCAAAATGGTTGGCGAACCGCTCCAGCACGGTGGAGAGGACCATAGCGATGACCGAGGCGATGTAGATCTGCGGCGAATAGTCCCGCATGGTCTCCTTGGCCTGTTGTTTCAGATCATAAAACATAAGCTGCCTCCTCTTTTATGCGTTATACGACGTCAGGTCCAGGCCCGTTTTCTCGGCGATGAACGCGCCGAACGTCTCGGGATCGCCCTGGCTGAAGCCGGATTTGACGATGATATGCGCCTCGTTGGGGCTGGTGAACAGGAAATAGCGCGCGGGGTCCTCGAACAAAAGGGCCATGTCGCGGTAGCTGAACGTCTTGTCGTTGCCCTGGCGCGTCTCCACGTAGCAGTTGTCGTAAAAGCGGTAGCCGACGTTCATCCCCTGCCCCGTGTACATGCGCCAGGCGCGCTTGCCGGAGAACTTGTCGACGGGCAGGAACAGAAGCACTGCGCCGGCGCACAGCATGGCCGCCTGGATGGCCAGGAGCTTCGCGTCCATGACGGTCTCCCCCAGCATGACCCTGGCGTACACGACGCCCATCAGGTTGACGACGGCGGACAGGACCATGACGACGCCCGCGCCCTTGACCGACCATTTGGCGATGGCCTCCATGCGCCGCAGCTGCTTGTCCTTGCGGTTGTATACTTTCATGAAGCCGATGAAGTCGTCCTCGGTGTAGACCGCCGAGGCGGCGTAGATGGGATCGGGCATGGTGGCACCTCCGGGAGAGTGTAGTTGACAGTGGTCAGTTGACAGTTGACAGTTGACAATTGTTGTGCCTGCGGCGCATTTGATACCGCCTGACGGCGAGAAGGGCCAGATCCTTCGACTCCGCTTCGCT
>SVKN01000043.1:0-2471 GCA_015068445.1 Oscillospiraceae bacterium | reverse complement strand
TGACAATTGTTGTGCCTGCGGCGCATTTGATACCGCCTGACGGCGAGAAGGGCCAGATCCTTCGACTCCGCTTCGCTCCGCTCAGGATGACACGTTTGGGTGCGTCGTGCGTCGCATGGGCCGATGACCACATCGGCCCATGATGCCGCCTCCGGATCGTGGTCGTCGCAGCCCGTCGGCGCACATCCCGGCGGCATCAGCATAGCCTCCCTCGGTGTCTGAACACGCGTGTCTCAGCCTGCGGCTGAGCCTTTCGCGCGGAATAGGGAGGTGGCACGCGAAGCGTGATGGAAGGAGTTGCCCCGGGCTTTGAGGCGCTCCGTAAACATGATCATCCCGCCGCAACTCCCTCAGTCAAACGGCTCTGCCGTTTGCCAGCTCCCTCGGAGAGGGAGCCAAGGAGGGATGGGCGTTGTGCCCTGCCGCCCGTTTGCTGCTTTGGATTATATCACGTCCGGCGCGTAAAGAAAAGACCGGAAGGCGATTCCTTCCGGTCTTTTATGAAACTTTAATGCGCGGTTCAGGCTGCTTTAACCATTCCCGTGCCCTTGGCCCTTCCGGCGCGCAGCGCCGTATCGGATCGTTTTTTCGGCGGACATGCGCCGCCGAAAAAACACCTTCCGGTCCGCAAACGTGCGCCCGCAGGGCGTGCGCTGCAGCGGACCGGCCCGAGCGGACGACTCCCGTCGTCCGCGGGCCCTTCTATGCTGAAAATCATCAGATTTTCAGCATGACGCCGGAGGCGTCTTACGCACCAACTACGCCGCGGAAGATGGTCAGCAGGAAGCCGGCCTGCTGGTTCCCCGCAAAATCCTTGATTTTGCGGGGGCCCCTTTGATCCAATAGATTTGCCCGAAATGAATTCGGTCAAATCCTGCGCCGCTTTGCGGCGCTGCCGCAGCGGCCGGCAAAAAAAGCGGCCGGACGACCGGCCGCTTTTTTAAGTGATTCGATTACGCGCCAACTACGCCGCGGAAAATGGTCAGCAGGAAGCCGGCCGCTACGGCGGAGCCGATGACGCCGGCGACGTTGGGGCCCATGGCGTGCATCAGCAGGAAGTTGGACGGATTGGCCTTCTGGCCCTCGACCTGAGAGACACGGGCAGCCATGGGGACGGCGGAGACGCCGGCGGAACCGATCAGCGGGTTGACCTTGCCGCCGGTGACCTTGTACATGATCTTGCCCAGGATCAGACCGCCGACGGTGGAGAAGCTGAACGCGATCAGGCCCAGCACGACGATCTTGATGGTGCTCCAGGTGAGGAAGCGATCGGCCACGGTGGTGGCGCCGACGCTCATGCCCAGGAAGATGGTGACGATGTTCATCAGGGCGTTCTGGGCGGTGTCGCTCAGACGCTCGGTGACGCCGCACTCCTTGAACAGGTTGCCCAGCATCAGGCAGCCGATCAGCGGGGCGGTGTCAGGCAGCAGCAGGATGACGAAGATGGCCACGCAGATGGGGAAAATGATCTTCTCCTTCTTGGAGACCGTGCGCAGCTGATCCATCTTCGTGGCGCGCTCCTTCTCGGTGGTGAGAAGACGCATCAGAGGCGGCTGGATCATGGGGATCAGCGCCATGTACGAGTACGCCGCGATGGCGATGGCGCCGAGCAGTTCGGGCGCCAGCTTGGAGGTCAGCAGGATGGCCGTGGGGCCGTCGGCGCCGCCGATGATGCCGATGGAGGCAGCCTGGGGGCCGGTGAAGCCCAGCACGATGGCCAGCAGGAACGCGCAGTAGATGCCCAGCTGCGCGGCAGCGCCCAGCAGCAGGCTCTTGGGGTTGGCGATCAGGGGACCGAAGTCCGTCATGGCGCCGACGCCCATGAAGATCAGGGACGGATACAGGCCGGCCTTGACGCCGATGTAGAGGATGTCAAGGAAGCCGCCCTCTTTCATGATATGACCGTAGCTGTGATAGAACTCACTGCCCTTGTCCAGGAACTGATCCCAGAGGTCGGGGTGGTACAGACCGGAGCCCGGCAGGTTGGTCAGCAGCATGCCGAAGGCGATGCCGACGAGCAGCAGGGGCTCGAACTTTTTGACGATGCCCAGATAGAGCAGCACGCAGGCCGCGAGGATCATGATCAGCTGACGGGGGTCAGAGAACAGACCGGCGAAGCCCGAGTTTGCCCAGATGCTGGACATGGTTCCGGAAATAACACTCATGCGCGGACCTCCTACTGCAGGACGAACAGCGGGGCGCCGGTATCGACGTTCTGGCCCTTGACAGCGATGACCTGGGCGATGACGCCGTCACGCGGCGCGGAGATGTCGTTCTCCATCTTCATGGCCTCGAAAACGCACAGGACCTCGCCCTTCTTGACGGCCTGGCCCTGAGAGACCTTGACGTTGACGATGACGCCGGGCATGGGGATCTTGATGACTTCGCCGGAGGCGGTGACGGCAGCGGCGGCGGGGGCGGGAGCAGGCGCGGGGGCGGCGGCAGGCGCAGCGGCGGGCGCGGCGGCCACG
>SVKN01000042.1 GCA_015068445.1 Oscillospiraceae bacterium | reverse complement strand
TGAGGGCCAGTGCCGCGCCCATGACGCCCGTGATCTGGGCGTTGTGGCCGCAGCAGTGGGACGCGCCGGTCTCGGGGTTGACGTCGGGGTGGTTGGCGATGGGCAGGGCGTCGTACTCGCCCATCAACGCCACGGTGGGACCCTCGGCATTCCGGCCCTTGAGGTAGCCCTTGGCGCCCGTGACGGCCAGGCCCTCCACGGTCTCGATGCCCAGGCTCTTGAGCACGTCCGTGAACTTGCCCGCCGTGCGGAACTCGCGGTAGCCCAGCTCCGCGTGCTTCCAGATGTCGCGGCCGAAGGCCATGATCTCGTCCTGTTTGCTGTCGATGATGTCGCAGATCTTCTGTTCCAGTCTGTCCATAGTGCTTCGCTCCTTTAAAGCGCAAAATAGTTGATGGCCCATTATACCACGCCCCGGGGAAAATGTCCACACCTTGACGCTGCCCGCGATCACCGATATAATAAAAATGTCATCCGAGCGATCGGATGACAGGACAGGGAGTAGATACGCGGGGCTTGCGCCTGCCGGACCTGGTAAAAGGAAGGCAGGTGGTGCTTATGAGTACATATGAGACCATCATGGTCTGTTTTGCGCTTGTAACACTCTTGCTGAAGCTGATCGAAGCCGTTAACGGCAATCGTCACAAGTAAGGGAAGGGCCACCGCGTACTGCGAATACGCGGTGGCCTTGCGTCAGATATAAGCCGTCAGGCGTATAGCTCTCGCTCTTGCCTTTACTCCCTGCCCTCATTATAGCCATTCTCTGTCAATGTGTCAAGGTGAAGACCATGCGCCATCCTGTGAAAACAAAGCTGCTGATCGCCGCGCTGGCGGCGTTTCTTCTCGTGCCCGCGTCGTATATCCTCTTCGGCCGCGAGGGCAAGACGCCGCCGCCCATGACCGACGACGGCTCGAAGGTCAGCCGTCCTGCCTGTGAAAACGCCGTGAGCGGCGGCGGGATGCTGGACTGGGGCCTGACCGCCGCAGTGGAGGACGTGACGCCCGTCTCCTGCACCCTGCGTCTGACGCAGAGCGGCGGGATCGCCGGGGAGCTGACCACGGGCGAGTGGTTCCGCATCGACGTGCCCCAGAACAAGCTGTGGGCCCCGCTGACGACGCTGCGGGAGGACGTGAGCTGGAACGCCATCGCCCATATCGTCCCGCCGGACGGCGAGATCACGCTGGACGAGCAGTGGGAGAGCCTCTACGGCGCCCTGCCCGCCGGGCGGTACCGCCTGGTCAAGGATGTCCTGGACGTCACCGCCCCCGGCACCTTCGACAAGATGTATTATTACGCCTATTTCGAGATCGAATAAAGGAGGTCCCACCCATGAAGGTCGCGCTTTTGCAGACGCCGGTGTCCTTTGACCGGCAGAGGAACATCGACGGGGCGCTGGAATCGCTGCGCTGGGCGGCGGAGAACGGCGCGGACGTGGCCGTGCTGCCCGAGATGTTCACGTGCCCCTATGCCAACAAATACTTCCCCGTCTACGCCGAGGAGGGCGTGGGCCCCACCCGCGCATCGCTGTCCGCGGCGGCGAAGGAGCTGGGGCTGTACGTCGTCGGCGGCTCGATCCCCGAGCGCGCGGACGGGAAGCTCTACAACACGTCCTTCGTCTACGACCGTCAGGGTCTGGAGATCGCCCGCCACCGCAAGGTCCACCTGTTCGACATCGACGTCAAGGGCGGCCAGCGGTTCATGGAGTCCGAGACCTTCACCCCCGGAAGCGACGTGACGGTCTTCGACACGGAGTTCGGCAAGATGGGGCTGATGATCTGCTTCGATATCCGCTTCCCGGAGCTGGCGCGGCTCATGGCGCTGCGGGGCGCGCAGGTCCTGTTCGTCCCGGCGGCCTTCAACATGACCACCGGCCCCCTGCACTGGGAGCTGGCCTTCCGCCAGCGGGCCGTGGACAATCAGCTTTACATGGTGGGCGTCTCGCCCGCCCGGGACGAGCAGGGCGTCTACGTGGCCTACGGCAACTCCATCGCCGTGTCCCCCTGGGGCAGAGTGCTGGCGCGGATGGACGGGTACGCCAACCGCATGGTGGTGGAGCTCGACCTGACGGAGCTGGCGCGCGTCCGGGCGCAGCTGCCGCTGCTCAGCGCCCGCCGCACCGATCTTTATGAGGTAAAGGGCTTGTAATAAGCCAATTGACGGTGTATAATAAAGAAAACTGAATGGCAGAGTAGGCCGATATGTGTCAGTGCCCGGGAGACGGGGAGTTGTTCCCGGGACGAAGGGGCGGAAGCCCGCAGTATGTCGGCCGCATCCCGCTGCCGCACAGGGATGGCTTGTATCTCCCTCCTTATGCGGCAACTGTCGTATAAGGAGGTTTTTTGATGTTCAAGCATCCCTTCTCCGGCGCCTTCTGGCGTCAGGCCGCCAAGTCGGCCACGAACCTGCGCGTCATGGTGGTGTGCGCCATGTGCATGGCCGCCTCCATCGTGCTGGGGTACTTCTACGTGCCCGTCAGCGACACGCTGACCATCCGTTTCTCCTACCTGGCCACGGCCACGGCCGGGCTGACGGCGGGGCCGCTGGGCGCGCTGCTGTACGGCTTCGCCGTGGACCTGCTGGACTTTATGATCCACCCCCAGGGCAATTTCTTCTTCGGCTACACGCTGTCGGCCATGTTCGGCGCGCTGTTCTACGCGCTGTTCTTCTACCGCCAGCGGGTGACGGTGCTGCGCATGGTGCTGTGCCGCATCTGCGTCAACTATCTGGTCAACGTGGGGCTGGGCGCCTTCTGGAGCTCGATCCTGTACAGCAAGGGCTACCTCTACTACCTGACCAAGAGCCTGCTCAAGAACACGATCATGCTGCCCATCGAGGTGGCGATCATGGCGGTGTTCTTCTCCCTGCTGCTCCCCGCGCTGAAGAAGACCGGCCTGCTGCCCGTCGAACAGTGCAAAAAGGTGACCTGGTTCTGAGAATAGTGAGTCCTATATGCAATTATTGAGTAAAAAATTACGGATCGTATATTGGTGCAGCCTCGTTCTGCTGTCCATGGCGCTGGGTATTTACATCGGCGCCGCGGGCTACGAGGTCTTTCGGGGCGTGGGGCTGGCGCTGCTGATCGGGTGGTTCGTGATCGTCCTGCTGCTGATGCTGGCGATGAACCTCTGGGGCGTCAGGCGCCTCAACAGGCAGCTGGAGGCGATCCATCCCCTGCTGAAGACCGACCCGGACGAATACGTGCGCCGGCTGGACGCGCTGCTGGGCGGCAAGGAAGCACCGGCGCTCCGGCAGGTGCACGTCATCAACACGGCCGTCGCCATGCTGGAGAAAAAATCGTATGACGAGGCGGAGCGTCAGCTGCTGTCCCTGGACCCGAAAAAGCTCCGGGGCCGGAACGCCGCGGTCTACTGGGCCGATCTGGCGCTGACAAGGTTCCATCAGGGACGCCCGGACGACGCGTCCGGGATCTTCACGGAGCGGGAGCGTCTGTTCACGCCCTACCGCGGCGACGACAAGCTGGGGCCGATCCTGGCGTCGCTGGAATGCTGCCGTCTGCTGCAGCGGAACGATCCGGAGGGCGCGCGGGAGGTCCTGCTGGAGGCGCGCAGCCGCTGGCCGGGCAGCGATGAAGCAGCGTTATTCAACGAAGTCGAACGATATTTGAGGTGAATGAGATGGCAAAGATACACGTGAGAGGCGCGGCGGAACGCCGTTTTCCCGCCGATCAGATGGAGATCACGGTGTCCGTGCGGGCGTCCAGCGTTTCCTCCGGCGAGGCAACGCGTCAGGGCCGGGCGAAGACGGAGCAGCTGCTGACGCTGCTGCAGGATCGGTTCGGCATCCCGCCCGAGGAGGTGCGGCTGGACAGCGAGAGCATCCAGAGCGAATACGGCGTCGAGGAGCGCTACTCGTTCCGCAAGGCCATGCGCCTGCGCTGCAAGGCCGATCTGGCGCTGAGCGAAGCGCTGACCCAGGCGCTGGAGGAGACGGAGAGCGTGGGCTGTGACCTGAGCTTCGACCTCAGCGACCGCGCCGCCGCCGAGGAGGAGGTCATCGCCGCCGCGCTGGAGGACGCCAGACGCAAGGCGCGGCTGATCGCCGCCGCCACCGGGGCGAAGCTCGTGGGCGCCGACGAGGTGCGCTACGAGGTCTACGGCGCGGAGCCGCCGGAGGCAAGGATGTTCAAGGCCGACACCGTCGCACTGGGCGGCAGCGCCCTCGCCGCCCGACTGAGCCTGCCCGAGATCACGATCGACAAGGAGCTGACCGTCAGCTTCGTGTGCGAGTAAAACCAAAGGCCGCCGAAAGGCGGCCTTTTTCAGTTGACAGCGGAAGGGCGAATTGACAATTGAAAACAGGCCGCCCTGGCGGGCGGCCTGTTTTTTACTTGATCACTGCTCATTCGACGTCATACTGCTCGCACAGGGGGACGTTGTTGTCCGTGAGGAAGATCTCGGCCCGGCAGTAGTCCTTGACGGTATCGGGGTCCTTGAAGGTGAAAACGTGCTCTTCGGACTTCTGGATGTCCATCATCTGCACGTCGAGCATGCAGCCGGCGGCGTCGTAGACGGCGCACAGGACCTTTGCCGATTCGCTTTCGCTGTAGGCGGAGGCGTACACGGTCAGCGTATCGGCGTTCTGTTCGGCGTAGGCGTAGGGGATGGCGTTGTCGTCCCAATCCTCGATGAGGTTCATCTCCTCACGGCTGGTGTGGGTGTATTCCGTGTCGTACTTGTGCCGCAGCGTGTACTCATACCGGAAGTCATGATCGCCGACGGCGTCGTCGCTGATCGTCAGGCGCCAGCCGCGGTCGGTCTCCTCGAACGTGACGGCCTCGTCGCCATAGTTCATCGCGGCGGATTCCAGCTCATACTCGTAATCGGGGTCGATCATCAGCCACAGCGTGCGGGGATTGTCGCCGCCGTAGCGGTATTCCATATAGTATGCCGAGATGACGTAGTGCTCGTCGTCGTAAACGGGCTCGCTGAACCAGCCGATGTCGGGCAGCTTCACGTCGATGACGCTGATGTATTTCTTCCCGTCGGACTTGCGGATAGCGTAAATGACCAGGCGGTCGCCGGCGTGAGAATCGCGCATGTCGATATCGACGGTGTCGCCGAGGCCGCCGCCCGCGGACGATTCCTCACTGAAGCTCACGGGGAACGTGTCGCAGCGCAGGTCGAACAGATCGGCCGTGACGCCCTCGCCGTCGCAGGTGACGAACTGGGTGTGGAACCGGATGTCGGGGTCCATGGTCGAATAGAAGCTGTCGGCCATGTAATTCCGCTGATTCTCATACATGGGCTGCCCGTCGGCGAAGCAGACGGTGACGGGGAACTCCTCCTCACTGTCGCCGCCGTAGGAGCGCAGGACAGTCACCTCGGCCATCGCGAAGCCGCCCGAAACGCTCTGGTCGATGCGGATCGTCCGCTCGTCCACGCGGGTGGCCGTGATCCCCGCGTCGCCCTTCACCGTGATGGTCTGCTCGGGGAAGACGTACATGGACGAATCGTCGCACATGACGAGGTAGACGGACTTCGTCCCGATGGGGAACAGGCGCTCCCGGAAATTGTAATCGGCGTTGTAGAGGAAGTCCTCGTTGGCTGCCTCAGGCCCGGAGAAGAAGCCGAAGGTGGGTCTGATCATGTAGAAGGGGAAGGTGTAGGCGTTCCCGGTCTCCTTATCCACCGCCGTCAGCGTGACGACGTCGCCGGGCTTGCAGCCCTCGGTGTCGAGGTACAGATACCCGTCGGACTCCTCCTGCAGGACGCCTGCGGAGACGCTGAGGTCGAAGGTTTCGGGGGTGACGGGCGTGTTGTCCATGGTCGCCAGCGCAAGGTAACAGTTCTCGCCGGCGGGCACGTAGAAGCTCAGCTCGTGGGAATAGCGCTCCTGCAGGCCCGTGCCGTCGTCGAACAGCACCTCGAGGTTCTCGGAATAGGGGTCGAAGTCGACGACCTCTCCGTCCGGGCCCTTGTAATGCTGCTGCCAGGTGACGCTCAGCCTGACGCGGTGGGCGCCCGTGGCCTCGGGCGCGATGACCAGCTTCAGGCCGCGGTCGTTCCCGGTCTTCTCCGCCGTGACGGCGGGGTCGCCCTCCAGGGTGAAGTCGGTGACGGTATAGTAATCGTAGCGGCCCTCCTCCTGCAGCAGCCAGTACCGGCGCTCGCCGTAGGGGACGCCGCCCTGATAGTCCTTGGTGAAGGCGAAGTTCTCCACGGCGTACTCCTCCGCCGTGAACCACGCCTCATAAGGCAGCGTGACGGCGATGCGGTAGGTGTACTCGTCGCCCGTCTCCTTGTCTGTTGCGACGAGGAAGCCGCGGCTGCCGGGCAGGCCGCCCTGCTGCCAGTTGAGGCCCGTTCCGCCTTCGTCCCATGCCGCGGTGCCGACGTCGCCTTCAACGGACAGGTCGTACCGGTCGGAGGTGATCTCCTCGGTGCGGTCTCTGGCCAGACGGAGGTACATGCCGCCGCCCGCCTCATAATACTGCTGCTCGCTGGAGAGCTCGTCGGTGTCCAGCATGGTCAGCGTTTTGCCGTCGGAGAAGCAGAAGGTGAAGCTGCGGTAACCCTCCTCGCCGTCGGTATCCTTCACCGTCAGCTCCACATTGACCTTCCAGCCGCCCCGGGTGATCTCGTCGCCCAGCTCCAGCCTGACGGTCTTGTCGTCGTATTTGCTCGCGGTGATGACGTCGCCGTCGCCGTTCACGCAGTCAACGGAGACGAGCGTATAATCGTCATACGAGGTGTCCGGCAGCAGGACGTAATAGGTGCGGCCGAACGTCTTGAAGTTGACGGTGCCGCCGTTCCAGCCGACGTAGCAGTCCTCCGACCGCTCGGGCCTCGTGAAGATCTGGAAATCGCCGTAGGGCATCGTCGTGTGCAGCGGGATCGTCGCCGACAGGCCGTCCGCCCTGCGCGTGATCGTCAGCGTGCCCGTGCCGGGCAGGCAGCCCCGCGTGACCCAGCGGTAATAGGAGCCGTCGGGCTCGACCTGTCCCAGGTCGCATGTGACGGTGAACGCGTCGTCGCTGACGAGCGTTTCCTCGCCGTCCACGGTGAAAAACAGGCGCTCATAATGCAGGCTCTCGACAGCGCCCTCCCATGCGGCGTTTCCGCTGTCCAGACGCGCCGAGACCTCGGCCGCCATGGCGGGGGCCGCCGACAGGCACAAAAGCCCCAGGGCCAGCGCCAGCGTCAGCACCAATATACGTCTCTTCATATTGCAGTCCTCCCATCGATCGTTCTTTATCTATACTGTACACCCCACCCGGGGTGCGGTCAACAGCTTATTGCGCCGGATCCTCCTCCGGGGGCAGGCCGTGGTTATACACGCGGCGGTCCAGCGCGAACACGCGCTTGCTGAACGCGCCCACGGGCGTCTCCTCGAAGGTCTCGCGGTAGATCTCCATGCGGCTGTCGATCATGTCGATGTAGCTCAGCAGCTCGCTTTCGGCGGTCTGGGGCAGCACGGCCGCGCCGAAGGCGGGCTCGCCGTGGTGGCTCAGCAGCAGATGCTTCAGCAGCGTCTCCTTCTCGTCGGGGACGTTCAGCTCCCGGCACACCTTCCCCACCTCCTCGGCGCCCATGACCAGATGCCCCAGCAGCTGACCCTTCACCGAATAATCCGTCACGACGCCCAGGGGCGACAGGTCGAACTCCATGTTCTTGGCGAAGTCGTGGAGGATCGTGCCGCACAGCAGCAGATCGCGGTCGATGACGGCGTAATAAAGGTCCGCCAGGAAATCTGCGGCCCGGGCCATGTTCAGCGTGTGCATCAGCAGGCCGTGGCGGAAGGCGTGGTGGACGCTCTTCCCGGCGGGGATCACCCGGACCCGGGGGCCGAAGCGCTCCAGCATCGTGCGGCACACGGCGGCGTAATGCTCGTCCCGGATGGTCCCGGCCAGCTCCAGCAGCTCGTTCCAGGCGTCGTCCGCGTCGATGGGGGCCGTGGGGATCAGCTCCGAGGGGTCGTAGCCATCGCTCTGGAAGGCCAGACGGATGCGCTCCACGGTCACCTGCCGCGCGCCGCGGTACTCGCCCACGGAACCGCGGACCTTCACGGCCTGACCCGTGTGTTGCGGGCCCAGCGGCCCGGCGTAGTCCCACACCTGCCCGTCGATGGACCCCGTGCGGTCCGCCAGCGTCACGGTGAGGAAGGGCCGCCCGTTGGCCGTGGTGCGCGGCGCCGCGCTCTGCAGCAGATAAAATCCGTCCATGCGGTCCCCGGGGACCAGTCGATCGATGCTCATGCCTGTTCGCTCCTGTGAATGATTGATATCTTATTATACCATGTTTTCCCGCCGGTTTGAAGCAAAAAATGGAGCCGCCTTGACTTTCCCCCGCGATGTGATATGATGCAGTCAGAATATCCCGGAGGAGTGAATACCATGAAGGAACGCGAGCTCAACTTCGAGCTGTTCGCCCAGCGCATGCAGGGCCTGTACGACGCCGGGTCCGCAGATCAGGTGCGGCCCTATCTGCGGGAGTACGAGCGGCTGATGGCCTACTACCGATGCGCCATGATGGAGATCGAGACGAAGTTCAACGTGCTGGACGAGGAACTGTCGCTCCAGTACGACCGCAACCCCATCAGCTCCATCAAAACGCGCCTCAAGAGCCCCGGCAGCATCATCGACAAGCTCAGGCGGCGGGGCCTGCCCATGACGCTGGAGGCCATCGAGGAGAACCTCAACGACATCGCGGGCATCCGCGTCGTCTGCTCGTTCCCCGAGGACGTCTACCGTCTTGCCGACGCCCTGCTCAAGCAGGACGACGTCACGCTGCTGCAGCGGAAGGACTACATCGAGAACCCCAAGGAAAACGGCTACCGCAGCCTCCACCTCATCGTCGCCGTGCCCATTTTCCTCGTCCACGAGAAGCGGATCATGCGGGTGGAGATCCAGCTGCGCACCATCGCCATGGACTGCTGGGCCAGCTTGGAGCATCAGCTCCGCTACAAAAAGGAGGGCAATTTCACCCCCGACATCGCCCGGGAGCTCAAGGAATGCGCCGACATCAGCGCCGAGCTCGACCGCCGCATGGACGGCGTCAAGAATTACCTGAAAACGCACAAGAAAAAAGAGTAAGTAAGGGCCGCCGAAAGGCGGCCCTTTCATTGAAGGGCGAATTGACAGTTGACAGTTGTTGTGCCTGCGGCGCATCGGATACCGCCGCTGCGCGGCATGAAAGGCTCCCTCCCAGGGGGAGCTGTCTGCGAAGCAGACTGAGGGAGAGAAACTGGCCCGCGCACATCACAGCCCCGGACACTGGTCGTCGTAGGGGCCGATGACACATCGGCCCTTGATCACGCTTCCGTTTCGTGGTCGCCCGGCCGGTCGGCGCACATCACGGCCCCGTCAGCTTAGCCTCCCTCTTTGTCTGAACACGCGTGTCTCAGCCTGCGGCTGAGCCTTTCGCGCGGAATAGGGAGGGGTACTCACCCCGCAAAAGAAGACCTTTTTGCGGGGACCCCGAGACCGCGTCAGCGGTGGAAGGAGTTGCCCCGGGCTTAGAGCCGCCCCGGAAACGCGATCACCCCGCGGCAACTCCCTCAGTCAAACGGCTCTGCCGTTTGACAGCTCCCTCGGAGAGGGAGCCAGGACGTCACAGGGACATCTGCCCTGCCCGCCAAAAAGCACTTGAAAACGGGGGCTAATCATGCTATAATACTCAAAGACGCAGGTGTTGCATAATGGCAGTGCCCCAGCTTCCCAAGCTGGTTGCGTGGGTTCGATTCCCATCACCTGCTCCACGGCCCCGCCGACAGGCGGGGCTTTTTTTGCTGCCCGGAAAAGCCATTGACCTCTCCCCTGCGGCGCAAAAAACGAGCCCGGATCCTTCGATCCGGGCTCGTTTCATTGTTATTCGTTACGGACGCTCGTAGTAGTCGATATCGTAGCCGGTGCTGAAGTCCTTGGCGACCCAGGTCTCGTTGGGGCGCTGGCCCTTATGACCGTGGTCGTTGGAGGCTTCGATGACCTCGAAGTAGTACCACATGTCCTTCACGTTGTCCGGGAAGGTGCGGATGCCCTCGAGCGCGGGCTCGCCCTCGACGCCGCGATCCAGAACGCGGTTCAGGATCGCCATGGCCTCGGCGCGGCTGATGGCCTGATCGGGACGGAAGGTGCCGTCCTCATAGCCGTTGATATAGCCGCCGCGGGTCAGGGACGCGACTGCCTTGTTGTACCACAGCTCCGGGGTCACATCGGTGAAGCCCGCGGAGGCGGTGAAGATCTGGTCGCGGCGCTCCGGGGTCAGCAGACGATAGAGCATCGTCGCTGTCTCGGCGCGGCTGATCAGGTTGTCGGGACGGACGGTGCCGTCCTCAAAGCCGATGACGTAGGCCATATGGTCCACGGTGTTCAGGCCGCTGACCTTGGTGGTGGGGCCGGACAGCGGGACGTCGGGATCGCGGATTACGATGGGCGCGGTGCCGCCGCCGATATCGTCGTCATCGTCGTCATCGTCGCCGGTGGCGGCCAGGACGCGGGTCTCGGTGGCGCCGCAGCGGGCGCAGGTGCGGGTCTGCTCGCCGTCTGTGGTGGCGGTGGGCTCGCGGGTGGTGACCCAGGCGTTCCAGTCGTGGCCCAGGGCGGCGATGGCCGCGGGGGCCTCGATCTCGGTCTTGCCGTCCTCGTCGGAGAACAGCTTGCCGCAGGCGGTGCAGGTCCAGTACGCTTCCGTGCCCTCCTCGGTGCAGGTGGGCTCGACCCGGTCGGTCTTCGTCAGCGTATGCTCGTGGCCCAGGGCGGGGATGGGTCTCGTCTCGGTCTCGCCGCAGCGGGCGCAGGTGCGGGTCTCTTCGCCGTCGGCGGGCTTTTGCCGTAAGCGACGGTAATCCTCAAATGATTTCTCTGATATCTGGAAATGCCATCCGCCCCGGGCACACAAAAAAGCCGCCTTGCGGCGGCTTTTTTTATAATGATGCGGGGTTATTTCTCTACGGCTTTTTCCTCGGGGAGGCCGGCGTCGGCGGTGCCGTCGACCATGGTCTCGTAGAAGGTGACGGTGGCGTTGACGTTGACGCTGGCGCGGTCGTCGCCGCGGGCGGAGCGGGTGTTGACGGTGGTGCAGGCCACGTCCTCGATGAGGCAGCGGAACTGGGCGCTGGTCAGGCGGGACAGGACGCTCTCCACGGTGCGGTAATCGGGGGCGGAGAACTGCAGGGAGATGCTGCGCCGGATCTGGTTGCCGCTTCGGGTGACGTTGGAGAACGTGATGTAGTACCCCAGGTCGCCCAAAACGTCGTTGAGCAGCAGGTTGACGGCGCCGCTGTTGTTGTAGCTGGGCATGAAGCTGACGAAGGAATTGTCGGCCTGATCGTCGATCTCCTTCTTCATGCGCTCCAGCTGGGCGACCTTCTGCTCCACGGCGCCCAGCTCGATCTCCAGCGCGGCCTTCTCGCTGGCGGCCGTGGCGAGATCGGCGCGGACGGGCTCGTCGACGAAGTGGTAATACAGCAGCCCCAGCAGGAAGATGCTGAGCAGCAGCAGGAGGATCTTTTCCCGGAGGGTGAAATCACGGCTGAGGAGCTTCATCGGTTCGTCACCTCCAGTGCGCTGTTGAGGATGACGGTCACCTGGGCTGTGACCCAGCCGTCGTCCTCGGGGTCGCTGACGTAATAGCGGTTGAAGTCGCTGCCCGTGGCGGCTGCGGCCACGGAGCAGTAGTTGACGATGGGCTCCTGCATCAGCTGCTGGGCGATGGCGTTGACGGCGCTGAGGCTCCGGGCGCGGACGGTCAGCGTCAGCTGGTCGCCCGTGACGGACCAGGCGGGCATGTCGGCGTCGCCCAGCACGACCTTGTCGATCATGTCGATGACGTCGATGCGGTCCACGCGCTCCAGCTCCTCGCGGGTCATGTCGGAGTAGGTGTAATGGGCGTAGCGGCTTGACAGCTCGCCGTAGGAATCGATCTGGGCATAGCTCTCGTCAAGCCTGCGGCGCAGCTCGTTGACCTCGCCCTCGGCCCGTGCGACGGCCATATAGCGGTCCACCACGGCCACCTTGCTCAGCAGGATCGCGCCGAGGATGATCAGCGCGATGGCCGGGATGGCGATCATCATATTGATGGGCTTGACGCCCACGGCGGCCAGGTTGATGTCGCGCTTGACGGGCAGGCGGCCGAGCCCCGGCTTCCGGGGCGTGCGGGAGGCGGTCTTTTTCGTCATGGTTGCCATAAAAATCGCTCCCCTCCCCTACTCCAGCGCCGCGCCGATGGCCTGCAGCATCAGGATGCTCTCGTGCAGGCCGACGCCGGCAGGCGTCAGCTCGTCGGCGGCATGGACCGTCATGTCGAGATTCTCGGCGATGGCCTCCCCCAGGGCGGGGATGAACACGCCGCCGCCGCAGAGGAACACGTCCGAAAGGCGGCTGTCGGGGTTGCTGAACCGGTAGAAGTTCAGCGCCCGCATCAGCTCCACGGCGATGTTGTTGAACGCGCCGCGGCAGGCCTCGCTCTGCTGGCAGTTCTCGTAATTCGTCAATAAATAAGTATGGGCCAGATGCACGTCCACGTTCCACGCCTCGGCGATGACGTCGTCCACGCCGGACATGCCCATCTCCAGC
Source organism: Oscillospiraceae bacterium (assembly GCA_015068445.1). GTDB lineage: Bacteria > Bacillota > Clostridia > Oscillospirales > Butyricicoccaceae > RGIG1902. The sequence goes on along the minus strand of SVKN01000042.1, from coordinate 7,574 downwards.
ACGCGGGTGGCCGCGTGGCGGTCCCCCACGAACATATACATGCGGATGGCGTTGTACCCCAGATCGAGCACGCAGTACTCGGGGCAGCGCTTATGCTCGTCCAGACGGCGGATCAGGCTGATGTAGGACGACACCACGGGCGCGGCCTTGACCAGCTTGAGCCCGGCCTTGCGCAGCCAGTCCCGGGATTCCTCCATCAGCGACACGGGCGCGGCCACGGCCATGAGCTCCATGCCGCCGGTGACCTCGTCCTCATCCTCGTCCTTCGGGGCCGGCGCGGCCAGCTCCTCAGGCGTGGAGATCATGGCGTAGTCAAAGACGTAGTTCTTCAGCTCGTCGGTGATGTAGTCGCGGAACTCGTAGGGCAGGTTATACATCAGCTGGTCGGCCGTCATGCGCGGGACGGTGACGTTGCGGACGAAGACCGCCTCGTTGGGCAGCGCCAGCGCCGCCCGGGCGCAGCGGATGTTGTTTTTCTTCATGGCGTCGCGGATCAGCTCGGCCATGGTCTCGGCGGAGACGACGCGGCCCTCGCGCACCAGCTTGGAGGGCATGGGCGCGGACGCGGTCTTCAGCACCTCGCCGCCGCTGACCAGCGCCAGCTTCAGCTGATCGTAGCCCACGTCGATCCCCAGTATCGTTTTTGCCATTTCACTACCTCCTTCTCGTCATCCCAGAAGGCTCATATACCAGTCCACCAGCGGGCTGCCGAACAGCAGCATCACCGCCGTGGCCGCCGCGATGGCCGGGCCGAAGGGGATGCGGCCGTTCTCCCCCCGCCGCACCAGCGCCAGCAGCAGGCCCAGCACGCAGGCCAGCATCATGGCGAACAGGCTCCCGGCCAGGCCGAGATACAGGCCCATGACGGCGAACAGCTTGACGTCGCCGCCGCCCAGGCTCTCTTTTTTCAGGATCTTATCCATGATCAGCGCGATCAGCAGCACGCCGCCCCCGAAGATCACCGCCGCCAGAAAGTCGATCAGGATCTTCTGTCCGCTCCAGCCGGAGAACGGCAGGTAGAGCATCCAGGCCAGGATCGAGATCACGTGGCAGCCGTCGGGGATGATGTAGCTGTCCAGGTCCACCAGCGACAGGCAGAACAGGCAGCTGAGGAAGATCATGTCGCGGACGAACAGGAGCGTCAGCCCGTCCTTCAGCAGGCACGTCACGGTGACGAGGGCGAAGAACGCCTCCGTCAGCGGGTAGCGGGCCGAGACCTTCGCGCCGCAGTAGCGGCATTTGCCCTTCAGAAGGACCCAGCTGAGGATCGGGAACAGGTCCCGCACACCCAGCTCGTGACCGCAGGAGGGGCAATGGCTGCGGCCGGAGGTCCACTTTTCGCCGTGGGCGATGCGCCAGGCGGTGCAGTTGAGGAAGGACCCCAGCACCGCGCCGAGGATCGCCGCCATGACGACGGCGTAGGCCAGCAGGCCCTTGTCTTCATACAGGATCATGGGTTCACCTCCGCGGCGTAGCTGTCGCCGGTCCAGCCGTCGTCCGCGCGCCAGACGGCGGCGTAGTCGGGCTCGGCGTAGACGAGCCAGGAGACGTGCGACGACGGGTCGGCGGTGTAGAACGCGACGGTCCCCTTGTAGTCGATGTTGGAATCGGTGCCCGTGCGCAGGCGGTTGGGCTCCTGCAGCAGCGTCACGGTCAGGTCCTTGCCGTTGAGCTCCACGGTCAGGTCCGTGGGCGTGCGGCCGCGGCGGCGGCCCTCGAACAGGGCGTCCTCCACCATCTCGCGGACGTTGGAGGCGTTGAGGCGCACCACCTGGCGGCGGTCCGCGCCGTGGATGCCGCAGACGAGGACCCAGGGCAGCCCTTCGTCGCCGGGCACCACGTAGACGCTGCCGCCGGCGGGACAGATGTCGTCCCAGCCGTCCATGGCCGCGGCGGCCAGCTCCTTGGCCTCCTTGGCCGTCGGGCGGTCGTTGACGGCCAGAAAGTCCACCGCCAGCTCCCGCGCGGCGCTGTCAAGCGACTGCATGCAGTTCACCGCCTGCAGCCGGTCGTAATATTGCATTGCCCAGGGCGTCAGCACGACGATCAGCATGACCAGCGCCAAAGCCGCCGCCAGCCAGACCGCCCGCGCCACCCCGCGTGTGTTGGGTGTGTACATGGTTCACCTCTAAAGGCTCCCCCGCGCTTGAGTACGCTTGCTCCGGCCGTTGGGAAGCTCTTTTCAAAGGCTCCCCCTGCGGGGGAGCTGGCGACGAAGGCGACTGAAGGGGGACCGCGTCAGCGGGTATTTATCCTTCCTTTTCGCCTGCGCCCGTTTCTCTGCCGCTGCCGGGGACTTGTTCTGCGCCGACCGGTCAAGGGCATTCATTACGCGCTGCCGCGCGCCCCCTTCCACCGCTTCGCGGTCCCCCTCCCCCGTTGGGGAGGCTTTTCCTGAGGCTCCCACGACGGGGGAACTGGTGCCGAAGGCGACTGAAGAGGGAGGCTTTTTACATCACGTTGTACATCTCGAACATGGCGATGTAGACGGCGATGACGATGAAGCCGGCGATGAGGGCGAGGCCGATGAGGATGGCGGGCTCCAGCTTGTTGATGGCGCTGGTGGTGGCCATCTCCAGCTCGGTGTCGTAATACCCGGCGACGGTGTCGAGGGTGCGCTCCAGCTCGCCGGTCTCCTCGCCCACGGCGACCATATCCACGAGGATATCGGGCATGACGGCGGCCTCGCGCATGCTGGCGCCCAGGGAGCGGCCCTCCTCCAGCTTGCCGGTGAGCTTGCCGGTCTCCTGACTGATGTAGTAGTTGTCGAGGACCCTGGCGGTGATGGAGATGGACTTCGTCATGGGCAGGCCGGACGAGAGCATGGTGGTCATGGCGTTGGCGAACTGGCTGGCGGCGTTGAGCTCGAAGATGTTGCCCAGCACGGGCAGCGACAGCTGGAGCTTCGCCAGGTTGATGCGCCCCTGCTCCGTGTTGCCGTAGAGCTTGAGCGCGATGAACGCAGCGGCCAGAACGCCGAGGATCAGCAGGATGTATTTGCGGAAAAACTCGGAAATGTCGATGAGGATGCGGGTGATCAGCGGCAGCTCGCTGCCGTAGCTGGCGAAAATATCGGTGAACACGGGCACCACCTTGACCATCAGCACGATGACGACGGCGACGGCGATGGCCAGCACGAACGCCGGATACGCCAGCGCCGAGCGCACCTTGCCGCGCATCTTCACCTGCTTGTCGAAGTGGCGGTACATGTTTTCAAAGGCGAGATCGAGGCTGCCCGACTCCTCGCCCGCGCGGATGGTCTCCACGAAGGTGGTGGGCAGCAGGCGGTCGCCGCGCTCGGCGAAGCTGGCGGAGATGCTCCGGCCGGCCTCCACGTCGTCCGCCACCTGCTCCAGCATGCGCTTAAGGGGGCGGTTGGTCATCTTGTCGGCGATCAGGTGGACGGTGCGGGCGATGGGGATGCCCGAACGCAGGATGATGGCGAACTGGCTGCACATGACCGTGAACGCTTTGGGGTCCAGGCGGTTGCCGCCCAGCTCCATGTTCAGCAGGCCGGGGCCCTTTTCCCGGACCTCGGTGAGCTTGAGCACCACGTCGCAGGTCTGCTTGATGCGCTCCACCGCGTCAAGCTCGTTGAACCCCTCGACGATCCCCGAGACCTTCTCCCCGTCCCGGGACAGCGCCTGATATTTGTATGTGACCATGTGTTCACCTCCTGCGGTGAAGATCTGTCAGCGGCGCTACATCGCGTATTTTTTGACGTAGTCCTTTTCTCTGGCGTACTGGAGGGCGGTGTCTCTTGTGATCGTGCCGCTGCGGACGAGCTTGACCAGGGCCTGGTCCATCGTCTGGCCGCCGAGGGCGGCGGAGGTGGCGATGGCGTTGGCGATCTGGGGGGTGTTGCCGGCGCGGATGAGGTTGCGGACGGCGTCGGTGACGACCATCATCTCACAGGCGAGGGCGCGGCCGCCGCCCTTTTTCAGCACCAGCTGCTGGGTCAGCACGGCCTCCAGCGTCATGCTGAGCTGGAGCCTGATCTGGGTCTGCATATCGGCGGGGAACACCTGCACGATGCGGTCCACGGCGTCGGAGGCGCTGCCCGTGTGCAGGGTGCCAAAGACGAGGTGGCCCGTCTCGGCGGCGGTGATGGCCGTCTCGATGGTGTCCCTGTCGCGCATCTCGCCGATGAGGATCACGTCGGGGTCCTCGCGGAGGCTGGCGCGCAGGCCGTCGGAAAAGCTGCGGGTGTCGCGGCCCACCTCGCGCTGGTTGATGGCGCATTTGTCGGGCTTATAGAGATACTCCACGGGGTCCTCCAGCGTGACGATGTGGGCCTTCCGCGTGTGGTTGATCGCGTCGAGCATGGCAGCGAGGGTGGTGGACTTGCCGGAGCCGGTCTCGCCCGTGACGAGGACGATGCCCTTGTGCAGCTCCGTCAGCGTCAGCGCCGCGGGGGGCAGGCCCAGCGAGCCCAGGGCGGGGATCGTCTCGCGCAGCAGGCGCAGCGCCACGGAGGGCACGCCCTGCTGCCGGAACAGATGGACGCGGCAGCGGCTGCCGCCGTAGGTCCCGGCCAGGTCAAGCTCGCCGATCTGCTCCATTTCGGCATACTGCGCGCCCGCCAGCCACTTGGCCGCGCTCACGCAGTCGTCGGGGGTCAGCACGTCGGAGCACATATCCTCGATCTGACCGTCGCGGCGGTATTTGGGCGGCAGGCCGCAGATGAGGTGCACGTCGGACGCGCCGTCCAGCCGGGCCCTGGTCACCAGTTCGTCGATGGTCATCATAGGGATTCTCCTTTATTGAAAAGAGCCTCCGGAGAGGCAGATCCGCGCCCTGCGGCGCGCGGGCAGAAGGACACAGCGGTTCGTCATGGGCAAAAATCAGGGCTCCGCCCTGCATGCGTAGGCAGAGCCCTGTGTTTCGCTCATGCGTGTTTCAGTTGGAACGGCGCCGTCCCGGGCATCTCCCGGTCGCCGGGACGGCGGAGGGTAAAACAATTAGTCGTCGATCGAAACCGTGTTGGTATCGGTATCGACAGAAACAGTCCAGGAAGAAGTGGAGCACGGGACTTCGACCTTGCCCCACGTTTCATTGCCGATGCTGGCTGTCGCAGCATCGCCGTAGGTCTGCCATTTATCCTGGGTCTGCTTGGCAGTGATCGTAATATCCGCAATCGCAGAGGTGCCGTCCCAATCAAGCAGATTGGCGACCTGCTCGGCATAAGCGCCGCGGAGGTTGGCCAGGTCAGTAGCCTCGCGGGATTTCTCCAGCTTCGTGGTGAAGATAGGAATAGAAATAGCAACCAGAACAGCGATGATCGCAACGACGATCAGCAGCTCGGCAAGGGTAAAGCCCTTATTCTTTCTCATAGTGATTTTCTCCTTTCGGATTTATGGTCTTTCTTTTCTTGCCGGCGTCCGGGAGACGCCGGGGTTCGTCTGTATTTTCAGCATATCCGGGAATATGCAGAAAACCGGTATGATGGGGGGCAGCCCCCTATGCATTGAATCCGTCGGCCAAAGGCCGACTCCGCAATTGTCAATTGTCAATTGTCAATTAAGGGCTTACTCCACCTCGTTGGTGACTCTCAGCGCCTCCTCGACGGAGGTGGTGCCGTCCTCGACCAGGCGGAGGACGTTGTCACGCAGGGTGGTGAAGCCGGTGCCCTGCAGGGAGTCCTCGATCTCATCGCGGGTGGCGCCGCTGCTGATGAGGCGGCGGAGCTGGCGGTTGACGGGGAGCATCTCGAACACGGCGATGCGGCCGTGGTAGCCGGTATTGAAGCAATCGGGGCAGCCCTCGCCGCGCCAGAACTTCATGCCGGGGCGGCGCTTGACGCCCAGATCGGCCAGCTCCTCGTCCGTGGGCTCGTAGCCGACGCGGCAGCGGGGGCACACCCGGCGCACCAGGCGCTGGGAGATGACGCCGCGCAATGCGGAGCCGATGAGGTAAGGCTCCACGCCGATGTCCTCCAGACGCTCGATGGCGCCGACGGCGTCGCCGGTGTGGACCGTGGACAGGACGATATGGCCCGTGATGGCGGCGCGCATGGCGATCTCGGCAGTCTCGCCGTCGCGGATCTCGCCCACGGCGATGATGTCGGGGTCCTGACGGAGGATGGCGCGCAGGCCGCTTGCGAAGGTGAGGCCCGTGCGCTCGTTGATCTGGACCTGGTTGACGCCGCCGATGTTGTACTCCACGGGGTCCTCCAGCGTGATGAGGTTGACCTCGCGGGTGTTGAGCTTATTGATCATGGTGTACATGGTCGTCGTCTTGCCGGAGCCCGTGGGGCCGACGATGAGCAGGACGCCGTTGGTCAGCCTGAGCATCTGGTCGAACTTCTTCCGGTCCTCGCCCTCCAGACCGATGGCCTCCGGCGTGACGGCGCCGCCGCTTTTATCCAGCAGTCGGGCGACGATCTTCTCGCCGTAGACCGTGGGCAGCGTACTGACGCGGAGGTCGATGTCCTTCTCCTTGACGCGGACGTTGAAGCGGCCGTCCTGCGGGACGCGGCGCTCGGCGATGTCCATGCCGGACATGATCTTGACGCGGGAGATGACGGAGCCCTGCAGGTCCTTGGGGACCGTGAGGATGTCGCGCATGCGGCCGTCCACGCGCATGCGGACCTGCATGTCCTCCTCCCGGGGCTCGATATGGATATCGGAGGCGCGCTCGGTGATGGCGCGCTCCAGGATGCTGTTGACAAGACGGATGGTGGGGGCGCTGTTGACCAGGTCCTCATCCAGCCGGTTGGAAACGAAGGCGGCGTCGGGATACTGCTCGCCGGAGGCAGCGAACTCCCGCTTCATCTCCTCGATGGCGCGGGCCGCGCCCTCGCTGCCGTACAGCACGCGGATCGCGCGCTCCACGGCGGCGGCGGTGGCCACCATGGGGACGATCTTCTTGCGGGCGGCCTTGCGGGCCTCCTCCACGGCGTAGAAGTTCAGCGGGTCGGCCATGGCCAGGAACAGCTCGTCCTTGACCACGCGCACCGGCACCACCTGGTACTGCCGGGCGATGCTGTGCGGCACCGTCTGCGCCAGCTCCGTGGGGATGTTGACGCGGGTCAGATCGACGAACTCGATGCCCAGCTGCATCTGCAGGGCGGTGATCAGCTCGTCCTCGGTGATGATGTTGTTGGCGATCAGCACCGTGCCGAGACGGTCCTTCGTCCCCTTCTGCAGGGCGAGGCCGCGCTCCAGCTCTTCCTCCGTGATGGCGCCTGCCGCTACCAGCAGCTCGCCCAGTCTTCTGTATGCCAACGGTCTCACCTCCTTGCTCCGATACTGATTCAAAGATATTATACCTTGAAAAAACGAACAAAACAATCCCCTTTTCGACGCTCAAGGCCAAAATAACGGGCAAAAGTTTGTACTATTTGACTTCATTCGTGACAATAGTGTGATAACGTCCCGCCCCTGCGATTTTTTCCGCCCGCTTGACCGCCGGCCGGAAATCTTATACAATATTATATTAGAAGCGTATCCCATTTTGTACTCAAGGGAGGTCGATCTGTATGGAGCCCGAACGGGAGGAAACGCAGGTGGGCGGCGTCAGGCTGCGCAGCCTGAACCTGATTTTGGTCATCCCGGCGATGATCCTGTGCTTTC